>JAKQTN010000038.1 GCA_029563075.1 Pseudomonadota bacterium
AATAACCAGTAGTTTGGTAACCCCAGGATTCGGTCAATGGATGCTCTGAAATTGGCATTAATTCAACATGGGTATAGCCCATCTCAGCAACATAAGGTACTAGTGTTTTAGCCAGCTCGCGATAAGTCAAAAAGTGACCTTCTTCATTGCGCTGCCATGAGCCTAAATGTACTTCGTAGCAATTGAAGGGCGCATGTAACCAATCACGATTTTTGCGTGATGCTAACCATTGTTTATCTTCCCACTGATGGTAGCTAGTGCTAATTTTTGCTGCACTGCCAGGGCGCGGCTCAAACTCAAAGCCATAAGGGTCTGTTTTAACTAAAATCGCCCCAGAGTGGCGGTTGCGAATCTCGAATTTATAGGTGTCATGCGTGGTGATGTTGGGAATAAAAATATCCCATACCCCACTTGATCCGTGCGTGCGCATGGAGTGAACTCGACCGTCCCAATTGTTAAAACTGCCGATAACGCTAACACGCTCAGCGTTTGGTGCCCATACTGCGAAACGCACGCCTGTCACACCATCTTGCGTCATACATTGCGCGCCAAGCGTTTTATAAGCTTGCATTAAACGAGCTTCGCCGAATAAATACAATTCATCTTGCGTCAAAGTTGAAGTGAATGTGTAAGGGTCGTGCGTTTCGTAGTTATGCTCACCGACGGTAATTTTGAGTAAGCAAGGTGTTGCAAGTGCTGTTTTGCTTTCTAGGCTGTATAAGCCATCTGGATGCGTTTTTTCTAATGCGACCCATTTGTTTTTTACGTTAATAAAAACCTCAGAGGCTTGAGGCAGAAATGTGCGGTAAATAAACGCATCGTCAATGTTGTGTAAGCCCAAAAAGCTAAACGGGTCGTGATGCTTGGCCTTTAAGATCAGACGTAAAGCATCGCCTATAACTTTTGACTTTGCGACAGGTTTATCGCCTGTTTTTGTTGGAGTTGTTGTGGATTTTGCCAAGACACTTTCCCCTCAATTTCTTAATAAGAATATTTTTATTTCAATCAACGCAATTTTAGCTAGATTATAGTGCTTTAAGCTGATTATAATGTACAACAAATGTAGTTAAACGTAAATTAATACTAGTTCGCCCAGCTAGTTAATACTAATGTTCATCATATCTTAGGAGGGCATCATGCCACAGAATCAACCAATGGATCAGCATTCAGATCGTTTTATAAGTACATTAACCAAAAATACTGCTGCTATTATCCTTGCAGGTGGTCGAGGTAGTCGCTTGAAGAGCTTAACTGATTGGCGCGCCAAGCCAGCAGTACAATTTGGCGGCAAGTATCGAATTATCGATTTTCCGCTTTCGAATTGCATTAATTCTGGCATTCGTCGCATTAACGTGGCAACCCAATACAAAGCGCAAAGTCTGATTCAGCATATTCAGCGCGGCTGGGGCTTTTTACGTGGTGAATTTAATGAGTATGTAAATATTATTCCTGCACAACAACGCATATCGGAAGAGTGGTACAAAGGCACCGCGGATGCGGTCTATCAAAATCTTGATTTGTTGCGCGAAGGTGGCGCGGAGTATATTTTGGTATTGGCTGGCGACCATATCTATAAAATGGACTATGGCAAAATACTTGCAACGCATGCTAGAAACAACGCAGACATGACAGTGGCTTGTATTAACGTACCTTTGGAAGATGCAAAAGGCTTTGGTGTGCTGGCAGTGGACGAAACCGACCGGGTTATTGAGTTCGCAGAAAAGCCTTCTGACCCAAAACATATGCCAGGGGACCCTACCAAAGCTTTTGCCAGCATGGGCATTTATATATTCAATGCTAAATTTTTATACGAGCAGTTGATACGTGATGCAGGTGATCCAAAATCCAGTCACGATTTTGGTGGCGACATCATCCCTTACTTGATTAAAAAATATAAAGTACAAGCACACCGTTTCACGGATAGTTGTGTAGGCGCTAAAAATGGCAATTACTATTGGCGCGATGTGGGTACCATCGATGCTTATTGGGAAGCCAATATGGAACTCACAAGAGTAATCCCTGAACTTAACCTGTATGACAGAGATTGGCCAATCTGGACTTATCAAGAACAGTTACCACCTGCAAAATTTGTATTTAATGATGAAGGTAGGAAAGGTGGGGCAACGGATTCATTGGTTTCTGGGGGCTGTATCGTTAGCGGTTCGAGTGTAGATGATTCAGTAATATTTTCTGACGTGCGTATACATAGTTACTGCAGAATAAATGGCGCAGTTGTTTTGCCTAAAGTAACAATCAATCAACATGTGGTGCTCAAAAACGTGGTCATTGACCGTGGTTGTGTTATTCCGGAAGGTATGCAAATCGGTGTAGATTTGGCTGTGGATGCGAAACGTTTCCACGTGTCTGAAAATGGCATTGTATTAGTGACCCCCGATATGCTGGGACAAGATTTGTACAGAGGAATTTAATATTATTAATTTAAAAAAAAGTAGTTAATAATTATTATTAATGTTTATTATTAAGATTGTGAATTAATTTGAAAGCACATCGTCCCAAGCTTTACCTCAACCTCTATTGGCACATGCATCAACCAGACTACCGCGACACTGTCAGCAATGAATATGTGTTGCCTTGGACGTACCTGCATGCAATCAAAGATTACAGCGATATGGCGTTTCACCTTGAAACGCATCCTAGAGCGCGTGCCACCTTTAATTTCGTACCAATTTTGCTCGAGCAGCTTGAAGATTACAGCAGCCAATTCAAACAGAAGGCTATTCGTGATCCGTTATTAGCTTTATTGGTAAAACCAAATCTGGCAGAGATGAGTCTTGATGAGTGCCACTTAACTGTGAAAAGTTGTTTCAAGAGTCATCATGAAAAGATGTTGAGCCCTTTCCCGCACTACCAGCGGCTATTGCAGATTTATCAGCTGGTTGAGCCGATGGCTTGTGATAATTTTCATTATTTAACTCCGCAATACAAAGCTGACTTATTGGTGTGGTACCACTTGGCTTGGTGCGGCGAGAGTCTGCGACGCAGCAATACTGTGATTCAAGCACTGATGAATAAGGGCGTTCTATTTACATTTGAGGAGCGACAACAATTATTTAATATCATCGGTGAGACAATTTCAGGGTTGATTCCACGCTATAAAGCGCTTATGCAGCGCAAACAAATTGAAATTTCTACTACGCCTTACTACCACCCAATTTTGCCCTTGCTGATTGATTTTAAATCTACGCTGGACGCTATGCCATATGCACCTTTACCTAAATATGCTAAATATGCAGATGGTCAAAATCGTGCAGTAGCGCATGTTGTCCAAGCTAAAAAATATCATTCAAGCCTTTTTGGTAAAGAACCGCGTGGAATGTGGCCTGCAGAAGGTGGAGTGTCTAACGCAGCATTGTCTATAATGGCTGAACATGGCGTGGAATGGGCTGCTACAGGGCAGGGCGTGTTGGCAAATAGCCTGCTAAAATCGCAATTAAGCGTGACGGATAAAAATGAGTATCTCTATCAGCCTTATCGTGTTACGAATTGCAAGCAAGACATATTATGTTTTTTTAGAGATGATAATCTTTCGGATAAAATCGGTTTTGAGTATGCAAAGATGCATACTGGCGATGCAGTGAAGGATTTTATTCAAAACTTAGAGTATATCCATCAGACAAGCGCACAAGGTGATAAGGATAATAGATCCAAAGTGGTAAGCGTTATTTTAGATGGCGAAAATGCTTGGGAATATTATCCATACAATGGTTATTATTTCTTAAGCGAGCTTTATGAGGCGCTGACAAATCACCCAGATATCGAAATGACTACTTTCAGCGATATTGTTGATTTGTATCAATCCAAGCAATACAAAACTAAGGGATTATCCGCCCCTGTTTTACCGCAAGTGGCGGCAGGCAGTTGGGTGTATGGTACTTTTAGCACTTGGATAGGCAGTAAAGACAAGAATTTAGCCTGGGATTTGCTCTGCGAAGCAAAAAAAGTTTACGATAGTGTGCTGGCCAAAAATGGTATCGCTGCTGAGCAACGAGTGGCTTGCGAACGTCAACTGGCGATTTGTGAAGGCTCTGATTGGTTTTGGTGGTTTGGCGATTACAACTCATCAGACAGTGTTGCGAGTTTTGATCAGCTTTATCGTCGCAATCTCATTAACTTGTATACCCTGTTACAACAGCCAGTACCCGCGGTGTTACATACCTCTATTAGTGCTGGTGGTGGCAATGCAGACAATGCTGGCACAATGCGCAGAGGCCAGGCGTAGTTCTAAGTGCTAAAATCAGATGCTAAATTAGTGAAGCGCTATTTTTAATAAGCAAATTTTTTATAATTCAGGCATTATTGAAGTAATGTTGTTTAAGCGTTATTAAGTTAGAAATTCCATCCTATAGGGAGTGTTTTATGAAAGTATATTTTGCGAATTTTATTTGTCACGTCTGAAGTTTTTCCACTCATTAAAACGGGCGGTTTGGCCGATGTAAGTGGCTCATTACCTGCTGCTTTACAAAAACTTGGAGTGGATGTTCGTATCTTGATACCGGGCTACACAGCAGTATTAAATAAACTGACCAATCTGCAAGAAATCGCCTCTCTGGAA
>JAKQTN010000054.1 GCA_029563075.1 Pseudomonadota bacterium
ATTTTATTTACCACTTTTCACCGCCTTGCGAATTGCCGTCGTGAGCATATCCATAATACGCCGCGCTTGCTCCGATGTAAGGCCAAAATGCTTGCGCTGCGGTTGACCGTTCCCGGTTTGATGATATAATGCAATCAATGCGCGCTGGCGATCACCATAACTGATATTGGCATTATTGTTCGTAGCCGATACCACCATTGAGCGGTGCATTTCGCCATTGAATTGCAGATTAACGGGCTCAGTAACGCGACCGGCTTTGCCTTTGTATTTGATGTATTGTGGCGAATATGAAGCGAATGGCATGCCATCAATGTCGATGCCTTTCTTGGTTCTGTCTATCATCATGCGGACGGCGTCATCACCGATTTTTTTCATGGCAGATGCGCTGACCGAAAATCGCAAATTTGTGCGCGGCACTGAGATAGTATCAATCTTCATCTTGACAACATCCCTTGCGTTACGATGCGATTTGGATCTTTTGCGCTGCCATCGATATTGATGTTAATCCGCTGAATCGCGGATCGCAGTTCAGCTGCATATCGGCGCGCGTATTCTGTTGCCTTGGTTTGATACAATTGATTGAATCCGCTATTCGCTAAATCCGTATAGATAAGCTCCAGCGCTTTCATATCAACAGCAATCGCAAACGCGTCAATGTTGGTTATTGCATCAATAATTTCGGAATCGGTGTATTGGCTCAGGCGATAATTAAGCGCGTTCAATATACCGTTCTCAACAACAGTATGCGCAATATCAACTTTGTCTTGCCATGTACGCGAAGCTTGACACACCGTCCATGCAGACGCGTCTGACAGCGTTCCGGTTTCAATGCCGTTTGCGCCAAAGAGATAAACGCCATGCTCTTCATTGAGCGCAAATGTGTCAATGTGCGCATCTCCGGAATCGTAAAGCGCGACAGATACAGCCTGCACCGGCGGGATAGTCAAAAGATTATCTTCTGCCGCAACGGAAGAAAAACCGCCCGCGGCAAGAGCAAAGATGC
>JAKQTN010000001.1 GCA_029563075.1 Pseudomonadota bacterium
TGCGGTAGAGTTGCCAGCAGGTACCGAAATGGTAATGCCGGGCGACAACGTCTCCATCACTGTGACCCTGATTGCGCCAATCGCGATGGAAGAAGGCTTACGCTTCGCGATTCGTGAAGGTGGCCGTACTGTTGGTGCCGGTGTGGTCGCTAAGATTATTGAATAAACATGAATGATGCAAAAGCTACGCTTACAACCCAGCGTAGCTTTTTGCAGTTGAAAGATAAAAAGTTAATAGGCCAATAGCTCAATTGGTAGAGTATCGGTCTCCAAAACCGAGGGTTGGGGGTTCGAGACCCTCTTGGCCTGCCAAATATTAAATATCAGCCTGATTGGATTGGGCTGAGCGAAAAGTTAAGACCAACATATGATTGATAAAATTAAGCTAGTATTGTCCGCGCTGCTGTTAGCAGCTGGCATTGCTGGCTTTTATGTTCTTGCAGATAAAGCCTTGGTGTTGCGCATACTTGCTATGTTGGCAGGGTTCGGCGCGGCTATTGCCGTGCTATGGACAACGCCGTTAGGTCAAACTGCACTGGTGTTTATTGGTGAATCTGTTGCTGAAGCGAAACGTGTCGTTTGGCCGACAAGAAAAGAAACCATACAGACTTCGA
This sequence comes from Pseudomonadota bacterium, assembly GCA_029563075.1. GTDB lineage: Bacteria > Pseudomonadota > Gammaproteobacteria > Burkholderiales > Methylophilaceae > Methylotenera_A. Next base: position 615 of record JAKQTN010000001.1, read on the forward strand.
TAGCCGTATTTGTGCTGGTTGTGGTTGTGGCGGCCTTTCTGGCAGTGGTGGATATTGGTTTCGCGTATATGGTGCAATGGTTAATGGGACGGAGTGCTTAATGAGTATGCGTTGGTATGCAGTCCAAGCTTTTTCTGGCATGGAGAAATCCGTGAAAGCTGGAATCGAGGAGCGTATTGCACGTTCAGGTTTGCAGGATCAATTCGGCGAAATTCTAGTGCCGGTTGAAGAGGTAATTGAGATGAAGGGTGGTCAGAAAACCATTTCAGAACGCCGCCTGTACCCTGGCTACGTGCTAGTGCAGATGAACATGACCGACGACACTTGGCACTTGGTGAAAAGTACGCCGCGTGTCACGTCATTCATTGGCGGCAGCGCTCAAAAGCCGACGCCGATCAAAGATAAAGAAGTTGAAATCATTTTACAGCGTATGGATGACAGCAAGTCTAACCCGACGCAAAAACTCACTTTTGAAAAGGGTGAGTCAGTGCGTGTGATTGATGGGCCATTCAAAGATTTCTCAGGCGCTGTAGAGGAAGTCAACTACGAGAAAAGCAAGTTACGTGTTTCTGTGGTGATTTTTGGCCGCGCGACACCAGTGGAGCTGGATTTCAGCCAAATCGAAAAAGAAGTTTAGTTGTAAAAAATAGTAATAGAAGTTTTTAAGCGGTATTTATTAAACGGGGAGCTTTATTGAGTTAAAGCGATATTACCCACAGGAGAAAATTATGGCAAAGAAAGTCATTGGTTATATCAAGCTGCAGATTCCTGCAGGCAAAGCCAATCCTAGTCCACCGGTAGGCCCTGCATTGGGTCAGCGTGGTCTCAATATTATGGAATTCTGTAAAGCATTCAATGCTGCAACGCAAGGTGTTGAGCCTGGTTTGCCGATTCCGGTTGTGATTACAGCATTTGCTGATAAGAGCTTCACGTTTGTGATGAAAACGCCGCCAGCGACGATTCTGATCAAAAAAGCAGCAAAAATAGACAAAGGTTCGCCACGTCCACATACGGACAAAGTTGGCAAAATTACCCGCAAACAAGCGGAAGAAATCGCAACAACCAAGATGCCTGATTTAACGGCGGCAGACATGGATGCAGCGGTGCGCACCATTGCTGGCAGCGCTCGCAGCATGGGTATTGAAGTGGAGGGTGCATAACATGGCTAAAAGAATTAATGCGCTCCGCGCAAAAATTGATCGCAACAAACTTTATCCAGTGCCAGAAGCTTTGAGCCTGGTAAAAGAAGGCGCAACTGCAAAATTCAACGAATCTGTAGATGCGGTAATCAATCTTGGTATTGATGCGCGTAAATCAGACCAGCTCGTCCGCGGTGCGATCGTGCTGCCAAATGGCACAGGTAAAGTCACGCGCGTGGCGGTGTTTGCGCAAGGTGCGCAAGCTGAAGCTGCCAAAGCGGCTGGTGCGGATATCGTCGGTTTTGAAGATTTGGCTGAGCAGGTTAAAGCTGGCATGCTGGATTTTGACGTGGCGATTGCAACGCCAGATGCGATGCGTATTGTCGGCACGCTGGGTCAGGTGCTGGGTCCGCGCGGTTTAATGCCGAACCCGAAAGTGGGCACAGTAACGCCGGATGCAGCGACTGCAGTTAAAAACGCAAAAGCAGGCCAGGTGCAATACCGTACAGACAAAGGCGGCATCGTGCATTGCACGATTGGTCGTGCATCTTTCACGGTAGAGCAGTTGCAAGGCAACTTGGCAGCTTTGGTCGATGCGCTGGCCAAAGCTAAACCGGCTTCGGCTAAAGGTGTGTTTTTGAAGAAAATATCGGTTTCCAGCACTATGGGTGCTGGCGTCCGTGTTGATCAAACAAGTATTGCATAAGATTTACTAAGCCACCAAAGAGTGGCTTAGAACAAGAACTTTGGGCTTGCTGTTTAGAATGTTAAAACAGCAAGAGCATCAAAGACCGTTGGTATCCGAAAGGATTTAATTGCAGCGGTGAGTGGATGGGTGAAGGAAGACGTTTTTGTCCTCAGGCCTCTGTTCTCTACATCGTGAAGCCAACGCAGATGGCGAAACCCGACACAGGATATGTTGAACTGCCTGAATAAGGACGCCGTGAGCGGTGCGGTGTTGAAAGATACTGCGCTTTATTAACGGAAGGAGAAAAGACTTTGAGTCTAAATCTTACAGAGAAAAAAGCAGTAGTTGCTGAAGTTAGTGCACAAGTTGCACAAGCGCAAGCAATTGTTCTTGCTGAGTATCGTGGCATGGGCGTGTCAGATATGACCGTATTGCGTGCAGAAGCTCGAAAATCAGGTGTGTACCTCCGTGTGTTGAAAAACACGCTGGTACGCCGTGCTGTGGATGGCACAGCATTTTCAGCTTTGGCAAACGATATGGTTGGCCCGTTGGTGTTCGGCATTTCTGCCGACCCAGTTGCTGCGGCAAAAGTGATGAACAACTTTGCTAAAGCAAACGACAAGTTCGTGATTAAAGCAGGCGCAATGCCAAACCAAGTGATGAATGCCGCTGGTGTTCAGGCCTTGGCGTCCACATTAAGCCGCGATGAATTGCTCGCAAAATTTGCGCGTACGCTCAACGAAATGCCAACCAAGTTTGCACGTGCGCTTGCGGCAGTTCGTGATGCTAAGGCAGCTTAATTCATCAGCTACATTATTTAATTTAAAGGAATATTCAAATGGCAATTTCAAATGCAGATATTTTAGATGCAGTAGGTAACATGTCAGTGCTGGATTTAACAGCATTGATTAAAGAAATCGAAGAAAAATTTGGCGTATCAGCTGCGGCAGTAGCAGTAGCGGCAGGTGCGGCAGCAGGTGGAGCGGCTCCAGCTGCTGCGGCTGAGCAAACTGAATTCAACGTTATTCTGTTGTCAGCAGGCGATCAGAAAGTGAACGTGATTAAAGCCGTTCGCGAATTGACTGCGCTTGGCTTGAAAGAAGCAAAAGACTTAGTTGATGGCGCTCCAAAAGCCATTAAAGAAGGCGTAAACAAAGCTGATGCTGATGCAGCACTGAAAAAATTGATTGAAGCCGGTGCAACTGGCGAAATCAAATAATTCATTCATTTGAATGTGGCTGGGCTGACGGGAGACCGTCAGCCTTCGCCGTTTGTAGATTGCACTATTTGTAACAAATTGTAACTTTTTTAACTTTAAAGATGAGTAATCTTTGATGTTAGAAATCAAAACATTGCAGTGGATGAAAAGTGTTTTGTCTTCTACCCTCAAAATATCAGGAGACGCTATGAGCTATTCCTTTACCGAAAAAAAACGCATTCGTAAGAGTTTTGCCAAACGCGAAAGTGTGCAAGAAGTACCATACTTGCTCGCGATGCAGCTTGAATCTTACAAGGCTTTTTTACAAGCAGATATCCCGGCAGACAAACGCACAAATGATGGTTTGGAATCGACTTTCAGTTCAGTATTCCCAATTGTCAGCCATTCTGGCAACGCACGTTTGGATTATGTGAGCTATCAATTGGGCAGTGAGCCGTTTGATGTGAAAGAGTGTCAGCAGCGCGGCTTGACTTATGCGGCGCCACTGCGCGTAAAAGTGCGTTTGACGATCATGGATAAAGAGGCTTCCAAGCCTACCGTGAAAGAGGTAAAAGAGCAAGAAGTGTACATGGGCGAATTGCCGCTGATGACTGAAAACGGCTCATTTGTGATTAACGGCACCGAGCGTGTCATCGTTTCGCAATTGCATCGCAGTCCGGGCGTGTTTTTTGAGCACGACCGTGGTAAAACACACTCATCCGGCAAATTGCTGTTCTCAGCACGGATTATTCCTTACCGTGGCTCATGGCTGGATTTCGAATTTGATCCTAAAGATTACTTGTATTTCCGTGTTGATCGTCGCCGCAAAATGCCGGTGACGATTTTGTTGAAGGCGTTAGGCTATACTCCGGAACAAATTCTGGAGACTTTTAACGATACTGATACATTCCATATTGGCCCTAAAGGCGTGGAGTTTGAATTGGTAGCGGATCGCTTGCGTGGCGAGGTGGCCAAGTTTGATATTACGGATAAAGCCGGCAATGTGCTGGTGGCTAAAGATAAGCGCATCACGGTCAAACATATCCGTGATATTGAAAAAGCGGGTGTGACTAAAATTACAGTGCCGACCGATTTTATTATGGGTCGTGCGCTAGCAAGTAATATTGTTGATAAAGAAACCGGCGAAATCATCGCAAATGCCAACGATGAAATTACCGAAACCTTAATCGAAAAGTTAATTGAAGCGAAAGTAAGTCAAATCAACACGCTTTACACCAATGATCTGGATCATGGTGATTTTATTTCGCAAACCCTGCGTATTGATGAAATCCCGGACCAGTATAGTGCGCGCGTGGCTATTTACCGCATGATGCGCCCAGGCGAGCCGCCGACAGAGGAGGCCGTAGAAGCTTTATTTAACGGCTTGTTCTTTAATGAAGATCGCTACGATTTATCTGTGGTTGGCCGCATGAAATTCAACCGCCGCGCCTATCCAGCTAAGCAGGAGGATCGCAGCGCCAACTGGATGCGCAAATTCTACGAGCGTGTGGGTGCACAAGGCGATCAAGGCGCAAACGTGCTGTCGAATGACGATATTCTGGCTGTGATTGGTGTGCTGCTTGAGTTGCGCAATGGCCGTGGTGAGATCGATGACATTGACCATCTGGGTAACCGCCGTATTCGCTCAGTGGGCGAATTGGCCGAGAATCAATTCCGTGCCGGTTTAGTGCGCGTAGAGCGTGCGGTAAAGGAACGCTTAAGCCAGGCCGAATCTGATAATTTGATGCCGCATGATTTAATCAATGCGAAACCAGTTTCTAGTGCGATTCGTGAATTTTTTGGCTCAAGTCAACTCTCACAATTTATGGATCAAACCAATCCACTCTCAGAAATTACGCACAAACGTCGTATTTCTGCATTAGGTCCAGGCGGTTTAACACGCGAGCGTGCAGGCTTTGAGGTACGTGACGTACACTCAACCCACTATGGACGTGTGTGTCCGATTGAAACGCCGGAAGGCCCGAACATTGGTCTGATTAACTCGTTAGCCTTGTTTGCGCGCACTAATCAATACGGTTTTCTGGAAACGCCATATCGCCGCGTTGAAGGCAACAAGGTTTCAGACACGATTGATTATCTGTCTGCGATCGAGGAAAGCCAGTTCATGATTGCGCAGGCTAATACGGAACTGGATACCAAGGGCTTGTTCAAAGAAGACCTGATTTCTTCACGCTATCATAACGAATTCACCATGACACAGCCGGAGCGCGTGCAGTATATGGACGTTGCGCCAAGTCAGATCGTGTCGGTTGCAGCTTCGCTGATTCCATTCCTGGAGCACGATGACGCCAACCGCGCATTGATGGGCGCCAACATGCAGCGTCAGGCAGTACCATGCCTGCGTGCAGAAAAAGCTGTAGTAGGTACAGGTATTGAGCGCACCGTGGCGATTGACTCCGGTACAACAGTGCAAGCGCGTCGTGGCGGTGTGGTGGATTACGTGGACTCTGGACGTATTGTGGTTCGCGTGAACGATGATGAAGCCAAAGCCGGCGAAGTGGGTGTGGATATTTACAACCTCACTAAATACACACGTTCCAATCAAAATACCAACATTAACCAGCGTCCACTGGTTAAAGTGGGCGACAGTCTGCAACGTGGCGACATTATTGCCGATGGTGCTTCGACCGACATGGGCGAGCTGGCGCTTGGTCAGAACATGCTGGTAGGCTTTATGCCATGGAATGGCTATAACTACGAAGACTCGATTTTGATTTCAGAACGCGTAGTGGCGGATGACCGCTATACCTCAATCCATATCGAAGAATTATCGGTAGTGGCGCGCGATACCAAGCTGGGCGCTGAAGAGATTACACAAGACATCTCTAATTTAAGCGAGCGCATGCTGGGTCGTCTGGATGAGTCCGGCATTATTTACATTGGTGCAGAGGTCGAGGCGGGCGATGTGTTGGTGGGTAAAGTGACACCGAAAGGTGAAACGCAACTTACGCCAGAAGAAAAATTGCTGCGCGCGATTTTTGGTGAAAAAGCTTCAGATGTGAAAGATACGTCATTGCGCGTGCCTTCAGGCATGAGTGGTACCGTGATTGATGTGCAGGTATTCACGCGCGAAGGTATCGATCGTGATGCGCGTGCACAGCAGATTATTGATGACCAGCTTGCGCATTACAAACAGGATCTGGCTGACCAGATGCGCATCGTGGAAGATGATACGTTTGGCCGTATCCGCCGTCTGCTGGAAGGTAAGGTAGCCACTGGCGGCCCTAACAAGCTGAAAAAAGGCGAAACTTTAAGCGCTCAATATTTGGATTCTGTCGGTCGCTACGATTGGTTTGACATTCGTTTGAGTGACGAAGAAGCTGCACGCCAACTGGAGCAATTAAAAGATAGTCTGAGCCAAGCGCGAGTAGGCTTTGATAGTAAGTTTGACGAGAAAAAACGTAAATTGACGCAAGGCGACGAATTGCCGCCAGGCGTACAAAAAATGGTCAAAGTTTACTTGGCTGTAAAACGCCGTATTCAGCCTGGCGACAAAATGGCAGGCCGTCACGGTAATAAAGGTGTGATTTCTAAGATCGTGCCGGTGGAAGACATGCCGCACATGGCAGATGGTACTCCAATGGACATCGTGCTGAACCCGCTGGGCGTGCCATCACGGATGAACATCGGTCAGATTCTGGAAGTGCATTTGGGATGGGCTGCTAAAGGGCTTGGCTTGCGTATTCAGGAAATGCTTGAATCGGAAGTCAAAGTTGCGGAAATCCGCAAATTCTTGGAGCAGATCTACAACGACAGCACTGGCAAAAAAGAAGACATCAAGTCTTACACAGACAGTGAAGTACTGGAATTAGCACGCAATTTACAAGACGGCGTGCCGTTTGCGACCCCCGTGTTTGATGGCGCGGCAGAATCTGATATTAAAGCGATGCTGGACTTGGCTTTCCCTGATAACGATGCGCGTACCAAACAATTGCAATTCTCTGCAGGCAAGACACAGGTGAAATTGTTCGATGGCCGAACGGGCGAGGCATTTGAGCGCCCTGTGACTGTGGGTTATATGCACGTGTTGAAACTGCATCACTTGGTGGATGACAAGATGCACGCGCGTTCAACGGGTCCATACTCATTGGTGACGCAGCAGCCATTGGGCGGTAAGGCGCAATTCGGTGGTCAACGTTTCGGTGAGATGGAGGTGTGGGCCCTTGAAGCTTATGGCGCATCTTACACCCTGCAAGAAATGCTCACAGTGAAGTCGGATGACGTGAACGGCCGTACCAAAGTGTATGAAAATATTGTTAAAGGCGAACACAAAATCGATGCTGGCATGCCAGAGTCGTTTAACGTGTTGGTGAAAGAAATTCGCTCGCTCGCTATCGACATCGACCTAGACAGAAATTAAGGAGAGAATTCACATGAAAGCTCTATTAGATTTATTTAAGCAGGTAACCAAAGAAGAAGAGTTTGACGCGATTAAGATCGCGCTCGCTTCACCTGAAAAAATCCGTTCATGGTCATATGGCGAAGTGAAGAAGCCAGAAACCATTAACTACCGTACTTTCAAGCCCGAACGTGACGGCTTGTTCTGCTCAAAAATCTTTGGCCCAATCAAGGATTACGAGTGTTTGTGCGGCAAATACAAACGCCTGAAACATCGCGGTGTTATCTGTGAAAAGTGCGGTGTGGAAGTCACGTTGTCTAAAGTGCGCCGCGAGCGCATGGGACATATCGAACTGGCCAGTCCGGTCGCGCACATCTGGTTCCTGAAAAGCTTGCCAAGCCGTTTAGGCATGGTGCTGGATATTGCCTTGCGCGACATCGAACGCGTGCTGTACTTCGAGGCATTTATCGTGGTGGATCCAGGCATGACGCCGCTTACCCGCGGCCAGCTGCTGACAGAAGATGACTACCTGGCCAAGGTCGAGGAATACGGTGACGAATTCAATGCGGTCATGGGCGCAGAAGCGGTGCGTGAATTATTGCGTACCATGGACATTCATAACGAGATTGAAGTCTTGCGCCGGGATTTAGGCGACACTGGCTCTGAGGCTAAAATCAAGAAGATCGCTAAGCGCCTTAAAGTCCTTGAAGCCTTCCAAAAATCTGGCATTAAACCAGAGTGGATGATTCTTGAAATCCTGCCAGTATTGCCACCTGAACTGCGTCCATTGGTACCGTTGGATGGCGGCCGTTTTGCGACTTCAGATTTGAACGATTTGTATCGTCGCGTAATTAACCGTAACAACCGTCTCAAAAGATTATTAGAGCTAAAAGCGCCAGAAATAATTGTGCGCAACGAAAAACGTATGCTGCAAGAGGCGGTGGATTCGTTGCTGGACAACGGCCGTCGCGGCAAAGTGATGACAGGCGCCAACAAGCGCCCATTGAAATCGCTGGCAGATATGATTAAAGGTAAAGGCGGTCGCTTCCGTCAGAACTTGCTTGGCAAGCGCGTGGACTACTCTGGTCGTTCCGTGATTGTGGTTGGGCCTACCTTAAAATTGCATCAATGCGGTTTGCCGAAAAAAATGGCTTTGGAACTATTCAAACCGTTTATTTTCCACAAACTTGAAGTATTGGGCTTAGCGACTACGATTAAAGCCGCCAAGAAAAAAGTGGAAGAGGAAGGTCCAGAGGTTTGGGATATTCTCGAGGACGTTATCCGCGAACATCCGGTGCTGTTGAATCGTGCGCCTACCTTGCACCGTTTGGGTATCCAGGCATTTGAGCCTATCCTGATTGAAGGTAAAGCCATTCAGTTGCATCCGCTGGTTTGTGCGGCATTCAACGCCGACTTTGACGGTGACCAGATGGCGGTGCACGTGCCATTGAGCCTGGAAGCGCAAATGGAAGCGCGTACTTTGATGCTGGCTTCTAATAACGTGTTATCACCAGCCAACGGTGAGCCAATCATTGTGCCATCACAAGATATCGTGTTGGGCTTGTACTACATGACGCGAGACAAAGTGGCTGCACGCGGCGAAGGCATGCGTTTTAGCGATGTGAAAGAGGTGCAGCGTGTGTTTGATCAGAACATGATTGATCTGCATGCCAAAATTACCGTGCGTATTAAAGAATACGAACTGGATGTTGAAGGTAACAAAACCGAAAAAACAACGCGCTACGAAACTACCGTCGGTCGTGCCTTGCTGTCAGAAATTCTGCCAGCAGGCCTGCCGTTCAGCTTGATTGACAAGGCATTGAAAAAGAAAGAAATTTCTAAACTGATCAATGCGTCGTTCCGTAAAGTGGGCATCCGTGAAACGGTGATTTTTGCCGATAAATTGATGTATACAGGTTATTCATACGCAACCAAAGCGGGTATTTCCATTTCGATCAATGACATGCTGGTTCCGCCGGAAAAAGGTGCATTGATTGGCGCGGCAGAAGCCGAAGTGAAAGAAATTGAAGATCAGTATGTTTCCGGCCTGGTGACGCAAGGTGAGCGCTATAACAAGGTGGTGGATATCTGGGGCCGTGCAGGCGACAAAGTGGCGGATGCCATGATGAAGCAGTTGCGTGAAGAGACTGTGCTGGATGCGGATGGCAAACAAGCCAAAGATAAGGATGGCAAAGCGCTGAAACAAGAGTCGTTCAATGCGATTTACATGATGGCGGACTCCGGCGCGCGGGGCTCTGCAGCGCAGGTGCGTCAGTTGGCAGGTATGCGCGGCTTGATGGCGAAACCGGATGGTTCCATTATTGAAACGCCGATTACTGCGAACTTCCGTGATGGCTTGAACGTGTTGCAATACTTTATTTCAACTCATGGTGCGCGTAAGGGTCTGGCTGATACCGCTCTGAAAACAGCGAACTCTGGATATCTGACACGTCGCCTGGTGGACGTAACACAAGACTTGGTAGTAACCGAGCAGGATTGCGGCACCAGCGATGGCTTGGTAACTAAAGCCTTGGTTAAAGGTGGCGAAGTGGTTGAGCCTTTGCATGACCGTATTTTAGGCCGCACTGCTGCACTGGATGTGATCCATCCGGAAACGCAGGAGGTGATATATCCGGCAGGTACGTTGCTGGGCGAAGATGAAGTTGAAAAAATCGACGCACTGGGTATCGATGAAGTGAAAGTGCGTACCGCATTGACTTGTGATACACGTTACGGCATTTGCGCAACCTGTTATGGTCGTGACCTGGGTCGCGGCAAACTCATTAGCATGGGCGAGGCTGTTGGCGTGATTGCGGCACAATCGATCGGTGAGCCTGGTACTCAACTGACCATGCGTACCTTCCACATTGGTGGTGCGGTGTCGCGCGCGGCCTCTGTGAGCCAGGTAGAAAGCAAATCGAACGGCGTCTTGAGCTTTACCTCTACCATGCGATATGTCACTAATTCACGCAATGAGCAAATTGTGATTTCACGTAACGGAGAAGTGATTATTGCAGATGATAATGGCCGTGAGCGTGAGCGCCATAAAGTGCCATACGGCGCAACATTGACGGTAATGGATGGTAAGGTCGTCAAAGCGGGTCAAGCGCTTGCTACATGGGATCCGCATACGCGTCCCATCATTACTGAGTATGCAGGTCAGGTCAAGTTTGAAAACGTAGAAGAAGGCATTACCGTTGCCAAGCAAATCGATGATGTCACTGGCTTGTCATCCTTGGTGGTGATCGATCCCAAACAGCGTGCAGGCCAGACCAAAGGCTTGCGCCCGCAAATTAAACTGCTGGACGCTAGTGGCAACGAAGTGAAAATCGCTGGTGGTGATCAATCAGTTAACGTGACGTTCCAGCTAGGTTGCATTATTACGGTGAAAGATGGTCAGGAAGTCGGTGTGGGCGAAGTGATTGCGCGTATTCCGCAAGAGTCATCCAAAACCCGTGACATTACCGGCGGTTTGCCGCGTGTGGCTGAGCTGTTTGAAGCGCGCTCACCAAAAGATGCAGGTATGCTCGCAGAAACTACCGGTACTGTTTCCTTCGGTAAAGACACCAAAGGCAAGCAACGTCTGGTGATTACTGATTTAGACGGCAACGCGAGCGAGTTCCTGATTCCTAAAGACAAGCACGTGACCGCGCATGATGGCCAGGTAGTGACTAAAGGTGAAACGATTGTCGACGGTCCGGCTGATCCGCAGGACATTTTACGTCTGCAAGGCCGTGAAGCATTGGCGCGTTATGTCATTGACGAAGTGCAGGACGTGTACCGTCTGCAAGGCGTTAAGATCAATGATAAGCATATCGAAGTGATTGTGCGTCAAATGTTGCGTCGCGTACGCATTACCGATGCCGGCGATACCAGCTTTATTCAAGGTGAGCAGGTTGAACGTGCGGATGTACTGGCTGAAAATGAACGCGTGGTAGCACAGGACAAACGTCCTGCTGAGTTCGAGTATGTGTTGCTTGGTATTACCAAGGCGTCCTTGTCGACAGATTCGTTTATTTCAGCGGCATCGTTCCAGGAAACCACGCGTGTGCTGACTGAAGCAGCAATTTTAGGCAAGCGCGACGAATTGCGCGGTTTGAAAGAAAACGTCATTGTGGGCCGCCTGATTCCAGCAGGTACGGGCTTGGCTTATCATGAGACGCGCAAGCGTGCCGCGGTTGCTGCACTAACACCATCAGCGCCATCAGCTCATGCTGCGGCAGCTGAAGCGTTATTTACTGATGCTGAATCTGGTAGCTTAGAAGCGAATGCCGGCTCTGAAGCCATGGAAGCACCAGCAGAAGTAACCGTTGTAGAAACACCTGCCGAGTGAATTATTTGTGCCGACAATGTGTTAAGAGTTATTTAACTCTTGACACATTTGTCTGCGCTAAATAGAATGCTTGGTTTTTCAGAATAGCCTTATTGTCATCAATGGGGCCAATATTTTTTGTAGAGGTTATAGGCAATGCCAACCATCAACCAGTTAGTTCGCAAACCACGCGTTAAAGTGGTTACTAAAAGCAAAGTGCCTGCACTTGAAGCTTGTCCACAAAAGCGTGGCGTTTGCACGCGTGTGTATACCACAACCCCTAAAAAACCAAACTCTGCGCTACGTAAAGTAGCAAAGGTGCGCTTGACCAATGGCTACGAAGTGATTAGTTATATCGGCGGCGAAGGCCATAACCTGCAAGAACATAGCGTGGTGTTACTACGCGGCGGTCGTGTAAAGGACTTGCCGGGCGTGCGTTACCACATGGTGCGTGGCAGCTTGGATACTGCTGGCGTGAAAGATCGTAAGCAATCACGTTCAAAATATGGCGCTAAGCGTCCTAAAGAAGGTAAAGCAGCCAAGTAGTTGGCTACTTTAAGTGTAGTTTAAGCGGCCGAAATGCCTTGCTAGAGCTGTTGCCAGCAAAAACATATAGAGAGAGTTGAGAATATTATGCCAAGACGTAGAGAAGTTCCCAAGCGCAACATTTTGCCGGATCCAAAATTCGGAAGCCAAGAGGTTTCCAAGTTTGTAAACGTGCTGATGACCGGGGGTAAAAAATCAGTTGCAGAGCGCATTTTGTACGGTGCATTTGATCAAGTGACTGCGAAAAGCGGTAAAGATGCGTTAGAAGTGTTTACGACTGCATTGACTAACTTGCGTCCGTTGGTGGAAGTGAAAAGCCGCCGTGTGGGTGGTGCTAACTATCAGGTGCCGGTTGAAGTGCGTCCAAGCCGCCGTAGCGCTTTAGCGATGCGCTGGTTGCGCGATGCGGCACGTAAACGTGGTGAAAAATCAATGGGCTTGCGTTTAGCGGCTGAATTGGTAGAGGCCTCTGAAGGTCGTGGTTCAGCGATGAAGAAACGTGAAGAAGTGCACCGTATGGCTGAAGCGAATAAGGCATTTTCGCACTTTAGATTTTAATTAGGTTTCTAATTGGTTTTTTAGTTTTTTCGCTCTTTAAGAATTTAAGATTGAATTGATAGCAAAGGTAAAGTATTGTGGCTCGTATAACCCCTATTGAACGCTACCGTAACATTGGTATTTCTGCGCACATTGACGCTGGTAAAACAACGACAACAGAGCGTATTCTCTATTACACAGGCGTAAACCATAAAATTGGTGAAGTGCATGATGGCGCAGCCACCATGGACTGGATGGAGCAGGAGCAAGAACGCGGCATCACCATTACTTCTGCGGCCACTACCTGCTTTTGGAAAGGTATGGCCAATCAATTCGATCAGCACCGTATCAACATTATCGATACCCCAGGCCACGTTGATTTTACCATTGAGGTAGAGCGTTCAATGCGCGTGCTGGACGGTGCGTGTATGGTGTACTGTGCGGTGGGCGGTGTACAGCCACAATCAGAAACAGTGTGGCGTCAGGCCAACAAATACAAAGTGCCGCGTTTGGCATTTGTCAACAAGATGGACCGCGCCGGTGCTAACTTCTTCAAGGTGTACGATCAAATGCGTGCACGTCTAAAAGCTAATCCAATTCCCTTGCAAGTGCCTATCGGTGCAGAAGAGAAATTCGAAGGCGTTGTTGATTTAATCAAAATGAAAGCTATTTATTGGGATGAAGCATCTCAAGGCATGAAGTTTGATTACCGTGACATTCCTGCCGACTTAAAAGCTGAGTGCGACAAATGGCGTGAAAACATGGTGGAAGCAGCTGCTGAAGCCAATGAAGAGCTGATGAATAAATACCTGGTAGAGGGTGAACTGTCAGAGGCTGACATTCTTTTAGGTTTGCGTACTCGTACTATTGCTTCAGAAATCGTGCCGATGATGTGTGGTTCAGCCTTTAAGAATAAAGGCGTGCAAGCCATGCTGGACAAAGTCGTTGAGCTAATGCCGGCGCCAACCGACATTCCACCAACGCGTGCAGAAGATGAAGATGGTAAGGAAATTTTCCTGAAAGCTTCTGATGATGAAAAATTCTCAGCTTTGGCTTTCAAAATCATGACAGACCCATTTGTCGGGCAGCTCATTTTCTTCCGCGTGTATTCTGGTGTGATTAATGCAGGCGATACGGTTTACAACCCGATTAAAGGTAAGAAGGAGCGTATTGGCCGTATCGTACAAATGCATGCAAATAATCGTGTGCCGATTGAGGAGGTGCGCGCAGGTGATATTGCAGCTGCGGTTGGTTTGAAAGAGGCCACTACAGGCGATACTTTATGTGCGCTAAATACCGAGATTATCTTGGAGCGCATGATATTCCCAGAGCCGGTCATTCACGTGGCGGTCGAGCCAAAAACGAAGGCTGACCAAGAAAAAATGGGCATTGCACTCAACCGTTTGGCGCAAGAAGATCCATCTTTCCGTGTGAAGACTGATGAAGAAACCAATCAGACCATTATTTCCGGGATGGGTGAATTGCACTTGGAGATTCTGGTGGATCGTATGAAGCGCGAATTTGGCGTTGAAGCTAACGTAGGCGCGCCACAAGTGGCTTACCGTGAAGCGATTAAAAAACCTGTTGAAGTTGAAGGCAAGTTCGTTAAGCAATCTGGCGGTAAAGGTCAGTATGGTCATGTATGGCTAAAAATGGAGCCAAATGAAGCGGGTAAAGGCTTTGAGTTTGTGGATGCGATTAAGGGCGGTACAGTGCCACGCGAGTTTATTCCTGCGGTTGAAAAAGGTTTACGCGAAACCATTCCATCTGGTGTTTTAGCGGGCTTTCCCGTGGTTGATGTCAAAGTGACCTTGTTTGATGGTTCATACCATGATGTTGACTCGAATGAAAATGCTTTCAAAATGGCTGCCTCAATTGGCTTTAAAGACGGCATGCGTAAGGCCGATCCAGTCTTGCTTGAGCCGATGATGGCGGTAGAAGTGGAAACGCCTGAGGACTACATGGGCGATGTGATGGGTGACTTGTCATCACGCCGCGGTATGATTCAAGGCATGGAAGACAGTCCGTCCGGCAAAGTGATTCGTGCAGAAGTGCCGCTGGCCGAGATGTTTGGATATTCAACGACTGTGCGTTCATTGTCACAGGGTCGCGCCAGTTACAGTATGGAATTCAAGCATTACACTGAAGCACCTAGAAACGTGGCGGAAGCCATTATGAACAAGAAATAATTGATTTTTTTACAAATATTAATTTTTAAAGGAAAACAATCATGGCAAAAGGCAAATTCGAACGTACCAAGCCGCACGTGAACGTGGGCACGATTGGGCACGTGGATCATGGCAAGACAACACTAACGGCAGCGATCACCACCATTCTGTCAAAGAAATACGGTGGCGAAGCCAAGGCGTAT
>JAKQTN010000007.1 GCA_029563075.1 Pseudomonadota bacterium
AAATGGAGTTTTAAATGCCAGGTGCTTTTGCTCATATTACTCTTGTCAACATGTTACGCGAGCCTCAACGGCTCGAAGCTATTCCAGGCTTCCCCAAACAAATTATCTCAGGCCTGTTAAGAAACTTTAAATATTGTGAACTCGGCGCAGTCAGCCCTGACTACCCTTACTTAGCTACTGCGGATAAGAAATCAGCACCTTGGGCAGATCTGATGCATTACACCAACAGCGGTGAAATGATACATGCAGGTATCGCTTATATAAAAAACATGGAAGATGGCTTACCCAAACGTAAGGCTATTGCATGGCTACTTGGCTATTCTGCACACATGATTACTGATGTGACTATCCACCCGATAGTTGAGCTTAAAGTTGGCCCATACGCAGAAAATAAGACAGCACATCGTAAATGCGAAATGCATCAGGACAGTTATATTTTCCAGCGCCTTAATCTTGGCAAGGTAGGCATTTCGGAACACTTTGAATCTGGTATCAGGAAGTGCGGCAAAAATGGTGACTTGGATTCAGAAATCTCTTTAATGTGGGCAAGTATGCTGAATTCCGTTTATCCAAAGGAATTCATAGCTAATAAGCCTGATACAAATAAGTGGCATAAAGCTTTTGACTTAATGGTGAATAAAATTGCAGAAGAGGGATATAAATTAGTACCACTTGCTAGACATGTCGCTGTTAATTGTGGGTTAACCTATCCCGACCTAAATAAAATTGACAACCAATATATCATCGACCTCAAAACACCTGAGGGACCATTGCACTATGATGCTATCTTTGATAAAGCTATTGTTAATGTGGGTAACGCTTGGGCGGACATAGCAAAGGCTATTGTAATTGATGACAACTCTTACAAAGTTGCTATAGGAAACTGGAACTTTGATACTGGAAGAGATCAGAATGAAAAACTTGTATATTGGGCTTAGTAAAATAGTGAAAGATTCATCCACCTACTTTATCTTTATTTTTCTGTTAAATGGGTGCGCAATTGTCGGTCACAAAGACAACTCTGAAGAAATGTTTATGAAAGCCTCTGCGCTCACAAAATTGAGCAGCGCTGTTGAAGGAACAGTACGCTATGAAAACTTGCCAGATACGTTAAATGATCAAGACCTACTAATACTCTCTACAGTAGATGATCCCTCTCTACTAGAACCATTTAATGGGTATGTTCTGAAGGTTAACAGAGAGTTTAATCATGCCATTGTGCTGGTTTGTAATAACGATGGCACACAAGGCTTGCTTGAAGATGCAGGATGTACGGCTGCTATGGCTAGTCATCTATGGCAAAAAAAAGCATCATGTGCCTTTACTATACAATCGAATTTAGTTTGTGTTGAGTAAATATTTTCAGGCAAATTCCAACTAATTGTTGGCAACTATTCGTTAAATTTATTTCTACAACCTATCGAGCACGAGCAAAGTCTTTATTCGACCAACTTCTGCTTTGGGTCAGAAGTGAGGGTCTATGACCGTCTGCAATAAGGAATTGAAATTCCACAAGCAATCATGCAAATCGGACACCAAAAAAAACAGCAATTCAACATATTTAAAGTATGACTAAAAGCTTCTCCAAACTTCAAATACACATAAATTTACGAAGACCTTAATATTAGTTTATTGATGCTCTATTTTGCATAGCCAGACTATGCAAAAATGGTATAAGTTATGAAAAATATTTGGGCGTACAATTAAGCTTTTCTGATAGCAATCGCCAGATTATGAAATGTAATAAATTCATTGAAGAATGAGTTATGCAGCTATTACACGAACTGGGCAAGTGAAAATGACTGAACATTATGTCAAGCAGAGTCGTGGGCAAAAGGTAAGCCCAACCAGATAGTCTAAATTAGCTAAAAATGTCTATTTGCGGAAAAGTAAGGTATTTGCGGAAATAAATAGCGCGGCTTAACTTCCGTTAAGCCGCGCTGGTATTGGTAGGGCGTGCGGGGATCGAACCCACGACAAACGGATTAAAAGTCCGCTGCTCTACCAGCTGAGCTAACACCCCATTACTTTTTTGGTTAAGCCCAAAATTGCAAGACCGCGATTATGCTGGAAAGCTCGGTTTTGGTCAACGATTGATTTCATTTTTTAGACACAATTATCGATTCAAATTAAATAAAAATTGCTTCGAAGCAAATTAAGTGAGATGTTAATCTGCTTTAAGTGCTGAAATCGGCAGTGAGTAAAAAGCTTTCCCCTGATATAATTAGCGCCTAATTTAAGGAGCTTTTATGAGAATAATTTTATTAGGCGCACCTGGTGCTGGCAAAGGCACGCAAGCCACTTTTATTAAAGAGAAATTCAACATTCCGCAAATTTCCACAGGCGATATGTTACGCGCCGCGGTTAAAGCAGGCACGCCTCTCGGGCTTAAGGCCAAAGGTCATATGGATAGCGGCGGCTTAGTGCCAGATGCAGTAATTATTGGGCTGGTGAGTGAGCGCATTAAACAGGCAGATTGCGCCAACGGCTTTTTATTTGATGGCTTTCCGCGCACCATTCCTCAGGCCGATGCCATGAAAGCGGCTGGCGTGATGATTGATTACGTGGTGGAAATTGATGTACCTGACAGCGCGATCATTGAGCGCATGAGCGGCCGTCGCTCTCATCCTGCAAGCGGGCGGACCTATCATGTTAAATTCAACCCACCCAAAGTGGCGGGTAAAGATGATGTTACTGGCGAAGATTTAGTACAGCGCGAAGATGACAAAGAAGAAACTGTGAAAAAGCGTTTGGAAGTCTATCATTCACAAACAAAACCGTTGGTAGAGTATTACGCAAATTGGGCTAAAAGTGGCGCTGCAGGCGCGCCAAAACATGTAAAAGTGAATGGTTTGGGTGAAATGAACAGTATTCGCAACAATATTTTTGCGGTGCTTACGTAATATATCTTGCACATCTCTCCGATAGTATACAGCCTTGATAAAGCATCGGCTGAAACAAGGGGCCATTAATACTTACAAGGGGCTAAACCCATGAGCAAAAGCGATAAATCAGTTACTGAAAGTCCTTCCGGCAGTTTCCCGACAATACGCCGAGTTAAAGCCAGTGCCATCATCGACTGGCTCCACGCAGGTGTGGAAGACACTCGACGCGCCGGTCGCGCCAGCCTGTTCTACGGCCTATTTTTTGCAGTCGCCGGATGGTTGATGCATAAGGTTTTTGCCGAAGCTTATGGGCTCTTTGCAGGGCTAACAACAGGATTCCTCCTGCTCGGCCCGTTTCTCGCGACGGGGCTCTACGACCTGAGTCGACGCATGGAGCTCGGAGAACCACCGAAACTTGTTCCCAGCCTCACTGCCTGGCGCCCAAACATTGCCAATATCGGTCTGTTTGCCGGCCTGCTAGTCGTTGTCCTGTTAATCTGGGCACGTGTATCTATCATTATTTTCACGCACTTTTTCGATGCGGAATTGCCAACTTTTGCCGATGTTGTACTTAGTGTAATTACACTCAAACAACCCATCTTTACTCTCGTCTATTTTTCTGTCGGGGGGCTCTTTGCAGCCTTTGTCTTTGCCATCAGTGTTGTCGCCATGCCACTAATGGTCGACCGCAAGTCCAATGCGGTCACCGCTGCCAGGGCCAGTCTCCTCGCCTGCGCACGCAACCCTGTCCCGTTGCTGCTCTGGGCCTTCTGCATCGTAGTACTTATCGGCTTCGGATTTGCAACAAGTTTCCTTGGCCTGATCGTGACCATGCCAGTGGTCGGGCATGCAACCTGGCACGTCTATCGAGACGTGGTCGAAGCAAATAGCCACCAGTAAAAACCGCATAGCAATAGCATAATGAAAAAAAATATTCGTTTTCAGATCCTATTGTTATGGATCTTTTTGGTTGTTCTCGGCCTTAATGGCCGTTCTTACTTTCCTATTGATGAAACGCGCTGTGTCACTGTGGCATGGAACATGTGGCTTAACGGCGATTATTTGGTGCCCTACCTTAACGATGTCGCTTATAGCCACAAACCGCCATTACTATTCTGGCTGATTAATCTCGGGTGGAAAGTTTTTGGTGTCAATGATTGGTGGCCGCGCCTTGTGCCTTCTTTATTCGCTTTAGCAAGTGTTTTTATTACCCGTAAAATCGCAGGCAGGCTATGGCCTGGTCAAACAAATATAACAGACAACTCCTCACTTATCCTGATTAGTAGCGGCCTTTGGGTTGTCTTCTCTACCGCATTGATGTTCGATATGCTGATTGCCTTCTTCACCGTGCTTGGCGCCTGGGGCATGCTCATCGCAGCGCAAGACCGTGGGATCAAAGGCTGGGTATTGCTGGCACTTGCCATTGGCGGCGGCCTGCTGGCAAAGGGCCCAACTATTTTACTTCAACTACTGCCCTTAGCCTTGCTCGCTCACTGGTGGAAGGCTGACAATAAACCTAATGCTAAAAACTGGTATTTGCCCTTGCTTTGCTCGGTGCTTGGTGGAGCCGCAATCGCATTGATTTGGGCGATTCCAGCGGGGATTCATGGTGGCAGCGAGTACCAGCATGCCATTTTTTGGGGGCAGGCTGCAGACCGCATGGTCGATTCGTTTGCGCATAAGCGCCCATTCTGGTGGTATCTGGTCTTGATGCCACTGTTATTTTTTCCCTGGCTGTTATGGGGCGCTTTCTGGAAAGGTCTGTTTAAGCACAATTCCGCTGATTCAGGCATACGTTTTTGCATCGCATGGGCATTACCGGTTTTCGTGGCTTTTTCGTTTATCAGCGGCAAGCAGGTACATTATGTGTTGCCGATTTTTCCAGCGATTGCATTGCTGGTCGCCATTTACACCAGCAAGAGCATCTCTACGTCACGCACACTGACGCTGCCAGTTTCCATCGCATTACTTGCGCTGGGAGCGGCTTTATTTGCATTGCCGCTATACACTCACCTGCACCAGAACCACTTTGCCAGCTGGATTGAAACGATTCCACCATGGTTGGGCTTGTTTACAATATTGCTGGCAGGTTTAATTTACCTGTTGCCCAAGAAATCCGTCACAAGTGCCACTTCGCAACTAGCCATGATGACAATCACTTTAGTCACAGCTTTAATGTTTGTCATCATGCGCGCCGCGGGCGATGCTTACGATGTCAGGCTGATTAGCGCAAAACTCAAACAGCTCGAGTCACAGAATATCCCCATCGCTTACATGGGCCGTTACCCAGGCATTTTTAACTTCCTGGGCAGACTCAACCAGTCGCCAGAAAATGTGAATGGAGCGAGCATTGAACCCTGGTTTGCAACGCATCCAAATGGACGCGTGATTGTATATTTCAATGATTTTAATAAGGTAGATTTAAACCAAGTAGAATTCGTGCAAGCCTATAAAGGTTCTGCCATTGGCATTGTAAAACGTGAGCAATGGCTAGCAAACAAGAATGCGCGCTCTTTCCAGCAGGCTAAATAATTAAATAATAAGCGCCGCATAGAATTGGCTTTTTAGTCGCACCTGGCCTACCTTCAAGTATAATCTCGTTTTAACTTTTCATTTCCGCAGAATCATGCAGCAGCAATATCCCTTCAAAGAAATCGAACAACAGGCGCAACAATATTGGGAGTCCAATAAGACGTTTGCCGCCGTAGAAGCCAGCGACAAACCCAAATATTACTGCCTGTCGATGTTTCCTTACCCAAGCGGGCGCCTGCATATGGGGCATGTGCGCAACTACACCATAGGCGATGTACTGAGCCGTTTCCATAAGATGAAGGGCTATAACGTCATGCAGCCAATGGGCTGGGATGCGTTTGGTTTGCCCGCCGAAAATGCTGCAATCGCCAATAAAACTGCGCCTGCGGCGTGGACCTACAATAATATCGAACACATGAAAACCCAGCTGAAACAGCTGGGCTTGGCAGTGGATTGGGACAGGGAAATCGCCACCTGCAAGCCGGAATACTACAAGTGGGAACAGTGGCTGTTTACCGAGCTATTTAAAAAAGGCTTAATTTACAAAAAGACTTCAACAGTAAACTGGGATCCCGTTGATGGCACCGTGCTTGCCAATGAACAGGTAATTGATGGCCGCGGCTGGCGTAGCGGCGCGCTGGTTGAAAAGCGTGATATTCCGCAGTATTTCATGAAGATCACGGCTTATGCCGAAGAGTTGCTGAACGATTTAGACAAGCTTGATGGCTGGCCGGAGCAAGTGAAAACCATGCAGCGCAACTGGATTGGCAAAAGCTACGGTTGCGAGGTGGAGTTTCCAATTATTGGTCAAAATGAAAACCTGAAAGTTTATACCACCCGCCCGGACACCTTAATGGGCGCGACTTACGTGGCTGTTGCGGCAGAACACGCACTGGCCACTTTAGCTGCAAAAGACAACCCAAAACTCGCTGAGTTTATCGCCGAGTGTAAACGCGGCAGCGTGGCAGAAGCTGATGTTGCTACTGCCGAGAAAAAAGGCATGCCGACTGGTTTATTTGTTACACACCCTTTGAATGGTGAGCAATTGCCGGTTTGGGTGGCGAATTACGTACTAGCGAGCTATGGCGAGGGTGCAGTAATGGCTGTGCCAGCTCATGATGAGCGTGATTTTGAGTTTGCCAACAAGTTTAATTTACCAATTAAACAAGTATTCAACAATACGGTAGTATTTACTGATGAAAAGAAACTCAAGTACCCTAAGTCAGATTATGAGAGTTACTATTTTGACGATAAATTGTGGAAAGATTGGTACGCATCTAAATCTGCCGATGAAGTTTTAGTATCGATGCAAGGAAAATATTTTGGCATGAGCCAACAAGAAGCTTTTGATACTATTGCCACAGATTTAGAAGCCAAAAATTTAGGCAAAAAACGCACGCAATATCGCTTGCGTGATTGGGGCGTTTCTCGTCAACGCTATTGGGGTTGCCCGATTCCGATTATCCACTGCACAAAATGCGGTGAAGTGCCAGTGCCTGAGAAACAGCTTCCGGTGGTGCTTCCAGAGAATGTGATGATGGATGGCGTCGGCTCGCCGATTAAAAAAGACCCGAACTTTTACGAAACCATCTGCCCGACTTGCGGCGGCAAAGCCACACGTGAGACGGATACCTTAGACACTTTCTTTGAATCCTCCTGGTATTTTGCACGCTATGCCAGTCATGACTGCGGTACCGCAATGGTGGACGAACGCGCCAATTACTGGCTGCCTGTCGACCAGTATGTAGGCGGCATTGAGCATGCGATTTTGCATCTTTTATATGCCCGTTTTTTCAATAAATTGATGCGTGACGTTGGTCTGATTAAAAATGATGAGCCTTTCACTAATTTGCTGACGCAAGGAATGGTGCTGAAAGATGGCTCCAAAATGAGCAAGTCCAAAGGCAACACGGTAGATCCGCAAGCGCTGATTGATAATTATGGTGCTGATACAGCTCGCTTATTTATGATGTTCGCATCACCGCCGGAGCAAAGCCTGGAATGGGCCGACAGTGGCGTAGAAGGCGCAAATCGGTTCTTGCGCAGGCTATGGAAAGCAGCATACGACCACGTAAGCTTGAGTTCGATCGACGCTTACAAGGCGGGCGATCTGCCAGCAGAGTTAAAACAGTTGCGGTTGCAGCTGCATCAAACCATCGAAAAAGTGGGTGACGACTATGGCCGCCGCCACAGTTTTAATACGGCCATTTCCTCGGTGATGGAACTGATGAATGCTTTGGCAAAGATTGAAGCTACCGACAACACAGCACGCCAGGTACGTCAGGAAGTATTGCAGAATGTGACCTTGCTGCTTTCGCCGATCGTGCCGCATATTTGCCAGGTCTTATGGTCAGAACTGTGTCCGCAAAGCCATATTCTGCAGGCTGGCTGGCCAATAGCCGATAAAACCGCCATGGTGCAGGACACAGTAGAATATGTGATTCAAGTGAATGGCAAGCTACGCGGCAATATGATGGCTTCTCGCGAAGCCAGCAAAGAAGCTATCGAGAAAATGGCGCTTGAGCAAACTTATGTGACAAAGTTTTTGCTTGAAGGCACGTCTGTGCGTAAAATCATCGTTGTACCGAATAAACTGGTAAACGTAGTGATAGGATAAATGTTGAAACTCAGCCTCCGTGCATTATTTTATATTGCCTTGATTGCTAGCCTGATTGGCTGCGGCTTTCACTTGCGCGGCACAACTGATATGTCGTTCAACAGCATATTTATTCAAGGCAACACGCTGGTCATCTCAAAAAATCTCAACAAACGGCTTCTTACCAATGGTGTGAAAGTGCTGGACAGTGCGGAAAACGCAGACCTGCTGCTGGAAATGATAGGCGAAGAGAGCGAAAAGCGTATTCTTTCTTTAAGTGGCAAAGGCAAAGTAAACGAATTTGAGCTGTATTACCGTGTGCACTACCGCACTAAACCTGCCAGCGCGGAGCTATGGAGCCCTGTGCATACCATGGAAGCACGCCGCGACTTCTCGTACAGCGATGCCAATCTGTTGGCCAAGCAAGGTGAAGAAAAGCGCTTAAACGAGGGCATGCAACAAGACGTCATTAGCGGAATATTGCGCAGGTTATCTACCTTAAAAAACAGCCAATAAACCCACATGGCGCGTCTGGAACAAAACCAACTTAAACAACAACTTGCACAACAATTATCGCCGCTGTATGTACTAGTTGGCGATGAACCCTTAGCGCAAAGCGAATGCCTGGATATGATACGCCAGGCGGCGCGCAGAGCAGGTGCGGATGAGCGCACCGGTTATATTGTAGAGCGCAACTTCAACTGGCAAACCATCCAGCAATATGCGCAAGCGCTCTCACTATTTTCATCACAACGTATTCTCGAAATTTATATTCCCAGCGGGAAACCCGGCGTAGATGGCGGCAAGGCCTTAACCGAGCTTGCTGAAAATTTAATTCCGGACACCACAACGATTGTCGTGTTGCCAGACCTGGAGCGCGAGGCGAAGAACAGTGCCTGGTTTAGTGCATTGCAGAATGCAGCCGTGCTGATTGAATTGAAAGAAATTGCACCAAACCAGCTTCCGCAATGGCTGGCAGGCAGATTGGCACAGCAAGGCCAAAGCACGGATGCAGTTTCGCTGGGATTCATCGCACATCAGGTCGAAGGTAATCTGCTGGCTGCGCATCAGGAGATTCAAAAACTGGCACTGTTATACCCTGCCGGCGAAATCAGTACCGATGCCGTGCGTGAAGCCGTGCTCAATGTCTCGCGCTATGATGCTTTCCAGCTTGGCGAGGCCGTACTGGCAGGCGATGTCGAGCGTACCACGCGTATTCTGCAGGGCCTGCAGGATGAAGGCGAACAGCCGGTCGCTGTAATGAACCCGCTGATGTGGCTATTGCGCCCTCTGGTACGCATTAAGCAGGCAGAAATGCGCGGCGAAAATGTGATGAACGCGATGACGAATGCACGCATTTATGGCGACCGGCAATCGCTGGTAAAACGCGCACTGGCGCGGCTCAGCCTGCGTCAGCTTGAAGCTGCGTTACAAAAGTTGTGCGATATCGACAAAACCGCCAAAGGCGTGATGCAAGGCGACGCCTGGCTGGAACTCTCCAGATTATGTTTCGGTTTGGCTAAAGTGCGAGGACGCTGAAACATTGTTTGCAGAAAAAAAGTATAATGCCGGCTATGGATATTAAACATTACATGCAAAAAGTGGGAACTGAAGCGCGCAAAGCCTCTCGGCTAATGGCCAGCGCCAGCACCAACACCAAAAACTTCGCGCTCACACACATTGCCGATGCAATTCTGCGCAACAAAGCTGCTTTGCTCTCTGCCAACAAACAGGACTTGGACTCCGCAAGGGCAAACGACTTAGACGCCGCCATGCTGGACAGGCTTACTTTAACCGAAAAATCCATCCATTCCATGGCAGAAGGCCTGCGGCAAA
This sequence comes from Pseudomonadota bacterium, assembly GCA_029563075.1. Taxonomy (GTDB): domain Bacteria; phylum Pseudomonadota; class Gammaproteobacteria; order Burkholderiales; family Methylophilaceae; genus Methylotenera_A. The sequence continues at coordinate 9,850 of JAKQTN010000007.1, forward strand.
TCGCAACTTTGCCTGACCCGATCGGTGAAATGAGCAATTTCAAATACCGCCCAAGCGGCATACAAATCGGCCAGATGCGCGTGCCTTTGGGCGTGATCGGCATTATTTACGAAGCACGGCCAAATGTAACAGCAGATGCCGCGGGTCTTTGCATTAAATCCGGCAATGCAGCCATTTTGCGCGGCGGCAGCGAGGCGATTCATTGTAATCAGGCACTAGCAAAGCTCGTGCATGAAGGGCTGGAAAAAGCCGGGTTACCAAAATCTGCAGTGCAGGTGGTTGAAACCACAGATCGGGCTGCAGTGGGCGAACTTATTACCATGAAGGCGTTTGTAGATGTCATCGTGCCTCGCGGCGGCAAAGGCTTGATTGAGCGCATCAGCAATGATGCACGTATTCCTGTGATTAAACACCTTGACGGCAATTGTCACGTCTACATTGATAACGATGCGGACTTGACCAAAGCTTTGCCTATCCTGGAAAACAGTAAAACACAGCGGCTAGGCACTTGCAACACGGCGGAGTCGTTGTTAGTTGCACGTTCTGTTGCGAACACCATGTTGCCTAAACTGGCCGATATGCTTATCTCGCATGGCGTTGAAATCCGCGGCTGCGCTGAAACCTGTGCACTGGTAAAACAAGCCAAACCAGCAACTGAGGAAGATTATTACACCGAATACCTGGCAGCAATTATCTCCTGCAAACTGGTGGATGGGTTAGAGGAGGCGATTGCGCATATCAATCAATATTCGTCGCAGCATACAGAAACGATCGTGACTGAAAATTATACGCATGCCAGAAAATTTCTGCGTGAAGTCGATTCCAGCAGCGTGATGGTGAATGCTTCCACAAGGTTCGCCGATGGGTTTGAATATGGTCTGGGCGCCGAAATCGGTATCTCAACCGACAAACTACATGCGCGCGGCCCGGTAGGTTTGGAAGGCCTGACTTCACTTAAATATATCGTATTGGGTGATGGGCAAGTAAGAGCCTGATTACGCGCTATGGACACGTTCAGCCACGCGCTTTGGGGCTACGGCCTGTTTGGCTATAAACGCTATGCCTGGCTGGCTGTATTTTTCGGCGTCATGCCGGATTTAATCACATTTGGCGCATTCATGTTAATGCAAATGATTCAAGGTACCTGGCACATCGGGCCCCCTCCTGTGGCAATTATTCCGGCGTGGCTTTTTACCACCTATTCATTGGGTCATAGCTTTGTGATCTGTTTACCAGTTATCGCCTTGGTTGCTTTATGGCGCAAACCCATTGCATTCGCCATGCTGGCATGGCCGTTTCATATCGTGCTGGATTTTCCATTTCATACCTTCGCATATTTCCCGACACCGATTTTATGGCCGATACATGACTTCAAAATTGATGGCATTTCCTGGGCTCACTGGTATGTGTGGCTACCGAATGTCGCAGGATTGATCTTGCTGTTTTACTATCGTCGTCACCAGAAAAATCGCCAATCGCTCACATGAAAAAATGCATCGGTATTTTGGGCGGCACATTCAATCCAATCCATTTTGGCCATTTGCGCATGGCACAAGAACTTGCAGATGCGCTTGGCTTTGATGAGGTACGATTCATCCCGTCGGCTAATCCGCCCCATAGAACAACACCAGAAGTTTCTGCCGAGCATCGCGCCGCGATGGTGCAATTAGCGATTGCTGACAACCCTTTATTTAAGCTGGATATGCGAGAACTAGCGCGCATGGGGGCTTCCTACATGATTGATACACTCATTTCACTGCGGGAGGAATTGGGTGAGTATGCCGCGCTGTGCCTGATCATGGGTAGCGATGCCTTTGTAAAACTTGATACCTGGCACCACTGGCAAGAACTGTTGGATTACTGCCATATCATTCTGGTACAAAGACCTAATTTTGCGCCAGATCAGACTAGGTTATCCGCAGAACTTACAGCGTTGCTGCACGATCATTACACAGAAAACCCGGATGATTTAACAGAAAAAACAAATGGCTACATTCACATGCAAAAGATTACGCCACTGGAAATTTCTGCAACCAGGATTCGGGAAAGGCTGAAAACTGGCCACAGTGTGCGCTATTTGATGCCGGAGAATGTCATTGCATACATTACCACTCACAAACTATACGGATAATTAGCCATACAGTTTGAGCCCATTTTTTGCGTGACTGCCGCAATGTTTGCATCATAAACCGCCATGCCAGGCTCAATCTGGTTGGCAATCCAGCCGTGCAGATCCAGTTGCCGCGCTTTGATGGCTTCCGCAGTCAGCAAGGCATGATTGATGCAGCCCAGTTTCATCCCCACCACCAGTATTACCGGAATATCAAGCGCAATAGCCAAATCGGCCATGCTTTGCCGAAGATTAAGCGGCACCAGAAAACCGCCCGCGCCTTCTACAATCACAATGTCGGCCATGGCGGCTAGCTTGTCAAAAGCCTGTTTAATTACTGCTATTTCAATCTTAACCCCTGCCTGTTCTGCGGCAATATGCGGCGCGATGGGCGCTTTAAAACTATAAGGATTAATGAGTTCGTGCGGCGCTTTGACGTTGCTGGCTTGTGTGAGTTTTAGTACATCCTCATTCACCCATTCGCCGTCTACAAGTTCACATCCGGCCGCAATGGGTTTCATGCCAACTACTTTGTGGCCTTGCACGACATAATCACGAATGAGTTCGCAGGCGACGTAGGTTTTGCCCACTCCGGTATCGGTACCGGTGATAAAAAACGCTTTTTTCATTTACGTTTTGTAAAAACAATTGGGGCAAAATCCTGCCCTGCAGGCTGCCTGAATTCTGGCTTGCTTTCTTTTGTCCAAGCATGCCCGTAAATCACTTCAAATGTCGCGGGCAGCTTGCCGTGGGTACGAAATTTTTCATAATGATCCGACAGGTTCTGCAAAAAACCTCTGCCCTGCAAGCCGCGTGCCCGGCCGTTCGTCGCGTTATGCGCGCCAATGGCTTTCAGGTCCTTCATCACACCTTTCACGTCGTCATAAGTCAGCGTGTAGCGCTCCACATCCAGCACGGGTGCGCTAAAACCAGCACGTGTAAGCGCATCGCCAATGTCGTGCATATCAATAAAGCGGCTCACATGCGTGTGGCCATTGCTGGCTGCGGCACGCAGCTCTTTCAGGGTATCCGGCCCAAACGTGCTGAACATCAACAGGCCATTGGGCTGCAGAACGCGCGCCATCTCTGCAAATGCGCCATCCAGATCATTACACCATTGCAAAGCGAGATTAGACCAAACCAAGCCGATGCTGCTGCTGGCAATGGGAAGATGTTCAATATCCGCGCAGATGAGGTTTTTGGCGCCGAATATTTTTCTTAGAATCGGCTGCTGCGCACTGGTTTTTTGCAGCATGCCAAACGCAATATCCAGCGAATAAACCTCTGCACTCCTGAATTTCTTTTGCAAGCCAAAACTGCCGTGCCCTGTACCGCAGCCCGCATCCAGTATGGCCTGTGGGGCGATTTTTACCAAGTCCAAACGGCTCAACATTTCTTCGCGTACCTGTTTTTGCAGCACTGCGGCGGCGTCATAGCTACCGGCAGCACGATCAAACGAGGCACGCACACGCGCTTTGTCTATGAAATACTCATCCCGCATATTGGGCATCATAACTGGGTAGGCTCTAAGAACTGGTCGAGCGCTTCAACAAACTGCTCGCCATGCGATAAAAACGGCGCATGCGCGCTGCCCGACATCACGCGCAGATACCCCATCGGCAACTGCTGCATCATCCAGTGCGCCGCCTGCACTGGTGCGAGCGTGTCTCTGTCACCATGGATAAGCAGCGTGGGTTTGCGTATATTGCTGGCCTCTTCGCGCAGGTCGGATTCCAGCAGAATATGCAAAGCGCGCAGTAGAGTAGTTTGCGTGGGCGTAGGTTTGGTATCAAAACTCGCGCGCAACTGTTTAATGGTGCTGCGGGCATCACTTGCCTTCATGCATTGCAGCGTTAGAAACTGCAGCATGGCATGCCTGTAATTCGAGTTCACGTTGTGCGCAAACGTATTGAAGTAATCGGGGTCAACCCCTGCCTCCCAGCCGGGACGGCTGACAAAACAAGGTGTAGAGCCTACCAGCACCAGGCGGCGGATACGGTCAGGCTGATTCAACGCGATACGCTGCGCCACCAGGCCGCCCAGCGACCAGCCCAGCACATCTGAAACACCGGGAATCACCTGTGCGACTTCCTCCGCCAGCGCGTGCAAGTGGTAAGGCTCTATCGGCCGGCTGCTGCCCATGCCCGGCAAATCTACCAGATAAAGCATGTATTGTTTGGAAAGCCGTTTGACCAAAGGTTGCCAGACGCCACTGTGCATACCCCAGCCATGAATCATGACCAGCGGCTTGCCCTGACCGATGATCTCTACATGCGCGCTCATAATTTCAACACCTTTTCTGCCTCGTTTATCGCTTGGGCAAGTTTAATGACGTCTTGTTCACTGTGCGCTGCCGAGAGCGAAATGCGCAGCCGCGCCGTGTTCACAGGTACGGTCGGCGGGCGTATCGCGGGCACCAGAATGCTCTGATTTTGCAAGTGCTCACTTAGGGCAACGGCCGCATAGTTACTGCCAACTACCAAAGGTTGGACGGCCGTTTCAGAAGGCATTAACTGCCATTTTTTCAGCTTTAAATTACCTTTTAAAGTTTGAATCAAATGCCGCAAATGTTCACGCAGATCATCACCCTGCTCTATCAAACTCACCGATGCGGCAAGCGTTGCAGAAAGCGCAGGCGGCGCCGGCGTGCTGTAAACATAGCTGCGCGCCTTTTGAATCAGGTAGTCAATCACCACTTGCTCACCTGCTACGAACGCACCGGCGACACCTGCCGCCTTGCCCAGTGTAGCCATCATGATGATGCGCGGCGACTTTAATTTGAAATGGCTTAGACTGCCCTTGCCATGTTCGCCGAGCACGCCAAAGCCATGTGCATCATCGATGTATAAATAGGCATCATACTGCTCGCAAAGGCGCAAATAATCAGGGATAGGTGCAATATCTCCATCCATGCTGAATACCGCATCCACCGCGATGAGTTTATGTTTTGCCTTGCTCGCCTTCAGCAACTTCTCCAGCACAGCCACATCGTTGTGTGCAAAACGCTGGAAATTCGCACGGCTTAGAATCGCACCGTCATTCAAACAGGCATGATTGAGTTTATCGCAAAACACCGCGTCGTCACGCCCCATCAACGCGCTGACCACGCCGATATTGGCCATATATCCTGTTGAAAACACCAGCGCAGCGGGCATGCCAACGAATTTGGCCAACTTTTTCTCCAACTCGTCATGGTAGCGATGATGGCCAGTGATTAAATTAGAGGCGCCACTGCCTACGCCAGATTCTCCTGCCGCATTTTGCATCGCGGCGATGAGTTTTGGATGATTGGCCAGCCCCAGATAATCGTTGCTGCAGAATGACAAATACTGCTTGTCATTGGCGACGATATACTCGGCCTGCGGAGAATCCAGCAGCCTGCGCTGACGCAGCAAACCATCAACTTTACGCTGGTCTAATTCTTTTTGTAAATCTGAAAGCAGACTTAGCTCATTTTGTAATGCCATTAGCATATTCAAATTGGGTGAATACCTAATTTGGCAAACAGCGCTTTATCCGTTTCCGCTTCCGGATTGCCGGTTGTCAGTAACTTTTCACCATAGAAAATGCTATTGGCGCCCGCAATAAAGCAGAGTGCCTGAATGCCTTCATGCATGCTCTGGCGACCAGCAGAAAGCCGCACATAACTTTGCGGCATAGTAATACGCGCTGCGGCAATCGTGCGCACAAATTCAAACGGGTCCAGCTCCTCAGTGCCATGCAATGGCGTTCCCTCTACCTGTGTGAGCAGATTAATCGGCACACTTTCAGGCGGTCGCTCCATATTTGCCAACTGCGCCAGCAAGCCCGCGCGCTGATGACGCGCCTCGCCCATGCCGATAATGCCGCCGCAGCACACGTTAATGTCCGCCTCGCGCACGCTGTCCAAGGTGTCCAGCCGGTCCTGGTAGGTACGCGTGGTAATCACATCGCCATAAAACTCCGGCGCGGTATCCAGGTTGTGGTTGTAATAATCCAGCCCGGCTTCTTTTAATTGCGCGGCCTGGCCTTCTTTCAGCATACCGAGTGTCGCGCAGGTTTCCAGCCCCATCGCCTTCACTTCGGCGATCATTTTGAGTACGGGCTCCAAATCTTTCTGCTTGGGGCTGCGCCAGGCGGCGCCCATGCAGAAGCGGCTGGCGCCATTGTTTTTAGCTTCTTGCGCTGCGGCGAGCACATCGTCCAGTTGCATCAGCGGCTCATTTTCCACATCAGTGTGGTAGCGCGCCGCTTGTGGACAATAGCCGCAGTCCTCACTGCAACCACCTGTTTTTATTGATAAAAGTGTGCTTACTTGCACCCCGTTCGGGTCGAAATTCTCGCGATGCACGGTTTGTGCACGATGCATCAAATCGCTAAACGGCATCTCAAACAATGCGACGATTTCAGCCACAGTCCAGCGGTTCGCAGATTTTGTTTCATTTTTACAGGCTTTGAGCGCATCCTTATTGAGTGAATCCAGGTTTATAATGGATTCCTGAGCAGGTTTTTGATTGGTTTCAAGCATGACGCACCCTTTGTATGTGGCTGTTTATTTAGCGAATTATAAGCTGTAAAGACAATATGAGGCAAACTATAAACAACTGGTTAAAAAATAATCAATTGTTAAATTTTAATGTTTTTAAAAACGCTTTGTTCAAGCAGAAATGTCTTTTGTGCGATGCTCCCGAAGCCGCCAATATCCAAACAAGTGGCCATGCACTCTGCAGGGCATGCCTAAATGACCTTCCCTGGCATCCAACCAGCAGTTGTCCGCAATGTGGGTTAGCGTCAGATGGCAATGTCTGTGGCAGCTGCATCAGCTCGCCACCCGATTTCGATGCAACGCAAGCCGTGTTTCTATACGCATACCCCATAGACACCATGATGCAACGCTACAAATACGGCAGCATGCTCAATTTAAGCCAGACATTTGGGCAATTATTAAGTGATAAAATACTTTTAGAATCGGTCGATGTGGTGATTCCCATGCCTATGCACCCCGCGCGCATTAAAGAACGCGGTTTTAACCAGGCACATGAGATTGCTAAAGTGCTCACAAAAAACCATGCTGAAAAACTAGATTACAAAAGTGTCATTCGGCAAAAACTCACCCCGCCGCAAGCCAGCTTGCCGTTGAAAGAACGAGTTAAAAATATCAAAGGCGCGTTTAAGGTAAATAGCGATTTAAGCGGCAAACGCGTAGCCATTGTCGATGACGTGATGACCACCGGTGCCAGCCTGAACGAGCTTGCCAAAACGTTCAAAAAAGCTGGCGCAAGCCATGTAGAATGCTGGGTGATTGCACGTACCTTGCTGCATTAATAAGATTTTAATTATGTTTTCTATTGTGCTTTTTGAACCCGAAATCCCCCCTAACACGGGTAATATCATTCGCCTGTGCGCCAATACGGGAGCGGCTTTACATTTGATTGAGCCACTTGGTTTTAAGCTGGAAGACAAGCAGCTGAAACGTGCAGGCCTGGATTATCACGAATATGCGAATTTAACTTTGCACAAAAATTGGGATGCGTTTAATCTAGCCATGCCAGGCAAGCGCATGTTTGCTATCACAACCAAAGGCAGCGCGCGCTATACTAATGTGCAGTTTCAAGCGGGGGATGTGTTTGTGTTTGGGCCGGAAACGCGCGGCCTGCCTGAGGAAATCCGCAACGAATTTGAGCCAGCGTTTAGGTTGCGGTTGCCAATGTTGCCAGAAAGTAGAAGTTTGAATCTATCGAACAGCGCCGCAGTGTTGCTGTATGAAGCCTGGCGACAGGTTGGGTTTGAAGGCGGCAGCTAAACCCTAGAGTAACTCGGATTTTTGTTCTCGTCCAAGCAAATCCGTAACGGCCTGTTTGGCCGATTTGCCATGCGTAAGTGCCAGATTAACCTCGCGGGTTATGGGCATTTCCACGCCGATACTTTCTGCTCGCCGCATGACCTCGCGCGCGGTATTCACGCCTTCTGCCACATGGCCCAGGCCCTGCAGAATATCCGCCAGGTCTTTACCACTGGCGAGTTGCAAACCGACTTCTCTATTTCTTGAGTATTGTCCGGTGCAGGTTAAAATTAAATCGCCCACGCCAGCCAACCCCATAAAAGTCTCGGATTTCGCGCCAAGCGCCACGCCGAAACGGGTGATTTCTGCCAAGCCGCGCGTGATCATGGCGGCACGCGCGTTGTTGCCAAACCCCATGCCGTCGCTAATTCCGGCGGCAATCGCCATCACGTTTTTAAGTGCGCCGCCCACCGAGACGCCGATCACATCGGTGCTGTTATATACGCGCAAATTGTTGCCATGGATTAAATTAGCCGCTTCCAGCGCAAAATTGGCATCATTGGCCGCCAGCGTCACCGCTGTAGGCAAGCCGCGCACCAATTCGGCTGCAAAGCTGGGCCCTGAAAGCGCGCCCCAGTGTTGATTATTTCCTAACTCTTCCAGCGCGACTTCATGCGGCAGCTTGGCCGATTGCGGCTCTAAGCCTTTATGTGCCCAGATGACAGGCAGAGTGGATTTTAACTTTTTGATTTCTTTTAGAATATTACGGAACCCCGCAGTCGGTACCACCGACAGAATCAGGTTGGCATCTTGAATTGCCGCACCCAAATCATCTTCAACCTGCAAGTTGTCGTTAAAGCGAAAATCGCCCAGATAGAGCGGATTGGCGCGCGCCTTGCGCATACCCGATACATGCCCGGCATTGCGCGCCCACAGCGAAACCTGATGCTGTGCGCTTATCTGCATGGCAAGCGCCGTGCCCCAGGCGCCAGCACCCAAAACAGCTACTTTAGCCATCAGTTGACGCCCCAAAGTTTGTTGGCTTGCACAAAGCCCGTAATACCATCGCGGTGCTTAACCTTTACCCAGCCATTTTTAATGGCGGGCGTGCCCGGGTTAGCTAAAACCAGCTCCAGCATCACGTCTTTCTCTACGGTAGCGACCAATGCTGAAGCCGCATCCTCTGCCGATTTGATATCGGTTTTTGCGACCACCAGCACCATGCGTCTGCTACTAAGTTTCTTATTTTCTATCCAGCTCAAGCTGCCTAGCTGGTCACGCACTTTGGTCCAATCGCCCAGATTGACAATCACTTCAACCGGGTAACCGCCGCTTAGAATAAACAGCTTACTAGCCTCTTTGGAGGGTGCGTCGTATAAAACAGCCTTGGGCGGCACCACCGAACGGAACTCCAACGCCTGGGCAGATAAGGAAAACACCAGGCAAGCCAGCGTGGCTAAACCCGGTGTTGCTATAGATTGAAGATTAGTTGGCTTTTGCTGCATGTTCAGCTTGCTGCTTTTGCTGCATATACAACGCTTCGAAGTTGATCGGATTCAGCAATACTGGCGCAAAGCCTGCGCGCGTTACCATGTCAGAGACCGCCTCACGCGCATACGGGAACAGGATGTTCGGACAGGTCACAGAAACTATGACTTCCAGGTTTTCTTCCGGCACATTGCGTACCGCAAAAATACCGGCTTGCGTCACCTCTACCAGAAATGCCGTTTTATCGCCTATTTTAGCAGTCACAGTGACTTTGATCGAAACTTCAAAAACGCCTTCATCCAGCTTTTGTGCACTATTGCCCAGCTCCACACCCACTTGCGGAGCGGTGCGTTCAGTAAAAATGTGCGGTGCGCCAGGCACTTCTATAGAGGCATCTTTTACATATAATTTTTCGATACCAAAACCGGGTTGGGTATCCTGTTCTGCTTGTGCAGCTTCGTTTAAAGCAGCGCTATTTTCTTTTGCCATGTGATTTGTTCCTAAAACTTGCGATAGTTGTTGTGATTAGTTTGAAAAATAAAACGACTGAAAATCGAAATAATGCTGCATTTTAGCTTTTTATTGGCTTTTATTCATCTAAATATTAGCGAGATCGCTTTTATTCTGCGAGCAATGGGTCTAACCCGCCCGCCAAATCCAGCGCACGTAAATCATCAAAGCCGCCAATGTGTTGACCGTTAATATAAATCTGCGGCACGGTACGCCGCCCGGTTTTCTGCATCATCTCGACACGCAGCCCAGGCTGAAGATCAACGCGGATTTTATTGATTTCCTTCACACCTTTACTAACAAGCAAACGTTCAGCATTGATGCAATATGGGCAAACCCCGGTGGTGTACATGATAATCTTTGACATGTTTTATCTCAAATCAGGCTTTAACCAATGGCAATTTGGCCTCTATCCAGCCACCCAAGCCGCCTTGCAGATTGTGCAAGTTGCTGAATTGCTGCGCCTGCAAAATCGTGCAGGCCGCTCTGGTCCGCGTGCCTGTCTGGCAACACACCAGCACCGGCTTGTCTTTAAACTTCTCGATTTCTTTGAGGCGGCTCGCCAGTTCGGCCACGGGAATATGCTTTGCGCCCTGAATATGGCCGCCTGCAAACTCGGCTGCATCGCGCACATCCAGAATCAACGGTTTGGCACGATTCAGCAGCAGCACCGCCTCGGTTGCAGAGATACTGGGCACGCCGCTTGCGCCACGGCTTAATAATGGCCACAACAAGGCAATGCCCGAGCCCGCTGACAGGCCGATCAATAGTGCATTTTGTTTAACAAATTCAAACATCGTAGATTCCAACACTTTTCCTTTTCAAGTAATTAGCACCAGATGCAATAATTTCAATGGAATTTTGACTGATTGCATGCGCTTTTATCAGCCGCCCATTATAATAGATATCCCGATCGTAATTAAAAGAAACACAGATTAAATCCGCCATGAATGGTCGTGCGTGATTTAACCAGTGTTTACTTAAGGATTTTAAAATGAAGATGACCCCTGTGATTTTGCTGATTTTAGACGGTTTTGGTTATCGCAAAGAAACCCAGGATAACGCGATTGCGCTGGCCAACACCCCCAACCTGGACGCACTCAAGGCCAACTACCCGAACACGCTGATTAACGCCTCTGAGCATTACGTTGGTTTGCCCGACGGGCAAATGGGCAACTCAGAGGTCGGCCATTTGAACATTGGCGCAGGCCGCATCGTGTTCCAGGATTTTGAGCGCATTAACAACAGCATTGCCAGTGGCGAGTTTTTTCAACACCCCGAATTATGCAAGGCGCTGCAGCAGTTAAAAACGACCAATAAGGCACTGCACATTTTCGGCTTGCTTTCGAATGGCGGCGTGCATAGCCACCAGGACCATATCCAGGCCATGCTGGAAATGGCGGCCAAACAAGGCTTGAGCAAAGTCTATGTGCATGCGTTTCTAGATGGCCGCGATACGCCTCCAGTCAGCGCAGCGCCGTTTATTGAAGCATTGGAAGAGAAAATCAAATCGCTGGGTGTCGGTAAAATCGCCTCGATCAGCGGGCGCTTTTATGCGATGGACCGTGACAAACGCTGGGAACGCGTAGAAGCCGCCTACACCATGCTCACGGAAGGTACGGCCGATTTTACAGAGACTACTGCCGGCGCAGCCTTGCAGGATGCTTATGCACGCGGCGAAAACGACGAGTTTGTCAAATGCACGGTGATTCGGCAACCAAACGAAGCGCCCATCCATTTAGAAGATGGCGACTGCGTGGTGTATATGAACTTTAGAAGCGACCGTGCACGCCAGCTCAGTCATGCTCTGCTGGCTGAGGAATTTGACGGCTTTCACCGCCGCCATGTGCCTAAACTTTCGGCTTATTTCACTTTGACCCAGTTTGATAAAAAAGAGGTGAAAGCCATACCGATCTTTGCTCCATATACAGTCAAAAACACTTTTGGCGAACATCTGCAGAACTTAGGCTTGACTCAGCTGCGCATCGCCGAGACAGAAAAGTATCCGCATGTAACCTTCTTTTTTAACGGCGGCGAGGAAACTGTTTTCAAGGGTGAAGACCGCATTCTAGTGCCTTCTCCCAAAGTCGAAACTTACGACTTGCAACCCGAAATGAGCGCACCGGAAGTAACCGATAAACTGGTGGAAGCCATCCTTAGCAAAAAATACAACGCCATTATCTGCAATTTTGCCAATTGCGACATGGTGGGCCACACGGGCAATCTGCAGGCGGCCATTAAAGCCGTAGAAACACTGGATACCAGTGTTGGGCGCGTGGTATCCGCTATGCAAAGTATCGGTGGAGAAGTGCTTATCACCGCAGATCACGGTAACGCAGAGATGATGCTAGATTATATTAACCATCAGCCGCACACTCAGCACACCACTAACCTGGTACCTTTGATTTATATCGGCCAAAAAGCCAAACTGGCAGAAACTGGCGCGCTGTCTGATCTCGCACCCACATTATTGCAGATGATGGGCATGCCGCAGCCAATTGAAATGACGGGTAAAAGCTTACTTAAATTTGATGCCTAAACTGCAGCAGCTGAAACGGCCGATAGCAAAATGGCCGCTCCCGTTATTATTTTTGTTATTGTGCTTTTGCACCGGCTTTATTTTTGTAGGGAATAGTTTTGCCGCTAAAAAAATTGATGCAGCCAAAGAGGACTTAAGCGACATTCAGGAAAAAATCCAGGCGCTTAAAAAAGAACTGGAAAGCAACCAGGAAGCGCGCAAAGACGCAACAGACGCGCTAAAAGAATCGGAAACAGCGATCAGCGTTGCCAACCGGAAACTGCGCGAAATCAATCAAAAACAGAATCAGAATAAGACCACGCTCAATTCGCTTAAAAAACAATCCTTATCCATTAATGAACGGCTAAGCACGCAACAGAAGCAGTTAAGCGGATTGCTGTACCAGCAATACAAGCATGGCAACCAAAGTTATACCCAGCTTATTCTGCAAAATAAAAATCCCAGCGAAATCGCGCGCGACCTGAAATACCAGTCCTACATCGCCAAGGCACACGCCAAGGTGATTGATGACATGCAGGATAGCTTGATCAAAGTGAAGGAACTCAATCAAAAAACTGCGGCGACCTTGCAGGAAGTAGCGGATTTAAAGGCCAGGCAGGAAGCTGAAAAGAAAGCGCTTGAGCAACAGAAAAATGAAAAATCAAAAGTTGTAAAAAATCTTTCACAACAAATAGCCTCACAACGTAACGAAATTGACAAACTGAAACGTGATGAAAAAAACCTGTCTAACTTGGTTGAGCGTTTAGCCAAGATTGTCCCGCCCCGCGTAAAGAAAAAACCGGCAAAACCGCGTTCAAAAGCAGAAACCAGCGACGACAAACCAGAAAACAACAGCAACATCATTGTGGCTAAAAACGAATCGCTGCCCAGCAATGATGTGGCGGGTGTAAATTTTGCCAGCCTGCGCGGCAAGCTGCGTTTGCCCGTGCGCGGCGACGTCACAAATCGCTTCGGCGCACTCCGGGCAGATACCGGCATTACCTGGAAAGGACTGTTTATCAGGGCTAGCGAAGGTAATGACGTTAAGTCGGTGGCCGATGGCCGTGTCGTATTTGCAGACTGGATGCGCGGTTTTGGCAACCTGATTATTGTGGACCACGGTGATGGCTACATGAGCCTGTACGGCAACAATCAGGCGGTGTTGAAGCATGTGGGCGAAGAAGTGAGCGCGGGCGATGCGATTGCCGCAGTAGGCAACAGCGGCGGCAACGAGAGCAATGGTCTATATTACGAATTGCGCCATCAAAGCCAGCCGTTTGATCCGCTCAAGTGGAGCATGATTCGTTAAATCCGTAGAAGCTCAATTGTATAACTTCGGCCAAATAGAAAGGCGCACTTTTAGTGCGCCTTTCTACTGATAACAAACTAAATCAATTAGCCGGAACTGCCTCAGCAGGAGCTTCTGCCGCGGGCGCAGCATCCGCCGGTCTGGTTTCGCCTGGTACGCGTTCTTCTGGGGTAGGCTCGTAGCCACCAGGCTCTGCCACTGCAGGTGCAGCCGGCGCAACTTCCGCAGCGGGCGCTGCAGGTTCGCTCGAAGGCACCTCTGTAGCCGGTGCGACTTCTTCTACTGCCTTTTCGCTACATGCTGATAATAATAAAGCTGTTAATAGTGCTGATATACACAGTGACGATAATTTCATAAAAACTCCACATTTCAAATAAAAACTGTTCAGGTTAGCTGGCAGCCCAAACACTGGGCCAATCTATCAGCACGCAAAAAACAAGCCAATAAATAGCTCCGTATTATATATCCGATTGTATATTTTTTATATCTCAGCGTGTGTAATCCGCCGCAATCATACGTCCTTTTACATAGGCTTCCTGCTCATAAGGGCAATCGCGGTATCCTTTCCGGCATGACCAGAGGTAATCCCAAAGCCCCATTCCATGCAGAAACTGAGAAACATGCGTAAGCTCGTGACCAAGCAGTTCAATGCCACGTAAAGTATTTGGCTGATAGGCGCCCGCACGCAAAAAAATACGGTGATAAAGCACCACTGCACACATATCTGCACGCAGCCAGAATGGTACTTTCCCCTCCACAATGCGCACCTGGTCTAGCACGATTTGCGCAAAATACGGTTTAAAAATAGTGCGCTCCTGCACCGTTAATGGGCGGCCCTGCTCAAACACCTAAGGAACCTCTGATCACTCGCCAATGACGTGCATAATAATACGGCGCGTGGCGGACATATGCCGATGTTCAAACAAAAATATGCCCTGCCACTGCCCGAGCGCAGCTTTGCCATCTATTATCGGGATCGACAAGCTGGTTTGGGTCAGCGCGGTGCGCACATGCGCAGGCATGTCGTCTGGACCTTCCACTGTATGAATAAACAGCGCATCGCCATCCGGCGCAATCCGGTTGAAAAACGCCTCCATATCTACCAGCACATCGCTGTCATAGTTTTCGTTAATCAATAAACTGGCCGAGGTATGCTGGATATACAAGGTAAGCAGCCCGGTATTAAGTCCCAGCTGATTCGCCCAGTTAAGTACCTGTGGGGTGATGTCGTAGAGTCTGCGGCCTTGCGCTTTGACACTGATTTGTTGGGTGAATTGACGCATTCTAAATACCTTGTGAAAGAATGCTAAATTATAACTCGCTACAAGACTATCATCCATTGGCCTTGCGGCAAGTGGACGCTACCTGAGGCGCCTGTAGTAAAAGCTTGGGCCCCAGTAAAAACGGCTGTAGCCATAGGGGTAAAAACCGTAATACGGATAAAAGAACGGATCATAGTAATAGCTTTGCGATCTTGCACGCTCCCGCTCAAGCTGCTTTTGGGCCGCACGTTTTTCCTGCTCGCGTTTATTCATCTCATCTGCAAGCGCATTCTGTTTCGCCAGCTCGTTGCTTTGCTGGATATAATCCAGCACTTTGATATCTACGCCTCGTTTACTTAAATCCAGCGTTTGGGCTGGCGTCAGTTCGTAACGGGAGTTGCTGGCTTTGATTTTGGCAATAATTTCATCACTGGTTTTGCCCAGCTTGCTGTCCGCTACAATTTCATCCAGGCTCACGGTCGCCACGGCTGGCGGAATCAACTTTGCCAATTCTTCCGGCGTGATTCTATCTACCTTGCTCGTCTGTGTACCAGTGCTGGCGCAGGCAGTCAGTATAAAGAACGCAGCCATCAATGCTGTTAAATAATATGCTTTCATTTTGAACTCACTTTCTTTATGGCTGGCGATGCGCTGGTAATACTCGCGTCAAAATTGTGCCTCTTTGATTGATACAGGCCCAACACTTTCTTTACGTACGCACGTGTTTCCTTATAGGGCGGCACGCCTTTGTATCTATCCACCGCGCCTTCACCTGCATTGTAGGCGGCTACCGCAAGCGTCACATCGCCTCTGAAGTATGAGAGCAACCAGCGCAGATACGCCACGCCACCCTTGATATTCTGCGATGCGTTAAACGCATTTTTCACGTTGAACCGTTCTGCGGTGGCTGGAATAATCTGCATTAAGCCATTTGCATTTTTATTGGACTTTGCCGATACTTTAAAGTTGGATTCTGCGGTAATAATGGATAGCACTAATTTAGAATCTACGTTATACCAATCGGCGATAGTATCCACCAAACCCACAACCCAGCGCTTGCTTTTGGGCAATTCGGCCACATACGCGTCAATTGCAGGCGAGCCTTGAAATTCTCCATATTGCTGCACTGGCGCACGCTCTGGAGCAACAGCCTCCAGCACACATGGCGGCGTATCGCTGGTTTTGATTTCAATTGTTTCCAGCATTTTTTGCGCTTCAAAATGCCCATGGGTAGAGGCAATGCCAAACAGATTGGCCGCATAATCACGGTTGGCCGGCACGCCTCGCCCAAACGCGTACAACATGCCCAGCCTATACAAACCTTCCGCGCTGCCATAGCGCGCGGCTTCGCAATACAGATTGGCCGCTTTCCAGGCGGATTCAGCATTGTTTTCGGCTGCACTCTCATCACTTACCAATACGCTTGCGCGCTCAAGCAATGCTTTGATCACTGGCGGTTCATTATCAAACGTTTCCAGCTCAGCCTGGGTACAGGCATAAGAACTCTGGCTTGAAAAAATCAAACTCAAACTTACAAGCCAGAGCCTCACATTTTTGTGCATTTTTGCCGATCAGTTCGCCTTGTTAAAGGTCATTTTACCTGCCATACAGTCGATTATGACTGTATCTTTCGCCACAAAATTCCCTGCCAATATTTCGCGCGCCAACGGGTTCTCGATTTCACTTTGAATCGCCCGTTTTAATGGCCGTGCGCCATACACTGGGTCGAAGCCTGCACTCGCGATTTCCGCCAACGCGGCATCGGTAATCACGACTTCAATATCCAGCGCATGCAAGCGCTTGGTTAACAATTGCAACTGGATTTTTGCAATCGATTTCACATTGGCTTCATCCAGGCTATGGAAAACGACCACCTCGTCAATACGGTTGACGAACTCTGGCCTGAAGTGCGTTTTCACTTCACCCATCACCGCCAGTTTCACCACCTGGTAATCCTGATCCGCCATGTTCTGTATCATTTGCGAGCCCAGATTCGAGGTCATGATAATCACCGTATTCTTGAAATCCACCGTGCGGCCTTGGCCGTCGGTCAAACGACCATCATCCAGCACTTGCAGCAATACATTAAATACATCCGGATGCGCTTTTTCCACTTCATCCAGCAGGATGACCGAATAGGGCTTGCGGCGCACCGCTTCTGTGAGCGTACCGCCCTCCTCATAGCCCACATAGCCGGGTGGCGCGCCAATCATACGCGCGACACTGTGTTTTTCCATAAACTCACTCATGTCGATACGAATCAAATGGTCTTCAGAATCAAACAAAAAGCCAGCTAATGCTTTGCATAGCTCGGTTTTACCCACGCCGGTTGGGCCTAAGAATAAAAAGCTGCCGTAAGGCCGATTTGGATCGCCCAGGCCGGAACGTGAACGACGGATCGCATCAGAAACCAATCGCACGGCTTCATCCTGCCCCACCACACGCTCATGTAATTTAGCCTCCATGGTCAGCAGCTTCTCACGCTCACCCGTCATCATCTTGCTCACCGGGATTCCTGTCGCACGACTGACGACTTCCGCAATCTCGTCAGCGCCTACCTCTGTGCGCAGCATTTTGTTTTTGCTTTGTTCAGCAGTCGACTCGGCACTCGAAGCTTGCTTTAACTGCGCCTCAAGTTGTGGCAATTTGCCGTATTGCAGCTCAGAGACTTTCTGCCACTCGCCTTTGCGCGTGGCTTCTTCCATCTCAAATTTAACTTTTTCAATCGCCTCTTTAATGTGGGCAGAGCCTTGCACCTGCGCTTTTTCTGCTTTCCAGATTTCTTCCAGATCGGCGTATTCTTTTTCCAGTTTGGTGATTTCTTCTTCAATCAGGCCGAATCTTTTAATTGAGCCTTCATCTTTTTCACGGCGCACCGCCTCGCGCTCAATTTTAAGCTGAATGAGTCTACGTTCAAGCTTATCGAGCACTTCGGGCTTGGAATCAATCTCCATCTTGATTCGCGACGCCGCTTCATCGATCAAATCAATGGCTTTATCAGGTAAAAAACGATCGGTGATATATCTGTACGACAGCTCCGCCGCAGCCACAATCGCCGGGTCAGTAATCTCGACACCATGATGCAGCTCGTATTTCTCCTGCAAACCGCGCAAAATCGCAATCGTCGCTTCAACGCTCGGTTCATCAACCAGCACTTTCTGGAAGCGGCGTTCCAATGCCGCATCTTTTTCAATATATTTACGGTATTCGTCCAATGTGGTCGCGCCTACACAATGTAACTCGCCGCGTGCCAACGCGGGTTTCAGCATATTGCCGGCGTCCATCGCGCCTTCTGCCTTGCCTGCGCCCACCATGGTATGGATTTCATCGATAAATACGATGGTTTGGCCTTCGTCCTGCGCCAATTCCTTGAGTACGGATTTCAGGCGCTCTTCAAACTCGCCACGGTATTTCGCCCCCGCCAGCAATGCTGCCATATCTAGCGATAACACTTTTTTGTTTTTAAGGCTTTCCGGCACTTCACCATTAACAATGCGTTGCGCCAAACCTTCCACAATCGCGGTCTTGCCCACACCAGGCTCGCCAATCAGCACAGGGTTATTCTTGGTGCGGCGTTGCAGCACCTGTATGGCGCGGCGTATTTCATCATCGCGCCCAATCACCGGATCGAGCTTACCCATTCTTGCACGCTCGGTTAAGTCCAGCGTATATTTTTTAAGCGCCTCGCGCTGGCCTTCAGCTTCCTGGCTATCTACACTTCCATCGCCACGAACCGCATGGATACTGGCTTCCAGAGCAGCCTTAGTCAGGCCATTTTGTTTGAGCAATTTGCCCGCTTCGCCTTTGTCATCCGCCAGCGCCAGCAAAAACATCTCGCTCGCAATATAGGCATCGCCACGCTTTTGTGCGAGCTTATCGGTGACGTTCAAGAGATTATTCAAATCGCGCGAAATCGCCACTTCGCCGCTGGTATCAGGCGATTTTGGCAAATTGCTAATCGCGGCATTTAAGCCGGATTTAAGCGGATTCAGCTGCACGCCCGCGCGTGCAAGCAAAGACGCTGTACTGCCATCTTCCTGATTCAATAGGGCCTGCAATAAATGCTGCGGTTCTATGGCGGTGTTGTCTGCCCCCAGCGCAATGCTTTGGGCATCATTGATAGCCTGCTGGAATTTGGTCGTAAGTTTGTCGAAGCGCATATTTCCTCCTTAAAAGTCTAATTACCAACAAGGTGGGGCGGCTTTTGCCATTTTCAATGCCTAAGGCGCAACAGCACCTGTTTCAATTTATATCTCACGCCATGCTTGATGCGCTTAAGTTTTACTGATTCCAGTCGTTAAGAATTTACTGATTAATTTTATATGTACAAGTTAATGCGGCGTTAACACTTTTTATCAACCTGTATTGTTTTATTTAGAAATGCTAAAACAAGTGAAAAATTCAACAAAACTAGAT
Organism: Pseudomonadota bacterium; assembly: GCA_029563075.1. Taxonomy (GTDB): domain Bacteria; phylum Pseudomonadota; class Gammaproteobacteria; order Burkholderiales; family Methylophilaceae; genus Methylotenera_A. The sequence goes on from JAKQTN010000007.1 coordinate 29,224, forward strand.
CAACCGCTGCTGGTTTCAGGCGACGCGGGCACTATGAGCGAGTTGTTTTCAGACGAGAGAAAATCCGCCTGGAATCTGCTGGGTTCACTGCAAGGCGTTGCCATTATTGCTACAGACGAGAAATGCAACGTCAATTTTGCCAACGCTTACGCCTGCGAAATCTTCAGCCTGGATCAGGATAAAGTCGCCTCAGGGAGCGGGCAATTGCCTAAAGCGGTCCATAAGCGCGTCATTGCACACCTGAAAAATCCTGCCACGGATTTTGTACTGCAGTATGCCTTAAAAAACGAGCTGCGCACACTTAAAGTTTTTTCCTCTGAAGTTTCAAACCTGGAAAATAAAAAAACCGGCTATGTACTGCACATGCACGACATCACCGACCGGATTAACACTGAATTGCAATTGCGGCAGGCAGAAGAGCTGTTACGCAACCTGATTGACGCCAGCCCTGATTTCATCTGCTTCAAGGATGCAGGAAGCCGCTGGCTGGAGGCCAATAGCAGTTGTCTGGAGCTATTCCAGATTAGCCAGCAGGATTATCAATACAAAACTGATATTGACCTCGCCGGCATCGCAGATCCGATTTTCAGAGAAACCTTCCGCCATTCAAGGGTCACCGACGAGCGTGCCTGGCAATCGGGAAAATCCATTCGTAATGAAGAAACCATCGCACTTCCGCATGGCGGCGAGAAAATACTGGACATTATTAAAGTCCCGCTTTTTAATGATGATGGCAGCCGTCAGGGCCTAGTGACGCTGGGCCGCGACATTACCGAACGCAAAATGGCAGAAAATCATTTACGCGACCGCAGCGCGGTGCTGGATGCACTGATTTCCTGCGACTGGCTGCTACACTCTGCTGAGTCCTGGCACGCAGCAGCAACCGAGGTATTACAGCAATTATGCCTTGCGTTACGTTTTACGCGCGCCACCATTCTAAAAAATGCAGCCCCTAATAATCGCGAATCCAAATCTGCGCCTTCCAAAGTATTGTACAAATGGTCGATGCCCGGATTTGTTAATCCACGCAGTGATCTCGAGGCCATTAACTTTAATGACGCACGCTTAAAACGCTGGAATGATGCGCTTCAGCAAGGCAGCCCCGTTTTTGGCGATATCAAAGACCTGCCAAGCGGAGAACGCAAAATCCTCAAGCAGCATGACACGCAGTCCATTGTTATCGTGCCGCTTTTCTGTGACCATGCCTGGTGGGGAAACATCATAATCGAACGCTGTCATGATTTGATTAAGACTACACCGCAAGAGCTTGGCTCTTTAATGGCGATAGGCAGATCGTTAAGCGTGGCCATTCAAAGAGAAAGCGCCTGCAAACGTTTGCACCAGGCCAAAATCGCTTTTGACAGTGCGACCGAGGGCATCATGATCATTGACCAGAACGCCTGCATCACCGCCATTAACAAAGGGTTCACTGACATCACCGGCTTCACTGAGGAAGATGTTCTGGGTGCCACCTCCAAAGTTTTGCAAGCGGGCCCGGACAATCTATGGAGCAGTTTATTTAATGAAGGAAAATGGTGTGGTGAAGTTTCAAATCACCGAAAAAATGGTGAGCTTTATCTGGAATGGCTCACGATTACGGTCGTCAAAAATCAGGAAGGACAAACCGTCAACTATGTCGGCGTTTTTGCTGACATTACCGAGTACAAGCGCTCACAGCATCGGCTGCATGAACTGGTCAACCATGATCCGCTGACAGGGCTTCCTAATCGCCGCCTCTTGAATGAATTGCTGGAACATGCCATTAAACGCGCCGAACGTGAAAAACATCAAATCGCGCTGCTGTTTATTGACCTGGACCGTTTCAAAGCGATAAATGACAGCCTCGGCCATCAGATAGGCGATAAACTGTTATATGAAGTATCAAAAAGAATCCGCCAGGTGATACGCGAGAGTGACGTAGTGACGCGGCTGGGCGGTGACGAGTTTCTGGTCATGATGGATATGATCAACCAGCCGGAAGATGCCGAGCAGGTTGCACAAAAGATTATTCATGCCTTACAGGCTGAGTTTAACATCGACAGCAAAGAAATTTATATCAGCGCAAGTATCGGCATTTCAATATTTCCCAAAGACGGCAGCGATGTCGATAGCACCATCAAAGCAGCCGATATCGCGATGTACCAGGTCAAAAATAATGGCAAAAACAATCACTGCTTCTATTCGGCTGAACTCAGTAAAGATGTTGTCGAACGTTTCACCATGGAAAGCCAGCTACGGCGAGCTCTGGAGCGTAAGCAGTTTGAGGTGTACTACCAACCCCAGGTATCCCTTATTACTGGAGAGATTATTGGCGCGGAGGCGCTTATCCGCTGGAACCACCCTGAATTAGGCCTTGTTTCCCCTGCCAAGTTTATCCCAGTTGCCGAAGAAACCGGGCTGATTGTTCAGATTGGTGAATGGGTATTGCGTCAGGCAGCGCTACAAGCCATGCAATGGATTAAGGATGGCCATGCCATACAGTGGATTTCAGTCAACGTATCTGGCGTACAGGTGATGCGTAGCAGCTTTGCCGATACGGTTTACGGCATTCTGGTTGAAACAGACTGCGAGCCAAGCGTGCTGGAGCTGGAAATTACCGAAAGTACTGTGATGCAGAATACTGAATATGTGATTGATACCTTCAACCGCATCAAGCAGCTTGGTGTCCGGTTAGCTATCGACGATTTCGGCACAGGCTATTCATCGCTGTCGATTCTCAAGCGGTTACCGCTGGATAAAATAAAAATCGACCAATCGTTTGTACGCGACCTGCCCCACGATCAGGATGACGCGGCTATTGCCAGCGCTATTTATGCAATGGCACGCAGTTTGGGGTTTTCTGTCATTGCGGAAGGCGTGGAAACCATGGCGCATGCAGAATTCTTGAAAAATATGGGCTGTGAAGAAGCCCAAGGCTACCTGTATAGCAAACCTGTAACCACCACTGAATTCAACAAATTATTAGCCGCAAACAGGCAACGAGGTAAATAAAATGCAATCTAATCAACCCCATTTTATAGAAGTTGGCCAACTTCAAGTCGGCTTGTATGTTCACCTTGACTTGGGCTGGATGGATCACCCATTCACCCTGAGCAACTTTAAACTTAAAGATGAAGAACAAATTCTGAAGATCAAGAAAATTGGGCTTAAAAAATTACGCTATGATCCAAAACGCAGTGATTGCGAGCCATTGCCTGTGACGCCGGTTACGCCTGCCAGCACGGCTACTTCAGCAGTTAAATCTGACAACAGTACAGCAGCCAAAGATGAAGCGCCTATTATTCCATCTAAAGCTGTGCGTCTGGTGCAGCTGCAGAAAGCGATTGATGAAAACGAAAAAAAATTCATCACTGCCAGCAATATTACACGTCAGATCACACGCAACATTATTACCGAACCGAAAGCTTGCATCGAACAAGCCACCTTAATGATCAATGACATGGTGGATACCGCGCTGATGGAAGGCGATGTGGCCATCCATGCACTGAATGGCAATAACTCGAGCGATCAAAATTATCAGCACCCGCTCAATGTCACCGTGCTTGCGCTCATGATGGCCAAGTCCATTGAAATGTCCAAAGAAGATGTGCGCCTGCTGGGCATGGCGGCGCTATTCCATGACATCGGCAAGGCTGAAATCGCCGAGCATATTTTGACAAAAAAAGAGCCACGCACAAAATCCGAGCAATTGCACTACGAACAGCACTGCGAGATTGGCGCGCGTATGGCAAAAGAGGTGGGGCTGCCGGTACGCGTGGGTAAAATCATCTTGCAGCACCATGAGCACGCGGATGGCACGGGTTTTCCTAACCGCCTGAATAACGAACGGACAGACCCGCTCGCCAGATTAGTCGCGCTGGCAAATGGATATGATAATCTATGCAACCCAAATAACTATGTGCTTGCCAAAACACCTTACGAGGCCCTGGCGCATATGTATGCCCATCAGCGCACCAAATTCGATGAATCGTTGCTCAAACACCTCATCAAATCGCTTGGTATTTATCCACCCGGCAGTATCGTTCAACTATCCACGGGCGTACATGCGATAGTGATTTCGGCTAACCCCAACAAACCCTTACGCCCTTATGTGATGCTGCATGATCCGTTGGCCGACCGGAAAGCACCACGGATACTGGATTTGCGCCAAGAGCCGAACATCAATATCAGTGCCTGCATACATGCAAACCAACTGCCGCCTGACGTGCGAAGCTATTTGAATCCGCGTAACAAAATCAGTTATTTTATGGATACAGAGTTATTAAAAAATGAAGACGGACTAAATTAAATCGGCCTACTTTTTAACGCTATTACAATCAAGCCATCCTGCAGTGTATTCCATATCAGATAAGGCTGATTCTTGTCTTGAATTAGAATCGGGTAATCTGCTTTTTGGCTGGAAGTCGCAAGCGTTTCGGCTTCATTCCATGATTTGCCGCCATCATTTGAAAACATGCCTAAGATACTGGATTTGCCGTCTTTAATCTCGCGCCAGACTAACCAAATGTTTTCAAGGCCCAATTTATCTGAAAAGCTTAACAGTGCAGGATGACCTGCCTGTTTGGCATTGTCTCCAAATTTTTTCGCCGGCGAGGATGCCCAAGCCACACCATCCATGCGGCTGTAATAGAGTCCCGGCTTGGCATCGTTACCATCGAAATACGCCATATGGTAACCCCACCAGCCCTTGCTCTCACCCCCACTTGCTAAAGCAGCTCCATGATGCGGGCAGCCATCAATTTGCCAATGCCCAAAGGTGGCGCGGTGCGTGTCGGGCTTTGCGTCCGCTTTCGGGATTTCTGCTATCATGTGGTCGCGCTCACTGCCCTCAAACACATGCCGCCAGAGCGCAACCACAGCACCATCCGGCTTGTTGGTGGTGACAATGCGGCAGCACTCGCAGCTGCTGTCAGCTAGCTTTTGTTCCGACTTAAAACTCGCGCCTTTGTCAGCAGAAACGGCATAATAAATCGCTGCGCCATCGTATTTTTTACCCGCTGCTTTAGCTGCAATCAAATCGCGTTTATCTACCCAGGAAACCGTGATATTGCCATCTGGCGCAACATTTAACGCGTCAAAACGGTGGGTGATTTCGGCGCGATCTTGATGCACAATATAAGGCTTCTCGAAAGTTTTACCCGCATCAATCGACCGCGCAAACCAGATATGCCCTGCAAACGGCTTTTTAAGTGCCTCCGTCCAAGTCACGTAGATATTGCCTTCTGGCGAGATGGCGATTTTTGGTCGCGCTTCGCCATCTGCGCCAATTTTTTGCACGACTTGATTCACCTTTACAGATGCTGAAAACGTTTTGCCGAAATCGCTACTTTTATCCACGACCACAAAACCATCATGCACACCGGCACGCCATAAATTTCCCTGCGAATCAAATGCTGCACTGATTGCCAAGGCGCCTTTTTGCGGCAAGGTGTGTTCTTCGTGTGCGATACTTAAAAATGTCGCCAACATCAAACAAAGCGATAAGAAAGTTTTTATCATTTTTTTAACCTTAGTAATCAAACTTCATGCCCGCAAAAAAAGTCCTCTGTGGGTAAGGGTTTGGGTTTACATAATATTTGTAGTTGTTCAGGTTATTGATACCAGCCGATGCTGTCCATTGATTATTTACTTTATAAACAAGTTTGGTATCAAACACCGTGTACCGCGTAGCTGTGGTACCGTAAGTGTTTGGATTGGTTGTATTGTATAGCAGATTAATCTCTTGATTGCCGCTGTAACGCCCAGCTAGGCTTAACGAGAACTTATCGTTGACATGATAAACACCCACAATAGTCGCGCGCCAATCAGGAATGCGTGGCTGATCTTTACCCTCCGTGAACGGATTTTTATCGTTCTTCACAATTTCAGAATCCACATAGGTTATGCTGGCATTCAAATCGAAACCATCGAACCACAAATCGCTCAATTGCAGCGCGGTTTCAATGCCTTTGGTGCGAATTTTATCGATATTTTGAATGCTCGAAATTGTCACGCCAGGAATCGTTGTAGTGTCAGTCTGCGAAATTAGCGCATCGCGTTTATCCTCATAGAATAACGACGTACGCCATAAACCTTTTGACAAAATTTTCTCAACCGTAAACTCACTTGAACGCACATGTTCTGGTTTCAAATTAGGATCATTCGCCCGCACATTTCCTGGCAAGCTAATGGTTTGAAACATCTCGGCGACACTTGGGTAACGATAGGCTTTACCAAACGATCCACGTAAAATCCAATCGTGCGTTGGCTGATACGACAGCGCAAATTTTGGCGAAAAATCATTTTGTGATCGATCTGCATAATTCAATTGCCTAAACCCAACTGGGTTTGCCGCATTAAAATTACTGCCATCAAACGCTTTCCAATGTTCCCAACGCCCGCCAATAGTGGCTTTCCAGCCATGTATAAACGCCCAAGCATCTTGCAAATACAGCGCCTGTGTTTGCGTTTTACCGTATGAATTAGTACGCAAAGTACCACTGTCACTTTTCAACCAATTTGTCACATTTAAAGTTTCAGATTCCAACTCGTATTGATCATAGTGATATCCAAAACTAATTTGATGTTCGCTTTTTGTATCACCATCAGGTCTAAAATCACCACGCAAATCAAGCGTTTTCCAGCCTGTACCCTCACCATTTACATACATACCAGCCGACCTCACTGCGCCTTCGCCATCATCAAATGCGTTGGTTTGCACCGCAGTACGCACAAAATCTTTATTTTGATCATACAAACTGGCTACTGCTTCAAAGTCCCACATGCCGCCAGTATCAGACTTGAGTGACAGGCCATGCATCCAGTGTTCGCTCTCACTATGGCTTGGCCCTGTAGCAGTTAGCGTGTAAAAGTTAGGGTCGCCCGCAAAGCGCACAAATCGAGTTGTACCGCCAGCGGTCGTGTTCAGCAATGTTTGCCCTGAAGCGGTTTTTAAATAGCCATCCACGCTGCCATCCGAATCATTCTGCCATAGACCTAAGCTATATTTCGCTTGCAGTGTGGGTGAAATATCGTAAGCCAATTTAATAGTGGCGCTGTCCTGAATAGTATGGTCAATACCGGTGGTGCTGGTAATAATACGTGGCTTTCCGGTAGTATCAATATCACGAATTCCACCCGTGACTAAGGTAGAGTTAGCAAGCGTACCACCACTTGCGGCACGAGCCGCATTGCCAAACGTCTGCGGTTGCCCATGGCTATCCAGATGATCGATATTGATTAAAAAAGATAAATCATTATATTTGCTACCGATAGCCGCATTGCCGTGTCCGCCGCTAAATTGGTCGTCTGCACCATACAACTCAAAACGCTGTGTGAAACCATCTAAAGCCACATGCGCTTCAAACTTTTCTGGCATTCGCGTGGTGATATTCAACACGCCGCCCATCGAATTGCCTGGGTAAAGTGCAGAAAAAGGCCCATACATAATATCGATGCGCTCAATCTCATTGGGTGAAACCATGCCCCAGCGCGGCGGCGTGCTAAAGCTGTTATTGAGAAAGTTGGATAACAGCAAATCGTCTGCATAAACAATCGTTTGCGCACTGGCAATGGCACTGTTAGCGCGCATCACCAAAATACCGTTACGGTCACCAATGTAGCGCTCACGCACATGCACGCTAGGCAGATACTGCAACGCACCCGAAGTAGTGACCGTGTTGGCGCTCTCTTCAATTTGTTTGGCGGTCACACTCTCTACCGTATTGGGAACATTGGCTGGCACACCAGGCTTGGCTGCCCTCACTTCAATTTTTTCTAAAGTTTGTTCTGAGTCTAAATAAGTATCGTGATCTGCCCAAGCAAATTGACTTATGCAAAACAATACGCTCACCGCGCATGTTATTAATTTTTCAGTCATTACTCTTTACCCTAATTTTTTACTTTACTATTGTGGCAATTTTATTTGAGATATTCATCGAGCGGAATGTGACATGTTGCCGCGCGACAATATGTCGCAGGTGGATTTAAGACATTACTTTCGTTAACGTTTTATAATAGCGGCCTATAACAGATTCACCCATTGGGCTAAAACAATAGTAGCTTATGCACCCACACCAACGTATCTTATCAAGCGCAACGCGCCTTAATATGCATCGCTTAATCATATTGCGCTGGGTGGTGATGGTTTCCCTCGGTTTGGTGATTTTTGGCTTACAGCTCGCATCTATCCCTTTACCAGTTTTACATTTATCACTCGCCATTGCAGCGCTGGGTTTATTTAATATCATCGCTTGGTGGCGCTTAAAGCAAACGCAGCAGACCACAGAGAACGAACTACTTATACAGCTTTTGGGCGACATTACCGCTTTTTCCGCGCTTTTTTATTTTAGCGGCGGTTATAGCAACCCATTTATCTGGATGTATTTACTGCCCATTACTGTGGCTGCGGTAGCTTTGCAAGCCCGTAATGCCTGGTTGATTGCTGGCTTGAGCATTGCTTGTTATACCTTGCTTATCTTTTATCACATACCGCTTTCGCACTTACATATGCATGACCATAATGGCATGCAAGCAAATATGCAATTTGACATTCATTTAGTCGGCATGTGGCTGGGCTTTGTAGTGAGTGCGATTATTGTGGCGATTTTTATTACCCGCATTGGACAGAATTTGCGCGATTACGATAAAAAAATTGCCGAAGTACGTGAAAAAGCGCTTGAAAGCGAACGCATGCTGGCTTTGGGAACGCTCGCTACCAGCGCCGCGCACGAGCTAGGCACACCGCTTGCAACTATCGCCGTAATAAGCAAAGAGTTATCGCAAGAATTGAAAAACCAGCCAGAAGCTTTGCAACAACTTGAGATATTGCGTACACAAATCTCACGTTGCAAAGAAATTTTATCTTCTATTACCCGCAATGCAGGACAAAACCGAGCGGAGGCCGGCCTAGGCCTGTCACTGCGTGATTTTTTAGAGGATGCCATTCAACGCTGGCGGGACACCCGGCCTGCTAGCGAGTTGGTTGTGTCTATGCCTTCAACTGCGCATAATCCTTATATTTTTATGGACAGAACACTCACACAGGCCATACAAAACTTGCTGGATAACGCAGCTGATGAATCTCCAGAGCGCGTGCTTTTTAACGCTGAATGGGATGATAAATTGTTAAAGATTCAGATTCGGGATTTTGGCAGCGGACTGAGCGCCGAAACAAAAAAGCAACTAGGCAAACCATTTTTCACTTCTAAGAATGAAGAAGGTATGGGCTTGGGTGTTTATTTAACACAAACCACACTGGCACGCTACGCTGGCGAGCTGAGCCTCAGCAATCATCCCGATGGCGGTGTAATGACAAGCGTAAGGCTGCCCCTTGAAAAATTGCTTGTAGAAAAATTGAAAGTTTCTAAATGAACGCCTTGAGTACTGAAGAAAACCCCTCGGAAAGACCCACGCTACTTTTAGTAGATGATGACGAGGAATTCTTGAGTGTTCTAGCCCCGGCCATGAAAAAGCGCGGCTTCTTGGTTACTACTGCGAACAGTGCAGAAAGCGCTTTTGAGCTTGCCAAGCAAGATGCGCCAGAATATGCCTTAGTGGATCTTAAAATGTCTGGCAACTCCGGCCTGGTGCTGGTGCGCCAGCTCACAGGCCTCAATGCGGGCACACGCATTGTCGTGCTCACTGGTTTTGCCAGCATTACTACTGCTGTAGAAGCCATTAAGCTTGGTGCGACACATTATCTTGCCAAACCTGTAGATGCTGACGAGATCGTCGCGGCATTCAAAAAAGCATCCGGCGATACCGAGGTGGAATTAGCCGCAAATCCGCTAACGGTAGATCGCCTGGAATGGGAACATATTCAGCGCGTACTCGCAGAGCATGATGGCAATATTTCGGCTACTGCAAGAAGCCTTAATATGCACAGACGCTCATTGCAACGCAAATTAAGCAAAAATCCAACCAAGCCTTAAAATCTAATCTTAAAAAATCAAACCTAGGAAAAAAGTATGGCAGCAGGCAGTTTACTCGCACTTTTAGACGATATAGCAACAATACTGGATGACGTTTCGGTGATGACCAAAGTTGCCGCCAAAAAAACCTCCGGGGTGCTGGGCGATGATTTAGCGCTTAATGCACAGCAAGTCTCAGGCGTGCATGCAGAGCGCGAGCTTCCGGTAGTATGGGCTGTGGCAAAAGGCTCTTTCATCAACAAGTTGATATTAGTGCCGACTGCACTGGCGATTAGCTACTTCATCCCATGGCTAATCACGCCGCTGCTAATGGTTGGCGGCGCGTATTTATGTTTTGAAGGTTTTGAAAAAATCGCACACAAATTCTTGCATAGCGCGCATGAAGATTTAGCACATAATGCTGCACTAGCCGAAGCCGTTGCAGATAAAAAAGCAGATATGGTCGAACTGGAAAAAGAAAAAATTAAAGGCGCAATTCGTACTGATTTTATATTGTCAGCCGAAATTATTGTGATTGCTCTTGGCTCTGTAGCAGGAGTGACTGCAAACTTTAGCAAACAAGTCGCCGTTGTTTCGTTGATTGCGATCATCATGACAGTAGGGGTATACGGCTTGGTAGCTGGTATTGTCAAGCTGGATGACCTTGGCCTGCATTTAATGCTTAAAAGGGGCAAAAGTTTTTATAGACAACTGCAGCGTAAAACCGGCGAAAAAATATTGGGCTTTGCACCTTATTTAATGCGCACCTTATCTGTAGTTGGTACTGCAGCCATGTTTATGGTGGGCGGCAGCATCATCGGTCACGGCGTATCCGCTTTACATCATTTTAGTGAGCATATCGCCGAAGTTGTGCAAGATTTACCTGTAGTTGGTGGTGCATTATCTATTATATCGCCGATTTTAGTCGATGCAGTTATTGGCTTGATTGTGGGGGCGATTTGCCTTGCAGTCTTTGAACTTGGCAAGAGGTTTTTAGCAAAAAAACGATAGCGTTTTTACTAAAAGCTACATACTAATTTCCAGCGTCACTTTTACGGAGTCACTTGCCGCTATTTTTTCTTTTTTGCGCACCTCCGCTTTAATCGGCAAGATGTAAGCATCCGCTTTAGAATGCGGGAAAATTGAAGTCTGCCAAGTCGTATTGCCGATTGTTACCAGCACACGCACGGCACCCCAGCCACGACGTTTGCCTTGCAAGTTCTCGCTGAAAAATTTGATTTCTTCCGATTTATCTTTCGGCAAAGTAATAAAGTGCCAAGCACCTTTGCCTTGCCATAACCAGCACTTTCCGGTGAAAGTGAAACTTAAATCCAGCATAGCTATTCGTCGTCGCTAAAGCGCTGCTCCTGCCAAGGGTCGGCCTCGTTATGGTAGCCGCGCACTTCCCAAAAGCCGGGTCTATCAAATTCGTGCAGTTCGATGGCTTTCAGCCATTTAGCGCCTTTCCAGGCGTATCTTTTCGGTACCACCATGCGTACAGGGCCGCCATGCGCGGTGGTAAGCGGATAGCCAAGCGCGCTATGCGCAACCATCACGTCATCGTCAAGCAAAGCTGCCAGATCAAGGTTGGTCGTGTAGCCATCGTAGCCGTGCAAAGTCACGAATTTGGCCGTTTTCAGAGGCGCAGCCAGCATCAGCAAATGCTGCGCCTTCACACCCACCCAATCCATATCCAGCCTGCTCCAGCGCGTAACACAGTGAAAATCTGAAACACTGGTGGTTTGAGGCAGTAGCTGAAACGCTTCCCAATCCAGATTCAGCTCGTTTTCTACTAAGCCGAAAATACGCAGTTTCCAATTAGATTTGTTAACCTCCGGCAGAATGCCTAAATCCAGAATCGGGAAATTTTTGACTTCAGTCTGCCCGGCTGGCACACGCACATTTTGATTGATTTTACCGGGTTTATTGCCTTTTCTTGCGATAGCAATTTTGCCTTCGATAAGTTTTTTCCAGTCTGGCATCGCAGTATTTTTAAGCCTTGTCTTGTTTAAAGCTATCCCACAATAAAATCGCCACGCCCACGCTGATTGCACTATCTGCCACGTTAAAGGCCGGCCAATAATATTCATTGATGTGGAAATACAGAAAATCCACCACATATCCCAAAGTCAGCCGATCGTACAAATTACCGATGGCGCCTCCTAACACTAAGGCAAGACCAATACAAAAAAGTTTTTGCGTTGGATTTTTGCGAATCAAGTAAGTAATCACTATCACAGCGATAGCTGCAATTGCTGTAAAAAACCACTTCTGCCAGCCGCCTGCGCTGCTTAGAAAGCTAAACGCCGCACCCTCATTATGAAAGCGCACCAAGTCAAAAAAACTGGTAACGGTTAAATGCTCGCCATATTCAAAAGCATTTTGCACCAAGTGTTTGGTATATAAATCCAGCACAACGACAATCGCACTGATTAAAAACCATTTACGCATGCGAACGCGCCTCACCCTTTCCAAACAAGTTGCTTACACAACGCCCGCAAATGTGAGGATGTTCTGCGTCTGAACCCACATCCGCACGATAATGCCAGCAGCGGTCACATTTGACATGAGAGCTTGGGGTTACTTGCACCTCCAAAGCCCCAGCACGCTGATGAACTGTGGCACGGGAAACTAGTAAAACAAATTTAAGCTCATCCCCCAAACTACTCAATCCATCATAACTTACACCAGAGGCATAAATATCAACTTCAGCTTCTAACGATGAGCCAACATTTCCTGCGCTACGCTCATTCTCAATCAGTTTATTTAGCTCTTGCTCCCGAAGGTTTCTAATGAATCCCCATTTGTTTATTTGCGAAGTATCCAACCCATGTGCCGGCAATTGGTACCACTCTTCCTCGAACACCGTAGTTTCTTCGCTGACTTTCAGCGTTTGCCAAATCTCATCAGCAGTAAAACTCAATATTGGTGCCATCAGGCGCATCATTGCATGCGTAATATGATGCAGCGCGCTTTGCGCCGCGCGGCGTGCGCGTGAGGTTTCGCCTGCCGTGTAGAGCCTGTCTTTAAGAATGTCCAGGTAAAAACCACCTAAATCTTCCGAGCAGAAACTAACAAATTTCTGTACTGCCAAATGAAACTCATAACGCTCGTAATCTGCCAGAATTTCTGTTTGCAGTTTTTCTGTCAGCGCTAAAGCATAACGGTCAATCTCCAGCCATTCATTGACGGGCAACAAATCTTTACCTGCATCGAAATCTGCCAAATTGGCGAGTAAAAAGCGTAAAGTGTTGCGAATACGACGGTAACTTTCAGCAACGCGTTTCAAAATCTCATCTGAAATCGTCAGCTCGCCAGAGTAATCGGTTGAAGCCACCCATAAACGTAGAATATCCGCGCCGTAGGTATCCATCACCTTTTGCGGTGCAACTACATTGCCTTTGGATTTACTCATCTTGTGACCGGAACCATCCACCACAAAGCCATGCGTCAACAAGGCATCGTAAGGCGCACGCCCGTCAATCGCGCAACCAGTTAATAATGAGCTTTGGAACCAGCCACGATGCTGGTCAGAGCCTTCCAGGTACAAATCTGCAGGAAAAGCGAGTTCAGGACGCCGCTTTAACACTGCGGCATGGGTGGCACCTGAATCAAACCATACATCTAGCGTATCAGTCACTTTTTTGTAATTCTTATAATTATGTACTGGCGAGTTGTTTGATTCAAACTCTGCGGTTTCATTTTCCAGGAAACTCTCGACATCCAGCGAGAACCAAGCTTCAATACCTTGCTTTTCAACTAACTCACAAACCTTTTCAACAAGAAGTGGTGTTAGCGGATGAAGTCCCCCAACCTCTTTGTGAACAAAAAATGGCATGGGCACACCCCAGTTACGTTGGCGGGATACGCACCAATCGGGACGGTTCTTTAACATTGCCTCTAAACGCGCCTTGCCCCAATTAGGATAAAAATCCGTATTTTCAACAGCACGCATTGCACCTTCCCTAAGCACACCATGCTTGGTATCAAAACGTTCTCCGTTGCCATTAAAATTCTCATGAATACTCATACTGATAAACCACTGATGAGTCGCCAACTGCATCAGGGGGGTTTTGTGACGCCAGCAATGTGGAAAGCTGTGATTTAAGCGCGCGCTGGCTAACAAAGTACCATTTTCTTGCATTTTGGCGAGAATCACTTTATTGGCTTCTTGGCGACTTAAACCGCGAATTGCCTCAAACTCAACCAAATCGCTATTAAAAAACTTGCCATCACCGCCCATCAACACGCGTGGCTTTTCGTTTGGGAAGTTAGCTTTCATCACTAACCAGTCGTCATTACCATGCGCGGCAGCGGTATGCACCAAGCCAGTACCTGTTTCGGCCGTGACGTGATCGCCACAGATGATAGGCACTTGGCGGTTATCAAACGGGTGATGAAGCTGTATAAACTCTAAGTTTTTACCGCTAGTAGTCGCTTGTATTTCCCAGGTTTCTAGTTGGTACTTTCTCCTGAGTCCTATCTCAAACATTGCATCAAGTGTTACCGAATCCAGCGTTTCAGCAACACTTGCACTAACTGGTTGTGCCAATTGACTATGAACGATTAAATAGCCCTTCTCAGTTTTTACCAAGCTATACCCCATATCCGGATGCACGCTCACTGCCTGATTCGCAGGCAATGTCCATGGTGTCGTCGTCCAAATCACTGCAAAAGCATCACCCTTAACATCCACGCCAAACACCTTGCTTAAAGCAGCGTTATCAACCACCTTAAACCCCACATCAATTGCGGGACTATTAACATCTTCATATTCCACCTCAGCCTCGGCAAGTGCAGAGCCACAGTCCACACACCAATGCACGGGTTTGGAGCCTTGGTACAGATAGCCGTTTTCATAGATTTTGCCGAGCGCGCGCATGATGTCGGCCTCGGTCTTGAAATCCATCGTCAGATACGGATTATCCCAGTCGCCCAGCACACCGAGGCGAATGAAGTCTTTTTTCTGTTTCTCTACCTGCTCGGCAGCGTAGGCACGGCATAGCTCGCGGAACTTGGCAGGATCTATATTTTTACCGTGGTTTTTCTCAACCACCAGCTCAATCGGCAGGCCGTGGCAATCCCAGCCCGGCACATAGGGCGCATCAAAACCACTCATGGTTTTCGATTTTACGATGATGTCTTTGAGAATTTTATTCACCGCATGGCCGATATGAATATCGCCATTCGCGTACGGCGGGCCGTCGTGCAGAATGAATTTTTTTGCACCTTTGCGCGCTTCTCTGATTCTTTGATAGAGCTTCTTGTCTTGCCACTGTTTCAGCCATGCCGGCTCACGCTTGGCTAAATCGCCACGCATGGGAAAACTGGTTTCTGGCAAATTGAGTTTGTATTTACTTTGTTCTGTATTAGCGTTTTCTGACATGACTTGTTTCTTAATCTTGCTTCTTAAAATATTGTCTAGCGACTTCTGTATCGTTTGCAATGTGCGCTTTTAGCGCCTCTAAATTTTCAAATTTCATTTCTTCACGGATTTTATGCATAAATTCTACATGCACATGCCTTCCATATAAATCATCATTAAAATCAAGCACATGTACTTCAAGCAGCAACTTTGGCACGCCTGCGATGGTTGGCCGGACACCTAAATTAGCCACCGAATTCAGCCCGTCCAATTTTACCGCATAAACGCCGGTTAAAGCAGGCCGCTCGTGCCGCATGTGAATATTGGCCGTAGGAAAACCCAGCTGCCGTCCACGCTTAGCGCCATGCACTACTTTGCCGCTGATGCTGTAATTGCGCCCAAGTAATTGTTTGGTTAAATTCAAATCACCATTTGCAAGCGCTTTGCGCACCCGTGTACTGGATACGCGTTCGCCATCCAAATTGACTTGCGGCAGGCTGATTAAATCGAATCCATTTGACTTAAAATCAGCCACAGTTCCAGCGCGCCCGGCGCCAAATTTAAAATCATCCCCAACCAGTATCGAGGTTACATTGAGTTTCTCGCGCAAAATTTGTTGCATGAAGTCTTGCGCACTGATGGCCGCGAAGCGTTTGTTAAACGCACAGACAAATACTTTTTTTACCCCAAATTCTTCAAATCGCTCCAGCTTCTCTCGCAAGTTGCACAGCCGTTCCGATGCGTTTAGCGGTGTAAAAAACTCGCGCGGATGCGGCTCGAACGTCATCACTGCTGGCGTTAATTTTTTATCTTTTGCAACCTCAATTAAGCGGCCCAACAAGGCTTGATGGCCCAAGTGCATGCCGTCAAAGTTGCCAATTGCCAAGGCAAGTGGCAAGCAAGGATGGGCTGGCAAGTGCCGGAATACTTGCATTAGCGCGAAACCCTGCGCGAGAAATCTTGCAGCCTGAAGCCCTGCGCCCACAGCGCAGCAAAATAGGCACCCGCACCCACCGCCAGCAGCAGCAGCATGTGCAAGATTTTTTGTATGAGCGTGTAGTGTAGCCATTGCTGCGGCGCGCCCATGCTGTAATACAGCGCCACCGCCATTACCAGCAGTGCCGCCACTAACTTGAGAAAAAATAAGCCCCAGCCTGTGCGCGGTGTAAACGCGTGGCTGTTGTGCAGGTTGATGTAGAGTAAAGCCGCGTTGAGGCAGGCGCTCAAGCCTATTGCCAGCGCGAGGCCGACATGCTTCAAATCCAGTACAAACACAAACAGCAGATTCATCAGCTGCGTCATGACCAAGGTAAACACGGCAATTTTCACGGGCGTTTTAATGTTTTGCCGCGCGTAAAAACCAGGCGCCAACACCTTCACCAGAATCAAACCTAACAGACCTAGGCTGTAAGCGATAAGCGCTTGCTCGGTCATCAGCACATCATGGGCGGTAAACTTGCCATAGTAGAACAGCGTGACCACCAAAGGTTTGGCCAGCACCGCAAGCGCCACTGCGGCAGGCGCGGCCAGGATGAGCGTTAAACGCAGGCCCCAATCCAGTAATTGCGAATAATCACTATCCGATTTATCCACATATGATTTCGCCAGACTGGGCAGCAGAATCGTGCCCAGCGCCACACCCAATACGCCGGTAGGGAATTCCATGAGGCGATCGGCATAATACAGCCATGACACACTGCCGGTTTGCAAAAAAGAGGCGAAAACATTGTTGATGACAATAGAAATTTGCGCCACCGATACTCCAAAAATCGCCGGCAGCATTAACTTTAGGATGCGCCTTACGCCTTCGTCCTGCAGGTTCAGCTCATAGCGCGGCAGCAAGCCCAATTGCCGTAAATACGGCCATTGGTAAGCAAGCTGAATCACACCACCCACAAAAACCGCCCACGCCAGCACCTTGATGGAATAATTGACATGCGGCGCGACAAACAGCATGGCGGCAATAAACGACAGATTGAGCCATACAGGCGTGAACGCCGGCACCTGAAACTTGCTGTAAGTGTTCAGCACGCCGCCTGCCAGCGACACCAGCGAAATGAAGAAGATATAAGGAAAGGTAATGCGCAACAGCTCGACTGTTAAGTTGAATTTGGCTGTTTCTGCGACAAAACCGGGAGCGGTAACGGCCACGATCAAGGGCGCTGCGAGCATGCCCACAATCGTCACGACCACTAGAAACACGCCCATCAGGCTCGCCACATGGTTAATCAGCGCATGTGTTTCGACCTGTGTACGCTGCACTTTATATTCCGCCAGAATCGGCACAAATGCCTGGCTAAATGCACCTTCTGCCGACACCCTGCGCAACAGATTGGGAATTTTGAACGCGACAAAAAAGGCATCTGTCGCCAACCCTGCGCCAAACACGCGTGCGATAAGCGTATCGCGCACAAAGCCCAAAATGCGCGAGATAAACGTCATGCTGCCAACAGCGGCTAAGGCTTTGAGTAAATTCATCTAATCTTTATAAATTGAAAATTACTGCGATTTTAGCATGCCAGCCCCGCTATTTTCAGTTAAGCTGTTCTTCGAAGAATTATTGCAGGCAAATTAAGCTTTAGTTCTTGCAAAAAGTCCCAAAAAACACTAATATGCACGGTTTCGTATTAACACCCGTTAAGCATTAGGATAAAGAACACATGGCAAATACCGCACAAGCACGCAAACGCGCGCGTCAATCCGTTAAAGTAAACGCACACAACGCAGCATTGCGCTCAACTTTGCGTACTGCAATTAAAAAAGTGATTAAGGCCATCGAATCTGGCGATAAAGCAGCTGCAGTGGCTAGCTACCAAGAGAATGTCAGCGTGATTGACCGGATCGCGGATAAGAAAATTATCCATAAAAACAAGGCAGCACGTCACAAAAGCCGCTTAACAGCAGCAATTAAATCATTAAAAGGCGATGCGCCTGTGATGCTGGCCAAAAAAGCCGCGCCTAAAGCCAAAGCTGCTGCCAAACCGGCAAAAGCAGCTCCAAAAGCCGAAACTTCAAAAGCAGCAGCGCCTGCTAAAGCTAAAGCACCTGCCAAAGCAAAAGCTGCTAAATAGAGCGACTTATAAATAAAAAAGCCTCGCATGCGAGGCTTTTTTATTGGCTGAAACTTTAACTCTCGCCCACATGCAGTTCACTGCGCGCAATTAATGCCGCATTCAGCACCGCCTGTTTATCCTGCCCAATCACCGTGAAATGTCCCATTTTGCGGCCTTTACGCGGTTCGTGCTTGCCATACAAATGCAGCTTTAAATTAGCATGGCTGAGCGCCTTATTCCATGCGGGTGCTGAGACATCATTCTGGGCATCTTTTTTTGCGCCAGCAAACCAGCTGTCACCCAGAATGTTCACCATCACGGCATTGCTATGCAAGCTTGCATCACCAAGCGGCAAGCCTGTCATCACGCGCACCTGCTGCTCAAATTGATTGGTCACACAGGCATCGATCGAATAATGTCCGGAATTATGCGGCCGCGGCGCGATTTCATTCACCAAAATCTGATGCCCTACCACAAAAAACTCCACGCCCAGCACACCTATATAGTCCAGTTTTTCTGCCAGTTTTTTTGCAATCTCACGTGCGTTGGCTTTCAGCACTTCACTGCAGCGCGCCGGCACGATGCTGATATCTAGAATACCGTTCAAATGGCTGTTTTCTGCCGTTGAAAAGGCTTCGACATTCCCGTCTGCGTCACGCGCCAGCACGACAGATACTTCCAGATCCAGCGGCAGCATCTGCTCCAGCACGCAGACCTCATGTTTGAAATCGGTAAACGCTGATAAGGCTTCGGCTTGATTTTTTACGCGCGCCTGGCCTTTGCCGTCATAACCAAAACGCGCCACTTTAAGGATTGCCGGATAAAGCGAACTCGCGTCTTCCGGCAGATCGTGCGTACTGTTAATCACCGCAAACGGCGCCACCGGCAAACCAGCATTTTTAATGAAGTTTTTTTCCAGCACACGGTTTTGCGCAATCGCCACACTGGCCGCGCTGGGACGCACAACAACCGACTCTGCAAGCGTCTCCAGCGTTTTAGCGGGAACGTTCTCAAATTCTGTAGTAACAGCGGCACAGGTTTGCGCCATTTGTTTTAACGCATCAGCGTCATCATAATTTGCACATAAATGCACATCTGCGATTTTGCCTGCAGGGCTGTTTTTATCAGGATCCAGCACCGTTACCTGATAGCCCATTTCGTGTGCAGCAATCACAAAAAAACGGCCTAACTGGCCGCCACCCAGCATGCCTAGCATGGCAGGCGCAAGTATCATGGTTGGCTTCATGGTTTGTCGCTAAGCTCCATTGCATGCACTTTATCAGATTGTCTGGCGCGAAATTCTGCCAGCTTTCTGGCAAGCTCCAAATCATGGTTAGCCAGAATCGAGACTGCAAACAGGCCTGCATTGGCGGCGCCCGCCTCGCCAATTGCAAAGGTCGCCACTGGTATGCCTTTGGGCATTTGCACGATAGAAAGCAGTGAATCCTGTCCCTGCAAATGCTTGGAAGGCACTGGCACGCCCAGCACCGGCAATGTGGTTTTAGCTGCAACCATGCCTGGCAAATGCGCCGCACCGCCTGCGCCAGCAATAATCACCTGGTAGCCTTCATTGGCTGCGTTTTCCGCAAACTGAAACATCAAATCAGGCGTGCGGTGCGCCGAAACCACCTTAGCTTCATACGCTACGCCAAAATCCGCCAGCATCTGTGCTGCGTTTTTCATCACCGGCCAATCGCTATCCGAGCCCATAATAATGGCAACCAATGGTTTATTCATCGCTTAATCTCTCAAGTTATCCCTAAATTACGTACTTATAAAAGCACCATGTTATCTCTGTGGATGAGCTCAGATTCTTCTACATAACCCAGAATTTTCTCAATCTCATTGCTCGCTTTGCGCATAATCCGCGCGGCTTCCAGTGAATTATAATTCACAATGCCACGCGCGATTTCTGCGCCGGATTCTGACACACAAGCCACTACATCGCCACGCTCAAAACTGCCTTGCACAGTTGTTACACCAATCGGCAGCAGACTTTTGCCTTCAGTCTTAAGCACTTTTACCGCCCCAGCATCCAATACCAGCTTGCCGCCGACACGCAAATGATCGGCCAGCCATTGTTTTTTAGCGATAGTTTTAATCTGTGTAGCCTGCAAATGCGTACCGATGGCTTCGCCTGCATTCAAGCGCAATAACACATCTTTCTCACGGCCTGAGGCTATCACAGTATGCGCGCCGCTACTGGCTGCACGCTTGGCAGCGAGTATCTTGGTGAGCATGCCGCCGGTACCGACATTGCTGCCTGCACCGCCCGCCATTTGCTCGAGCTCCAAATTACCCGCCGTCTCAAAATTAATCAATTTTGCATGCTTGTCTTTGCGCGGATCTGCCGAATACAGCCCTTGCTGGTCGGTCAAAATCACCAGCGCATCCGCTTCAATCAGATTTGCTACCAGTGCCGCCAAGGTGTCGTTATCACCAAAACGGATTTCTTCAGTTACCACCGTGTCATTCTCGTTAATGATTGGAATCACGTTTAACTCGAGCAACGTTTTGAGCGTGCTGCGGGCATTCAAATAACGTTTCCTATCGGCCAGATCTTCATGGGTAAGCAGTATCTGCGCTGTGTGCAGGCCATGCTCCGCAAAACAGCTTTCGTACATTTGCACCAGGCCCATTTGACCAACAGCTGCTGCGGCTTGTAGTTCATTCACTTCTACTGGGCGTTTTTTCCAGCCCAGGCGTTGCATGCCTTCCGCCACCGCGCCGCTGGAAACCAATACAATCTGCTTGCCTTGCTTTGCCAGCTGGCTGATCTGTGCCGCCCATGCAGCGATTGCCATGCGGTCTAATCCCTCACCATTATTGGTAACCAGACTGGAACCGACTTTTACAATCAGCGTTTTGCTATTGAGTAATAATGACTTGCTCATGATTATTTTCAGACGCTGCATGCGCCGCAACTCTTGCTTCTTCCAAATGCTCCATAATAGCGTATGTCAGTTCTTTGCAGCCAATCCCGCTAATGGCTGAAATGGCAAAAACACGGCCTTCCCAACCATAGGCTTTTACAAAGTCCGCAACCGCTTGTTTCGCATCTTGCACCATGTCTATTTTATTCAACACCAGCCAGCGCGGCTTGTTATATAGCTCTTCATCATATTTCTTGAGTTCATTGACAATGGCTTTGGCTTCAGCCACTGGGTCAGTCGCTTCGTCAAATGGCGCGATATCCACTAAGTGCAATAGCAATGAAGTGCGCGACAAATGGCGCAGAAACTGGTGCCCAAGCCCCGCACCCTCGGCGGCACCTTCAATCAGGCCGGGCACATCGGCAATGACAAAACTACGGTTAGCATCTACCCTTACCACACCTAAATTGGGATGCAGCGTGGTAAAAGGGTAATCCGCCACTTTTGGTTTTGCAGCAGAAACCGAGCGAATAAAGGTTGATTTGCCTGCGTTGGGCATACCCAGCAGCCCCACGTCCGCCAGCACTTTAAGCTCCATATAAAGCTCAAATTCTTCGCCTGGCTCGCCTTTTGTGCATTGGCGTGGCGCGCGGTTTATTGATGATTTAAAATGTACATTACCCAAGCCATTATTGCCGCCTTTGGCCAACAAGACTTTTTGACCATGCTCTGCCAAGTCAACAATCATATGGCCTGTAGCCTTATCTGAAATCACGGTGCCAACTGGCACACGCAAAATCATGTCTTCGCCTTTTGCACCATAACACTCTGCCCCACGGCCATTTTCACCGCGCTGAGCGCGAAAAGTGCGTGTATAGCGATAATCTACCAGCGTGTTGATGTTGCGGTCTGCAATCGCATAAATTGAACCGCCTCTACCGCCGTCGCCACCGCTCGGACCGCCCATCGGCTCGTATTTCTCACGTCGGAAGGTAGCAACACCGTTGCCTCCATCGCCTGCATAGACTTTAATAGTCGCTTCATCAATAAATTTCATGTGTAGAGTGTACCAAATAAAAAAGCCCCATCATACGATGAGGCTTTATGTGTTTACAGCCGCTTAAACCGCTACAATACTTACTGTATGGCGTTTTAATGCGCCTTTAATCGCAAAAGTCACTTTACCATCTATTTTTGCAAATAGTGTATGGTCTTTACCCATACCTACGTTTTCGCCTGCGTGCATTTTGGTGCCGCGTTGACGCACGATGATGCTGCCCGCAGATACCACTGTTTCGCCGAATGCTTTCACACCCAGGCGTTGTGAATGTGAATCGCGACCGTTACGTGAACTGCCGCCTGCTTTTTTGTGTGCCATGATTAATCCTTACTCAGCTTATTTAGCTGCAATCTTGTCAATTTGAATTTCTGTAAAACTTTGGCGATGGCCTTGTGTTTTACGGTAATGTTTACGGCGGCGGAATTTGAAAATCATCACTTTATCAGCACGGCCGTGTGAAAGCACTGTCGCGCTGACTTTGGCACCTGCCACCAAAGGTGCGCCAATAGTAGTGTTATCGCCATCTGCAATCATCAACACCTTATCGATCACCACTTTGCTGCCTACATCGCCAGCTAATTTTTCAACTTTTAATTTCTCACCAGCGGCTACTTTATATTGTTTGCCACCTGTTTTAATTACTGCGTACATGTTTTTGCCTGACTTCTACACGTTCAAATGAATCGCGCATTATACGTAAATTTATCGCATTAGCAAACTAGAAAATGGGCTTTTGGGTAAATTATTATCTATTTTATGCAAACACGTAGCCTTGTAGCTTGCCATGCTAAAATAACGTCTTATTTAAAATCATTTTTAGCTCGATTAGCGTGACATCCAACTCCATTCACAATTCAACCGAAAATCCCATTCATTCCTGCATCGCGGACGAAATGCGCCTGGTAGATGGCGTTATCCGCAAGTCCCTGCATTCCGATGTTACGCTGGTCAACCAGGTTGCCGACTATATCGTCAACAGCGGCGGCAAGCGTCTGCGGCCAGCCCTGGTGCTGCTTTCTGCCGGCTTGTTTGGCAATATCTCGGCCAATCACCTGCAGCTGGCAGCTATCGTCGAATTTATTCATACCGCCACCTTATTGCATGACGACGTCGTGGATGATTCTTCTATGCGGCGCGGCCAGCAAACCGCCAACGCCATGTTTGGCAATGCTGCAAGCGTTTTAGTGGGCGATTTTGTCTATTCGCGCTCTTTCCAGATGATGGTGACCATCGGCAACATGCGCGTAATGGAAGTGCTGGCGCAAGCTACCAACGTGATTGCAGAGGGCGAGGTTTTACAGTTGCTCAACGTGCACAATGCCGATATTTCGGACGAGGCTTATCTGCAGGTCATCCGCTACAAAACTGCCAAGCTATTCGAAGCCGCCACCCGCCTAGGCGCTATCGCCTCAAATGCCTCAGCCGCTGACGAAAGCGCACTCGCGGTTTACGGCATGCATTTAGGCACAGCATTCCAACTGATTGATGACGTGCTTGATTTAAGCGGCGACAGCCAGGAAATCGGCAAAAACCTGGGGGATGACTTAGCAGAAGGCAAACCCACGCTGCCCTTGCTATACGCCATGCGCAACAGCGCTACCAGGCAAAGCAGCATGATACGCAACGCCATAGAAAACGGCGGCCTGGATAATTTACCACAAGTAATGGAAGTGGTAAAAAATTCCGGCGCTTTAGCGCATGTGAAGAAAATGGCCGAAATCGAAGCGTCTATCAGTTGCGTGGCCATTGCCCATTTCCCCGAAAGCAAATACAAGCAAACGCTGATTGATTTAGCAATGTTCGCTGTGAGGCGTGATTATTAATATTTATGAAAAAAATGAGCCTTGCCTCCCATTTTTGCATTCTATAAACTAAAATCAACAGATGGTAATAAGCGGAGTAACTTAAAAAATGGGTGACGCTAATCAACTTTTATTCGCAAAATCTTTTGCAAATATTGTCAAAGGTCCAATTCTTGAGGTTGGCAGTAGGGATTATGGCAACACACAAAATTTTCGGGGTTTATTTGCGAAAGAGCAGTATTTAGGTATCGACATGCAGGCTGGGAAAGGCGTTGACCAAGTACTGGATTTAGCAGTTGACTTCGAATCAATTGATAAAGCCTTACATGGCAAAAGGTTTAAAACCATCATTTGCATGAGCGTTCTAGAGCATTGTCGCGACCCTTTTAAGATGGCTAGAAATATACAATCGCTTTTGGCTGACGATGGGATATTGCTGGTTAGCGTTCCATTCTCGTGGGAGATTCATGGATTTCCGGATGACTATTGGCGCTTTACACCAAGCGGCGTGAGAATGCTATTCCAAGAGCTGGATTTTGAAATCTACAAAGGAGCAGCTTTCGCAGGCAAAAATAATCAGGGATCTTCACTTGATGGCGATTTTTTTAAACTCAAATTTAGCTTAAAATCACGTCATCTACTTGGTTTTTTTACTGCATTTTTAGCAGTAGTATTTAAAAAACTAGGCTTAATGAAGTCAATTTTTGGCCATAGGTATATTTTCCCACCAATAATGATTAGCATGGTAGGAAAAAAGAAAACTTAAGAGCTCAAGCTGTAAATATCATAACTATATTACTTAGTTGAGCGTAATCGGCTCACCGCTATCTGCATGATAGTAACTCAAATGCGCGCACTCACTGGTGCCAGCTGTCAGGCTGCCATCAAACAAAGCTTTGCCTTCCACATCCACCACCGCATAACCATTATGATACAGCGTCACTTCGGCCAGCTTTGGTGCCAATTTCGGTGACATTTTTGCGGCATTTATTTTGCCTTTTTCTCTCATGGCAAAACTGATGCAGGTTTCGTCCTCATCTTCGCTATAAACTTCCCAATCATTTTCACCTGTCAATTGCGCCAGCCAGCCTGGTAAATCAACCTCCACGCGGCAAATAACCGGCTCATCCCAAGCAGGATGGCTAAAATTACTCAACTCGATCAAGTCGGTTGCGTTCATTTGCGGTTCATTATGGTCAGTCATTTTAGTTCCTTTACACTTACAACATCATAGACATCTTTAAAATGGTGTTTGTTTACTTTTTTTCAAGCAATTTTTGCGCCATATTGATAACTAAAGTTGCACACTTCTATTAACGATGACATGATAATGCTAGTTTACATTAACTTGATGGATGGAATATGTTTGATTTCTTAATGCCGCTGTCTGATTTGTTGCGTAGCGAGCCCACTTTCTTTGTGACATCTTCTGTCATCCTTGGGCTGATGGTGGGCAGCTTTCTCAATGTGGTGATTCACCGGCTACCCAAGATGATGGAGCGCGAATGGCATGCCAATTGTCTGGAATTACAGGGTAAAGAAGTGCCGGAACAACCCAAATATACCATAGTGACACCGCGTTCTGCCTGCCCCAAATGTGGCCACCAAATCACTGCTCTGGAGAACATCCCCATTATCAGCTACCTGATGTTAGGCGGGAAATGCAAAGGCTGCAAAACGAAAATCAGCATACGCTATCCGTTCGTAGAAGCCCTGACTGGGGCGCTGATAGGCCTGGTGGCTTACAAATACGGCTACACATATACGACTTTATTTGCGTGGATATTTGTGCTCGCGTTAATTGCTATGACATTTATCGATTTCGACACCCAGTTATTGCCCGACGACATTACCTTGCCCTTACTATGGCTGGGGCTGCTGTTCAACCTGAATGGCGGCTTCACTGACCTGAAATCTACCGTCATCGGCGCCATGGCAGGCTACCTTATTCTTTGGTCGGTGTATTGGCTATTTAAGCTTGTCACAGGCAAAGAAGGCATGGGTTATGGCGACTTCAAATTGCTGGGCGCCATTGGCGCGTGGTTTGGCTGGCAATTACTGCCTGCGGTGATTTTACTGAGCTCTGTGGTTGGTGCTGTAATAGGCATTGGCATGGTTTTATTCCGTGGCAAAACAGGCGGCACGGCGATTCCATTTGGGCCATTTTTAGCCTTGGGCGGAATTGCAGCGCTGTTTTTTGGGCAACAATTAGCTAACTTTTATCTTACATAAATGTACGTAGTGGCACTTACTGGCGGCATCGGCAGCGGCAAATCAGAAGCCGCTAAAATATTTGCCGAACTGGGTGTGCCGGTAACCGATGTCGACGTGATTTCGCACCAGTTGACTGCAGCCAATCAGCCGCTGGTTAAGAACATTGAAGCGAGTTTTGGCAGCGCATACATCACGCCGGAAGGCGCATTAAACCGTGCTGCCATGCGGCAACTGGTGTTTAAGGACGATGCCGCACGTATCAGACTCAACGCTATTTTGCACCCTGCAATTTATGATGAAGCATTGAGGCAATTGCAAATACACAAGTATGCGCCATATCAAATCCTGGTAATTCCATTGCTGTTTGAAAGCCCGCACTATTCACCGCATATCAACCGCATTTTAGTGATCGATTGCGATGAAAAAACACAGATCGAACGTGTGCAACAGCGCAGCCAGCTATCAGACCCTGAAATTATCGACATCATCAAAGCGCAAACCCCGCGAAAAAAACGGCTGAAACTTGCTGACGATGTGATTGAAAATAACGAAAATATTGAAAAATTGCGTGAAAAAATCCTTCTTATTCACGAAAAATACATTAATACTTGCATACTTAGCAAAACAATTTCATAATTCACGTCAATTTAATAATACAAGTTGGCAGACTCTATTTTTTCGATATGTCTAGCTACGAATTTCCATTTAACGAGCGTATTCGCACTCTTTTGCGACTGGAAGACCTGTTTAGCAAAATCTTGCTACACGTCGAGGCCGGGCATCAGCACAGCCATCACAGCGCGCTCATCTCGCTGCTGCAAATGCTGGACATCATCGACCGCGCCGACCTCAAAATGGATCTGGTGCAGGAACTGGATCGTCAACGGCTTACCATGCAGAACCTGCGCGGCAATCCGGTAATCTCCGAAAAAGTTTTAGATAACATCCTCAAAGAGATCGGCGCATGCTCTACCGCATTGCGGAGCGATAACGCTAAACTGGGCCAACACCTGCGCGAAAACGAATGGCTGATGAGCATCAAACAGCGTGCAGGCATATTGGGTGGCGTATGTCAGTTCGATTTACCTTCATATCACCACTGGCTGAATCTTGACCAGGCGCAGCGTAAAATTGATTTTGATCGCTGGCTGAAACACCTGAGGCCCATGTATGATGCCATCAAGACCATTCTGCATATCTTGCGCGGCAGCGGAATCTCCACGAAATACCATGTAGATAATGGATTTTTTCAGCAAATGATAGGCGGGGCGAAACCCGCGCAAATGCTAAGAATTGAAGTAAGTGACAAATACCCATGCTTTCCCGAAGTGAGCGCAAACAAATATGCCATTAACGTGCGCTTTTTTGAGCTGGATTTTGTACAAAAACCCAAGCAATGTGAGCACGAACTTGATTTCACGATGACTTTATGTAATCTTTAAGCAATGTCCGCAGTTACATCGCCAAAACCAAAACTAGTTGCATGCCCTAATTGCAAAAAGCAATCTGAGTACAGCCCCAGCAACCCTTTTCGGCCGTTTTGCAGCGAGCGCTGCAAGCTGATTGATTTGGGTGACTGGGCGAATGAAAACTATAAAATACCTGATAACAAGCCGCCTGAAGCGCCAGATGAAATTAATTAATGAATTTATCTACTTTATTCCTGGTCACAGTATTAACTTAATTCCGAACCCATAACATTATGAAAATTCTCAAATATTTATTTCTGGCAAGCTTGCTCGCAGCATGTGCTGCAAAAGCAGACGTAACCATCACGGATGCCTGGGTGCGCGCTAATGCGCCAGGCCAAAAAGTTGGCGCAGCTTATATGACATTAACCAGCCCGCAGGATAGCACCCTTGTCTTCGCAGAGACTACGACGGCTGGTACAGTAGAAATTCACAGCATGAGTATGGATGATGGCGTCATGAAAATGCGCATGCTGGAAGAGTTGCCGTTAAAAGCAGGCAAGCCGGAGAAGCTTGCTCCCGGCGGGTTTCACCTGATGTTATTCGATTTGAAGAAGCCATTGATTGCCGGTGAAAAAGTGACGTTCAGGCTATGCTTTAAAGACAAGGCCAACAAGATCACCGACCAAACCATCACGCTGCCGATTAAAGAAGCGAATTAGCCGCAACGCCCCGCTGAATAGCGACACCCCGCGCACCGTAGGCAAGCGCGACAGGCAAGTCATTTAGCACCATGCCGCCAAGCGCATAAACAGGCAATGTCATGTTTGCGGTCATTTCAGCAAACGTTTGCCAGCCTAAAGGCTCTGCTGCCGGATGGCTGAGCGTTGATTTTACCGGCGACAATACGACAAAATCCAAATCCAGCGCTTGCGCATGTGCCAACTCTGCTGCGTTGTGGCATGATGCCGCCACGATCAATCCCGCGGGTTTCGTTTTCAGCATCAGCAACGCGTGACTCGGCAAATGCACTCCATGTGCACCCAACTCGCGCGCCAACCCGATGTCCTGGCTTATCAACACTTTCGCTGCATAAGGTTTTGCCAGATCGATGACCTGCGCAGAAAATTTCATGAACGCGTCTTTTGAAAGATGTTTTTCACGTACTTGAATAAGCTTCAGGCCACGCGCCAGTTGATCTTCAAGCATGGCAAAAAAAGCCTGCTCGCCCAATTCGGCCAGATTACTGATGACATAAACCGGCGGCAGCGCCAGCGCTTTCAAAATCGGCGCATTGGCAGGCAAAACAGGAGAAACCGTGATATTTTCCGCATTTTGCCAGCTTAATCCCTGATTTTCTCGCGGCGCCAATTCGCCGTCCCAGCTGTTTACAAAATAAAAATGCAATAGCACGGTTTTTGCTGGTGAATCATGGGTTTCAGGATAATCAAAACGGCGAATCAGCCATTGTTGTGTAGAAGTCGGCTTAATGCCCAGCTCTTCACCCAGTTCGCGCGTCAGTGCGTGCTCCGGCGTTTCTCCCGCTTCTATTTTTCCGCCCGGAAACTCCCACCAACCGGCCCAGCCCTTGCCGTGCGGGCGGCTCGCCAGCAAGAACTCGCTTTGCCCGGCATGGTTTTTACGCTGCAGAATAGCAACAGCCACATGCGTGACCTTACTCATTTAGTTTGCGTTTTCCGGCATAATCCCTGGCAAACTGATAGGCAACACGCCCGCTGCGCATGCCGCGCGTATGCGAAAATACAAGCGCAGCCTGCTTTGCAGCCTCATCCCAAGGCACGTGAAACGATTTTAGCCAGCTCTCGGCAATCGCCAGATATTCATCCTGATCAAACACATAGAATGACAGCCACAGACCAAACCGCTCGGCAAGTGCCACCTTCTCATCCATCGTTTCGTTGGGGCGAATTTCGCCATCGGCCTGCTTAAATGCCAAATTATCCGTCATCATCTCTGGCATCAGGTTTTTGCGGTTTGAGGTCGCGTACACCAGCACATTGTCTGATGTATGCGCAATCGAACCATCCAGCACAACCTTCAGTGCTTTATAGCCCGCATCGTTGGCCTCGAATGTCAGGTCATCGCAAAAAATAATAAATTTTTCCGGCCGGTTGCGTATCAAACTCACAATTTCTGCCAAATGAATCAAATCGTGCTTCTCAACCTCAATCAACCGTAAACCCTGGCTGGAATACTCTGTGAGCAAAGCCTTGATCAGCGACGACTTTCCAGTACCGCGCGCACCCGTCAGCAGCACATTGTTAGCAGGCAATCCCTGCAGAAACTGACGCGTGTTACGCACAATTTCAGCTTTTTGCACATCGACAAAATGAATATTTTCAAGCCGGATCACATGCGGATGGAGAATAGCCTGCAAGGCGCCTTTGTTGTTCTGCATCGTCCAGCGCCAAGCGCTGGCAGACCAGTCTATAGGCACAGCATTGGCTGACAGCAAGGTTTCCAGCTTATTGATCAAGCCTTCAGCGCGGGCAATCAAACTGTCTAACTTTTCCATCAGGAACGGTAATCTGCGTTGATTTTCACATAATCATAAGAGAAATCGCAGGTCCAGATCGTGATGTTTTCGTTGCCGCGATTCAAAACCACACGTACCAGAATGTCAGATTCTTTCATAATCGCCGCACCTTGCTCCTCAAGGTAACTGGCCGCTCTGCCGCCCTTTTCGGCCACCAGCACATCGCCCAGATACAGTTGCAGATTGTCGACATCCAGGTCATCAATGCCCGCGTAGCCAATCGCCGCCAAAATGCGGCCCAGATTTGGGTCAGAAGCAAAAAAAGCGGTTTTAATCAGCGGCGAATGCGCTATCGCATATGCAACCTTACGACATTCAGCCTCGTTCTTACCGCCTTCCACTGTCACGGTCATGAACTTGGTCGCGCCTTCGCCATCACGCACAATCGCCTGCGCCAACTCAATGGCAACTTCGGTTAACGCGTCGCGAATTGCAGCAAAGTTATAGCTATTTTCTGAAATTTCTACGTTTCCTGCCTGATTGGTCGCCATCAGAATCAGGCTGTCGTTGGTCGAAGTATCGCCATCCACGGTGATGCAATTAAACGATTTATTTACTACATATTGGATGATGCTTTCCAAGGCATTTTGACTCACCGCAGCATCGGTCGAAATGTAACCCAGCATGGTCGCCATATTAGGGTGAATCATGCCACTGCCTTTGCTGATGCCGGTGATCGTCACTATTTTACCATCCAACTGAATCTGCCGCGATGCGCCTTTAGCAACAATATCCGTCGTCATAATCGCTTCAGCTGCATTCAGCCAGTTGTCTTCTTTCAGGTTCTCAATCGCAGCCGGTAAACCCGCGATGACCTTATCCACCGGTAAAGACTCCAGAATAACACCCGTTGAAAACGGCAGCACCTGATTGGCGTTGATATTCATTAAGTTACCCAAGGCTTCACAGCTTTGTCTGGCGCGATTCAAGCCATCCTCACCCGTGCCCGCATTTGCGCATCCTGTATTCACCAGCAAAGCGCGAATGCCTTTTTTCGCAGCCAGATACTCTTTACAAAGCACAACTGGCGCAGCGCAAAACCTGTTTTTGGTGAACACGCCCGCGACGCGGCTGCCTTCAGCCAACATCATCACCAGCACGTCTTTACGGTCCGGCTTGCGCACATGGGCTTTGGCAAAGCCTAATTTAACGCCTCTGACAGGCAATAGGGACGCGGCTTCCGGGGCATTCAATTTAACAGGCATAACTTAATTCCTAATCTCATTTTAAATCTAAGCGCGACGCCAAGTCGTGCCTTGTGGCGTATCTTCCAATAAAACTCCTACCCCTGCCAAGTGACCTCTAATTCTGTCCGCTTCGGCAAAATCTTTTATTTTTCTAGCATGCAATCTAGCATCAATAAAACTCTCAATTTCCTCGGGAGTAATGCTACCCAGCTGAGCGCCAGATTGACGGAACTCTATTGGATCACTTTCTAAAAGACCTAATAATTTACCAAGATATTTGAGCATTCCAGCATAATATGGGTCACTAGTTCGATTTAATTCTGAAGCTATTTCGAACAGCACCGCAACAGCTTCAGGTGTATTGAAATCATCATCCATTGCCGCTTTGAATCGAGCTGGAAAAGGATCATTCCAGTTATGTTGATAGGCCATAGGCAAATCTCTGAATGATGTGTAAAGTCGGGTGAGCGATGCCTTGGCATCATCTAAGTGTTTGTCTGAATAATTAAGCGGGCTGCGGTAATGCGCACGCAGAATGAAAAAGCGCACCACTTCGGCATCATACTTTTTCAGCACTTCGCGAATAGTGAAGAAGTTGCCGAGCGATTTGGACATCTTCTCGTCATCCACACGCACAAAACCGTTGTGCATCCAGTAGCTCGCCATGGTGCAATTATGCGCAGCTTCGCTCTGTGCAATTTCATTCTCGTGATGCGGAAACTGCAGATCCTGTCCGCCACCGTGAATATCAAAGTGTTCGCCCAAGTGCTTCTCGCTCATTACCGAACATTCGATATGCCAGCCAGGGCGCCCCTTGCCCCAGGGAGAATCCCAGCTTGGCTCATGCGGCTTTACCGCCTTCCATAGCACAAAATCCATCGGGTCTTTTTTGAACGTATCAACTTCTACGCGCTCGCCTGCGCGTAAGTCTTCGAGCGATTTGCCTGAGAGTTTGCCGTAGTCGTTAAAGCTGCGTACGCTGTAGAACACATCACCATTGGCGGCCAGATAAGCGTGGCCTTTTTCAATCAATTTAGAAATCATGCCAATCATGCCGTCGATATGCGCCGTGGCTCGCGGCTCAATGTCCGGCCGAATGATGCCGAGCTTGGCGGAGTCCTCATCCATCGCATCAATAAAACGCTGCGTTAGATCGCCGATAGTTTCGTTATTTTCATTAGCGCGTTTGATGATTTTATCGTCAATATCTGTGATATTGCGCACATAAGTCACATCGAATCCGGATACGCGAAACCAGCGCGACACCATATCGAACACCACCATCACGCGGGCATGGCCCAAGTGGCAAAAATCATACACTGTCATGCCGCACACATACATGCGGACTTTGCCTGCTTCGATTGGGGTAAAAGTTTGCTTTTCGCGGAAGAGGGAGTTGTAAATTTTTAACATTTGCGAATTATAAAGCTTTAATACGAACAAAATTGATTAAAAAATGTAATTTATAGCCTTAATGCCAATAGAGCTATTGGATGTTAGCTATGCAATTGATAGAATGGCGTTTTTACTAACGCGCTTGAGTATACCATAATGATAATTCGCAACACTTTACTCTCAAAAATACTAATTAAAATATTGTTAGTTTTATCTTTTGCCGGCTCCTTAACTTTTACTTGCTCAGTTGCATTTGCCAACGAACTCAAAGACATTTCAGCGCTGGCCGAAAGCGGTCAGCAAGCTGCCGCGCTGGAGCGCATTAATACTTACTTGGCAGCCAACCCGCGCGATGCGCAGGCGATGTTCATGAAGGGCATCATTTTAGCCGAGAGCGGCAAACGTGATGACGCGATTAAGTCATTCACTGATTTGACTGAAAAATATCCTAACCTGCCGGAACCATATAATAATCTTGCGGTTTTGTACGCCGATGCCGGCCAATACGATAAAGCCAAAAAAGCGCTGGAAACCGCAATTAAAACTCACCCAAGCTACGCAACCGCACATGAAAATCTGGGCGATATTTATGCGCGCATGGCTTCTGAGGCTTATGACAAGGCGCTGCAACTTGATAACGGCAATGCGCGCGCGCAAAGCAAATTATCGATGATTAAAGACCTGTTTGGCACCGGCAATAAAACCGCACTTGCTGCAAAGTCAAATGATGCCAAGACAGACACGAGCAAACCAACCAAAACCGGCACATTGCCGATTCGCCCAGCGGATAAAAAAATTGAGGCCGTTAAACCAGTTGCTGACCTTAAACCAGTCAACGACGTTAAGCCAGCCGCCGATGCTGGGGCAATTGAAGAACAAAATATCACCGATGCGGTAAACAATTGGGCGAAAGCATGGTCTAGCAAGGACTTGGAAAAATATTTTGCCAGTTATGCCGATAGCTTTAAACCAGCCAAAGGTGAAAGCCGTAAAGCCTGGGAGCAAACTCGGCGCGAACGCATCAGCAAACCGACAAGCATCAATGTTGAACTGGCAAACCAGAAAATAGTGATGGATGGCAGCGACAACGCAAAAGTGACTTTTAAGCAGACCTATGTTGCAAATGGCAAACCCATTCGTACAAATAAAACATTGATGCTTAAAAAGACGAATGGCGTTTGGTTAATTGATCAAGAAATTGCATTGAATTGATTTTTTACTAAAATGAACTAAAGATTGAAATGTTTTTAACTCAAAAAGTTAAGTTTCTAAAAGTCATTTTTGTAGTGGCATGTGTCGTATTGCCCTGGAACGCCACGGCTGTTAATCACGGCAGCTTGGTAGACCAGTTGCTTAACAATAAATTTGGGAGGAATCTCGTCGAGAGCCTGCTGGTAAAAAGCCTGCTGGAAATCACCCAAGGTAAAACCAGGCAAGCGCTCAACACGGTGAACGATCTCATTCGCACTGCACCTAACTTCAAGCTGGCCTACCTTATACGCGGCGACCTGCTTGCTTCGCAAGGGCGCGCACTGGCAACAATAGGCGATTCCAGCGCAGTCATCCCGGACAGCACTACCAGCAGCGAAGAAATTAAAGGCTTAAGGGATGAAGCCCGCACCCGTATTGAATACTATTTGTCTGAAAAGAAAACATCACAGCAACCTAACCTGCTTGTTAAATTGAGCGATGAACAAGAGCATTTGATTGTTGTAGACACGGCCAAGTCACGCCTGTTTTTATACAAAAAGGTGGATGGCGCTTTACAATATGCCGCTGATTATTATGTCACTGTCGGCAAGAATGGCGTCGGCAAACAAGTCCAGGGAGACAAGCGCACGCCGCTGGGCGTTTACTTTGCAGGGCAAAAGCTTACCCAGCCATTAGCGGACATGTATGGTGACGCCGCGTATCCGCTGAATTACCCAAATGAACTGGATAAGCATCAGAACAAAAATGGCTATGGCATCTGGCTGCACGGCACCCCCACAAACACTTATAGCCGCCCGCCACGTGCCAGCGATGGCTGCGTAGTGCTAAGCAACCCCGACCTGGAAGCTTTACAGCCAATTTTACAGTCTGGCAAAACACCTGTGATTATTGCGAATAATCTGGAATGGGTATACAGCAGCAAATCCAACGAAAAATTGGAAGAGCAAAAAGCCAGAATGCAGGCCCTGCAAAAAACTATAGAAGACTGGCGTCAGGATTGGGCTTCGCAAAACACTGACGAATACTTGGGCCATTATTCTAAAAAGTTTTTTTATAGCGATGGCGGTTTTAACAAATGGGCAGAGTACAAACGCAGCATTCAAACAGCCAAATCCAAGGTATCGATTCGGCTTGAAGACATCAGCATGTTTGGCTATCCAGATTCTGAACAACCTATTATCGTGGTTAATTTCGAGCAGGATTTTAAAAGTTCATCCTTGCAAAATAAAATGCGCAAACGCCAATACTGGGTGAATGAGGATAATCAATGGAAAATAATTTATGAAGGCGCTGGCTGATGCAAAACATTAAGCTTTATCTTTTTGGTGTATTACTAGCCTGCACAGCCAGTATCCATGCGGCTCCCAGCGTTGAGTTTCAAACCTCCCAAGGCAATTTCACGGTTGAGCTATACCCAGAAAAAGCGCCTAAGACTGTCGCCAATTTTTTGCAGTATGTGAAAGATGGCTTTTACGAAAACACCATTTTTCATCGTGTCATTAACCGCTTTATGATTCAAGGCGGCGGCTTTGAACGCGATTTAACCGAGAAAAACACACGTGCGCCCATTGCCAACGAATCCAATAACGGCTTATTGAACGAAACCGGCACCATTGCCATGGCACGCACGGCCGATCCTGACTCCGCAACTGCACAGTTTTTTGTAAATCTGGCTGACAATCAATTCCTAAACTATACCAGCCCCGATCCAGATCAGATCGGTTATTGCGTATTTGGCAAGGTCACCAGCGGGTTTGACGTAGTGCAGAAGATTGGCCTTAGCCCCACAACCAGCATGGGCAGAAACGCCGACGTGCCGATTAGACCCATCATCATCAAAAGCGTAAAACTGCTTGCTGAAGTAGCCAAGTAGCTTTCGCTTTCAATTTATTTTTTTAACAATTTATTTCTTTAAGGATTTACCGTGGTTAAACTCTCTACCAATTTTGGCGACATCACACTTGAACTTAACGCAGAAAAAGCGCCCACTACCGTGGCTAATTTTTTGAAATATGTCGAAAAAGGATTTTATGACGGCGTGATTTTTCATCGCGTGATTGACGGCTTTATGATTCAGGGTGGTGGCTTTGATATCAATATGAAGCAGAAAGCCACCGATGCCGAGATCAAGAATGAAGCGGATAACGGCTTAGGCAACGAGGCCTACACCATCGCGATGGCACGCACATCCATCCCGGATTCAGCAAGTAGCCAGTTTTTTATCAACGTTGCCGACAACGATTTCCTTAACCATACCGCGCCGACATCAAGCGGCTGGGGCTACTGCGTATTTGGCAAAGTGGTCGAAGGCATGGACGTTGTAGATAAAATTAAAGGCGTAAAAACCACCAGCAAAGGGGGGCATCGCGATGTGCCGGTTGATCCTGTAATCATAGAAAAAGCCAGCGTCATCTAAACATTCATCCATTATTCACATGGATCACTGCTTATTTATATCTGATTTGCATCTATGTGATTCGCGCCCGCACATTACCAAGGTGTTCATTTCGTTTTTGGAGAAAACCGCCAGTAACGCCCAGGCGCTTTATATCCTGGGCGATTTATTTGAATACTGGGCGGGCGACGATGCCATTGCAACCGGCATCCACAAACCCGTCATCGACGCGCTTAAAATGCTCACCAAGCGTGGCATAAAAGTTTTTTTGATACCTGGCAACCGCGACTTTTTAATCGGCGAAGGTTTTGTAAACGCCACGGACATCACAATCCTGCCTGACCCAAGCTTAGTCCTGCTTTATGACAGACCTGTATTGCTAAGCCATGGCGACGCATTGTGCACAGACGATATCGCCTACCAGCAGTTCCGTAGCGAAGTGCGTGATAATGCCTGGAAAACCCGGTTTTTAAGTCAACCCCTGGCGAACCGTATCACTTATATCGAACAACTGCGAGCCAAAAGCGAGCAGGAAAAATCTGTGAAACCGATGCAGATTATGGATGTGAATCAGGATGCGGTAGCCGATTTGTTGCGGAAATATGCCTGCCCGCCCCTGTTCATTCACGGACACACGCACCGCCCCAACAGGCATATTCATGCACTTGATGGCAATGTATGCGAACGCTGGGTGCTAGGCGACTGGTATGAGCAAGGCAGCTACCTGAAACTAAGCGCTAATGGCTGCCATGCGCACGCGCTATCACCATAGCCATTACAAATAGGCCATGGTAAAAAAAATATTAGTGTGCACTAACTATCGCGCCAACCCCAATCACCCTTCATGTGCGGCGCGCGGAAGTAAAGAAGCAGCTTTAGAATTAACGCGGCAATTACAAGGTAAGAATGTAAAGATAGAAATAGAAGAGTCGCCATGCATGGGGTTTTGCAACATCGGACCCAACATGCGCCTAATTCCCGGCGGTGAATTTTTTCACGAAGTTTCCGACAAAAAAATCGCCGAAATCATCAAGGCCGTAAAAATATTTCTAAAAACCTGAGCCGCTATGATGCGCTATATCCGGGAATGCTGGCCACATCAACTGCATCAATTTGTGCAGGCTCCAGAAACCTCTCCGCATAAGCCAAATAGATTTTTTCACGAATAAATAAATCAAAAATATCCGGATCGATATGATTGTCCAGTCGCATTTTACCCAAAATATTCAGTGTCTCAGATAGGGTTTTCGCTTTTTTGTAGGGTCTGTCTTTGGAAGTGAGCGCTTCAAAAATATCCGCAATGCCCATCATGCGCGCCGGGATCGACATCTGATCGCGCGTTAAGCCTTTCGGGTAGCCCTTGCCATCCATGCGCTCATGATGCCCGCCTGCATACTCGGGCACGCGCTGCAAGTCTTTTGGGTAAGTCAGCGCATTCAGCATGCTGATAGTCACCGCAATATGGTTGTTAATCACCATGCGCTCTTCCGGCGTCAAGGTGCCGCGCTCGATGGTGAGGTTATACACCTCATCTTCGCTTAAAAATTTAGCGGTATGGCCGGTGTCGTTCAGATACTCATAATTGGCAATATCCTTAATCCGCTGCAGATCTTCTGGCTGCATGGATTCGCTGCCAATATTCATTTTGCGGATGAAGTTTTTATCTTCTTCAAGTGATCTTTTAATAACACTGATTTCATGGTCAAGTTGCAGCGGGTTGACATTCGTGCCGCTTCTGGCGGATGCAAGCGCTTTACGCAAATAGGCATTCTCACGCTGCGTTTTGAGCAGCTCAAAACGATGGTCGATTAAATGAATGCGGTCAAAAATAGTTTCCAGCTTGGTCGCTTTATCCATTACATACTCTGGTGTCGTGACTTTGCCGCAATCGTGCAGCCATGCTGCGATTTTGAGCTCATAGACCTCTTTTTCGGTCATGGTAAAATTTTTCAGCGGGCCTTCATTGGTCTTAATCGCGGCCTCAGCCAGCATCATGGTGAGTTCAGGTACGCGCTGGCAATGGCCGCCAGTGTAGGGAGACTTTTCATCAATGGCATCCGCAATCAGCTTGATGAAAGACTCAAATAAATTTTTAAGGCCTTCGATTAAATTGTGATTGGTAAGGGCAACAGCCGCTTGCGAAGCCAGCGACTCGACCAGATGCTGGTGCGACTCCGAAAACGTAATGATTTGACCGGTCTGCGGATCGATCGCATTGATGAGCTGCAAAACGCCGATAATCTCATTTTCATGATTCTTCATCGGCACGGTCAAAAATGATTTTGAACGGTATCCCGTTTTTTCATCGAATTTTCGCGTGCCGGAAAAATCAAATCCTTCTGTCAGATAAGCATCGGCAATATTCACCGTTTTGGCATTGATCACGCTGTAAGCCGCAACCATATTGATGTTTGGCTTGCCGTCTTCAAGGTAAATCGGCAATGGCGGAAATAGAATTGCCTTACCTGTGGTGCCACCCATCGCGATATCAAGGCTCATTGTACGCATGATCTCGAACTTGAGCTTGGCGTCTTCGGTCACCGTATAAAGTGTACCGCCATCGGCATTGGTAAGTTCTTTCGCCCCCAGCAGGATAATTTCCAGCAGGCGATTGTTATCACGTTCAGCCGAAAGCGCCACGCCTATGGAGTTCAGGCGATCAAGCTGAGTAAGCATGTTTACAGTTTGCATTATGATTTAAACTGAAACATGCAATTAAGATACAACAAGAAATCTGGTCATCAACATCAACCTAGGCCAGATAGAATTCCATTTTTACGCCAGCCAAATCAATCACATCATGGTCATTTAATGCAAAGGCCTGCATGCCAATATTTTGGCCATTTACGATTGGCCGCTTTTCGCCTTCTACATGCGTAATAAAATAGCCGTGTGGCCGTTTTGTAATCACAGCCACTTGCACACCAGGCTTGCCTAAGGTGGTTAATGCTTTATTCAATGAAAGGTCGCGACCAGATTCAGTGCCGTTAAGCACCTGCAAATGACCTGTTTTTTGCACATTTGCTGCCGCTTCTGCGGGAGCTTGCTGAGGCAATGTAGATGTCGCAGTTACGGAGACTTTGTCTTCAGCTGCTTGCTCAAGAGAAGCTTGCTTGTTCGGAATTTTCTCAGCTTCGGCTTCGACGCCGGATGCAGGCACAACCAGCCTTGCAGGCCGCATCACTACGGTGTTCTCAAAACCGTTATGTTTCGGCATTTTTTCTTGTGTTTTATTCTCATACTTGAGTTGATACTTGCCGAACTCTATGACATCGTTATGCAGCAACACATGCTTTTTGACTGGCTTATTATTAACAAAGGTGCCATTGGTACTATTCAGGTCCTCCAGGAAAGAATCATTGCCAATCGTGACAATAGCCGCATGATCGCCGCTTACTGCCAAATTATCGATATGAATATCATTGGTGGGGCGGCGCCCGATGGTTATACGCTCTTTGTCTAACGCAAACTCGCCTAGCGGGTTGCCATCCAGCGAAAAATGTAACTTTGCCATAATCACCCTTGTCATATATCCCAGTTTATAGTTACCAGCTTTACTATCGAAAAGCTTTAATATCTGGCGATTTTAGTACTACCAAATAAGTTTTTGAACCAACTCTTTTCAGCCGCAAACGTCTTTTTTACGACCGCTATCACTACAGAAATATTATCTGTTCCACCGTTTTTATTTGCAGATTGAATTAGTCTGGCTGCTGCATGCGCGATATCACCATCAGACTCAATCAACGTATTAGCTATTTCCGTGTCATCAATGAGATCTGACAACCCATCAGAACACAGCAAATATACATCATCCACCTCTACATCCAGTTCCTGCAAGTCCAATTCCACTTCAGGATCCACGCCCAGCGCGCGTGTAACGAGGTTTTTATGATGAGACAATTTTGCCTGCTCCTCAGTCATCATCCCCGCGTTAATTTGCTCTTGCACTACTGAATGGTCTTCTGTAAGCCGCACTAACTGTTCATCACGCAGACGGTACATGCGAGAATCGCCAATATGTCCCACCACCAGTTTATTATCAATAAAAATACCCGCCACCAATGTCGTGCCCATGCCAGCGCATTGCGGCTGATTTTGCGAAATCTGGTAGATCGCCGCATTGGTTTTCTCAACCGCATCTGCCAGTATATGCGATTCCGGCAGCCAATTTAGCGCTGATTTCTTCAAACGCGATGCATTCTGCATGGCTTCAGTCACTTCGGCTGTGATCATCAGCACAGCAATTTCACTTGCCACCTCGCCCGCATTATAACCGCCCATGCCGTCAGCCAGCACCAGCAAGCCTATCGATAAGTCACTCGCAACCGCATCTTCATTATGCTCCCGAAGCAATCCCACATCGGTAAACCGCACTACATTTATCGCGTCTGATACATTCAAAGTTTCAAGCCCGCAAATGTATGAATTGTTATTATCATTACTGAATGCCTGATATATCTATTACCGTCTAAACTCCTGCGGCCTTACATTCTCGGCCACTTTATCCAATACGCCGTTGATGTACTTATGCCCGTCTACTCCGCCATACAGCTTCGCCAATTCGACGCCTTCATTGATGGCGACGCGATATGGAATGCTCATATCGAACATGAGTTCAAACGATGCAATCCGCAGAATCGCGTGCTCCACAGGGCTGAGCTCCTCTAGTTTTCTATCAATAAAGGTTGAAATTTTCTGGTCAAGTTCATTAATCTTGCCAGTTACCCCTTCAAGCAGATGCTTAAAATACGCCTCATCTGCTTTTGTATATTCCGGGTCATCTTGCGCATCCAGAATAATCTGTTTGATTTCACCGGCATTGATCATGCCGCGATACACTGCCTTCAGCACCAGCTCGCGTGATTTGCGACGATTCTGACTTGTTTTTGGTTTTTTAGCGGTCTTGATTTCAATCTTGGTATCACTCATAACGCGCGCACCAGGTTAGCCATCTCAATTGCCACTTGCGCGGCCTCCGTGCCTTTAACCAGCATGCGCGCTAATGCCTGGTCATCATCTTCTGTGGTTAACACCGCATTTGCCACCGGCACGCCCGTGTTGAGCTGGACTTCAGAAATGCCGCGCGCAGACTCGTTTGCAACCACCTCAAAGTGATAAGTTTCGCCACGGATAATTGCCCCCAAAGCAATCAGTGCATCATATTTTTCGCTTAAAGCCATGTGCTGCAAAATAAGCGGCGTTTCCAGCGCGCCTGGCACGGTGGCGATGCGGATATGCTCAGGCTTAACGCCCAGCTTCAACAGTTCTGCATGGCAGGCCGCCAGCAAGCCTTCGCCAATATCGCTATTAAAGCGCGATTGCACGATGCCGATCTTTTTGCCTGCGCCGTCTAAGTTAATGTCTATTTTATTCAATTGATTCTCTAAATAATGTGCTAAAAACGCTATTTTACCTGATAAGCGCTGACACATTCTGCCGGTTTTATTAAACTCCGCTAAATAGCACCCAAGCCTTTTGCACTGTGCTCCAAACACCATAGCCAATCGGTATCATCACTGCTGCCCATGCCAGTTTAACCAAAATCGGATGCTGTTCCGCATTGCTCATTGAAGCTGCTTTTGCGGAGGCATTTTGCAAGGATTTTTCATGGCTGATTCTATGCACTTCCTCTAATTCCGCATCCGTCATAAAGTATTTATCTGCTACTGGCTTCACCAGCATATTGGCGATAAAGCCCACCACCAACAGGCCAGCCAGCACGACAAATATCGGTGCGTAAATCTGGTCGAACGGGATGCCTTTTTCCAGACGAGTATCGTGCATATAATTCACCACCACCGGTCCTAAAATGCCCGCAGTCGACCATGCGGTAAGCAGGCGCCCATGAATCGCGCCAACAAACTGAGTGCCGAACATGTCCGCCAGATAAGCCGGAATAGTGGCAAAACCGCCGCCATACATTGAGGCTATCACACAAAAACTTGCCACAAACAAGGCCAGTGATTTCATGCCTGCCATATAAGTGGCGGTGCAATATAAAATGGCACCTAATGTGAAGAAAATAAAGTAGGTGCGTTTGCGACCTAGCTTATCTGACGAGCTAGCCCAGCCGATACGACCAAAAATATTGAATAGTGAAATCAGGCCAACGAAGCCTGCACCAACCGCTGCAGCTGCAGCCGTCATGGCCTCATCCTTTTTAATCTCCGCAAAACCAATCCCAGGCTGGCCAATCAGCGCGCCGCCAAAGGTTTCCTGCAGCATCGGCGCAGCAGCGCCGATAATACCAATGCCCGCAGAAACATTCATGCACAGCACCAGCCACAGCAGCCAGAACTGCGGCGTTTTATGTGCATTTTTCAGATGTACATGGCGCGTTGCAATCATGGTGTTTTTTGTTGTATCCGGCGGTGTCCAGCCGGCTGGCTTCCAGCCCACTGGCGGCACGCGGTAGCCTAACGCACCGCAAAGCATAAACACGGCATAAATCGCAGCGAGTGCAACAAAGGTTTGCCAAACACCCACACTGGCGGGTGTTGCAAAGTAGGACATTAATTTTGTGGCCAGTGGCGAGCCAATCATCGCACCGCCGCCAAAGCCCATAATCGCCATGCCTGTGGCCATGCCGCGACGATCCGGAAACCATTTAATGAGCGTGGAAACAGGCGAGATATAGCCCAGCCCCAGCCCGATGCCGCCAAGCACGCCGCTGCCCAGCCACATCATCCATAGCTGATGGGTATAAACGCCGTACGCAGAAATCAGCAGGCCGCCGCACCAGCACAGCATGGATACCAAGCCCGCCTTGCGCGGCCCTTCGCGCTCCAGCCAGCCGCCCCACAGTGCTGCCGAGCATCCAAGCAGCACGAAAAACAAGGTGTACATCCAGCCCAGATCAAACTGCGTCCAGTTGCAATCGGTCGCGAACAAGGCTTTTGCAGTGCCGGATAATTTATCACCAAATGTAGTGGCGCCTGCAGCACAAGCCGCCAATGGCTTGCCATCTGTGCCCATTAGCGCATTGCCCAACGGCTTCCAGAATACGCTAAAGCCATACGCCATGCCGATAGACAAGTGAATGGCCAATGCGGCTGGCGGCACTAGCCAGCGATTAAAGTTTGCATTTGCGGTGATATATTCTTTTGATAAAAAACCTGCCATGCGACCCCCTGAAATATATGTAATATCGTTGTTATTCAAACATGCTACATAGTGTTACAAAATGCCATAAATGGCAATTGTGCCTGAAATTTTATCTCAAAAAAATTGTTTAAATTTTGTCATGAATATGTCATATTAAAGTCACAAAATGGCCTGGACTGAATAAACGAGATCACACAATGCCAGCAAATAT
This sequence comes from Pseudomonadota bacterium, assembly GCA_029563075.1. Taxonomy (GTDB): domain Bacteria; phylum Pseudomonadota; class Gammaproteobacteria; order Burkholderiales; family Methylophilaceae; genus Methylotenera_A. Next base: position 72,954 of record JAKQTN010000007.1, read on the forward strand.
TTTAGTAGTCGAAGACGAGCCTGCGATACAGGAGCTGCTTGCCCTAAATATCACACAAGCGGGCCACAACGCCATACGCGCACTCAGCGTGGAACACGCGCAGGAGCTGCTTCATAGCACTTTGCCAGATTTGATTTTGCTGGACTGGATGCTGCCCGGCATGAGCGGTATCGAATATGCGCGACGCTTGAAATCCGACAACCTCACCAAAGCCATCCCCATTATCATGCTCACTGCGCGCAGTGACGAATATGACAAAGTACGCGGTCTGGAAGTCGGTGCGGATGATTACGTGACCAAGCCATTCAGCCCGCGCGAGCTGAATGCGCGCATCAAGGCGGTATTGCGCCGCCGTGCGCCGCAAATGACCGATGACCCGATTGAGATACAGGGCCTGTTGCTGGACCCTACCACACATCGCGTGACGGGCAACGGCACCAACATTGATTTAGGGCCAACCGAATTCAGGCTGCTGCATTATTTTATGAGCAACGCCGAGCGCGTGCATACGCGCAGCCAGTTGCTGGATAAGGTATGGGGCGACCGTGTGTTTGTTGAGGATCGTACGGTAGACGTGCACATCCGCCGCCTGCGTAACGCCCTTGCCGTATCCGGCCATCAAGACTTAATCCAGACCGTGCGCGGCTCGGGTTACCGGCTCTCTGCAGTCAAGGAAAGTTAGCTCAACTTACATAAAAGCTCGCTATAATTAAGCAATTTTAATTTAAAGCTTAATTTGTGCCCGATATTCGCTTAAAAGCTGGTTTGTTCGTCTGCGCATTAAGTGCAATCTGTATTTTTTTATGGCTAATCAGCGGCGCCACCGTCGCGCTAGCCATATTTTCAGTCAGCCTTCTGATTTATCTCGTCATCCATATTTCATGGCTGCATAAACTGCATCTCTGGTTCAAGAACCCAGTTTTACAAGAAATCCCGGAAGGCTCAGGGGCATGGGAAAACGTATTTACCGCACTATTGCGATACGAGCGCAATAACATCGCAAACCAGACGCAATTAAACTCAGCGCTGGAGCGCTTTAACCTGACCGCCAATGCGATCCCGGACGGCCTGGTTATCTTAAGTCCCAGCAACGAGATCGAATGGTGCACCCATAACGCCGAGAATCAGCTCGGCCTGGATTTGGCCACCGATAAAAACCTGCCTATTGTGAATCTGGTCAGAGATAGCAATTTTATTGCCTACTTATATAACGGTGAATATGAAGAGCCTTTCAAACTCAAATCCTGGCGTAATCCTGAAGTGGTATTCGAAATTCGACTGATCCCGTTTGCGTCCAAACAAAAACTCCTGATTTGTCGCGACATGACGCAGCTTGAAAAAGTCGACACCATGCGCCGCGATTTTATTGCCAATGTATCACACGAGCTGCGCACGCCGCTTACCGTGGTGGGCGGCTTTTTGGAAACCTTAAGCGATATGGCTGGCGCTGTACCGGATGCGCTGAAAAGTTATTTCACCATGATGCAAGAGCAGACCGGGCGCATGCGGCGCATTATCGAAGATTTACTCACACTTTCGACCATCGAAAGTAACACGGAAAATCCTGAAGATGACGAAATCGACATGGAAAATCTGCTGAAAAGCATACAAAACGATGCTATTGGCCTGAGCCAAAGTCTGAACCAGGGCTTAAAAAATGCCAAACATAATATCCACCTGGATGCGGATCCCACACTCAATCTGGCTGGCGCACAAGATGAGCTGCACAGCGCCTTCAGCAATCTGGTCAGCAATGCCATTCGCTACACGCCCAAAGGCGGCGATATATTTATTTCATGGGGCTTAAAAAATGAGCAGCCCGTATTCTCGGTGCGCGACACCGGCATCGGCATCGAGCAGAAGCACATTGACAGGCTCACCGAGCGTTTTTACCGCGTCGACCGTGGCCGCAGTCGCGAAACCGGCGGCACTGGACTGGGGCTTTCCATCGTCAAACACATTCTCATCCGCCATCAGGCCAAACTGGAAATCACCAGTGAACTTGGGGCAGGCAGCACGTTCAGCGCCATATTCCCAAAAGCACGCATCGTGCATAAAAAAGTGATCATGCAGGCATGAGACTAGGGTTATTGCTATTGGCTTGCAGCCTGAGTTCTGCGTGTGCCTTGAATTCGCCAGTTGAAAATAAACCCATCCCCGAGCGCGGTGACAGAAGTTCTGCCAACCAGTTGGCAAAAAATGATTTCGACCGCATGGCCGATGTTGAGATGGCAGAAAACACGCAAAGCCTGCGCAACCTAATGACCAAGCTTTATAAGCGCAACCCGAACCAGCTTGCAAAAAGCACGCCCGACCCGGTAGAAAAAATGGTGGATTGGGTATTTGAAGGCGAACAGCAGCACCACTTTCAATTTAAGGAAATCGACAACAAACAAGGCACTGACGCTATTTTTCTGGCCCTCAACTCCGATTATCAGGGTGACCGCGTACTGCCGTTTATTGTCGGCCTGCACACCATGCTGCTAAAGGCCCATGGCAACAAAACCGATTTTTATTTAACCGACAATATCGACCCGCAAAGTGTTTACAACGTCGCGCGCAATATCGAAATCGCCGCGTGGAAACTCTCCACCGCACGCGATGCCAATGGTAACTTGTACCTGCTTACCAACGAGATAAGCGACAAAGACCGCAATTTAAGCTTTGAACGCGAATTCGGCAAAATGATAGGCCGCACCGATTTATACGCCATTGCCTTGGCGGAAAAATCACAACGACTGATTTCGCGCGTCATGCAAAGCCTCGCCACCGCGGTGTTTTTACCGTTTTAATAAAACAGCACTCATTTTCACTGCAAAAACACATACCCTGCAAGCCAATATCCATGCGCCTTCCAGAGCACTTATTTGTCGTGGCATTCGTATGGTTTTGACTTTAAATCCCCTTGCCGCGCCTTCGGCTTGAGCAGCAGATGGTTAGCGGCGAGGACTGTTTGAGTGCTGAAAGCACGAGTTCCGCAGCCGCCCAGATGCAGCGCTAAGACCGAAGGAAACAAGCGGCAGCGGGGTGTCGTTTGCTTTGGTTACTTTCCTTTGGACAAGCAAAGGAAAGTAACTCGTCTGTCGCACGAGAGCGACAATTGGTTTATGCTCTAAAATACTACTATATTCAGACACTTAAAATTATGGGGTAATTAGTGTGGATTTAGCTCAAGATAAATACATAAAAGTGCTAGTTGAGATAAAACGAAGAACTGCTGTAATTGATGCAATACATTTTAAAGAAATCAATTCACTGTACGAAGCAACAACTATTGAAACTGCATATCTTCAACTAAGAAAAACACTTGAATTAATTGCATTTAGCTCTTTAATAGCAAATATAAATGTCTATTCAAAACAATATAACAAATTTGCAACTCACTATAACGCACATTTAATGTTCAAGGATATGGAAAGAGTAAACGCCGACTTTTATCCAAATCCAGTAATTCAAACACCTAGCAAAAATCCAGAATTTAAATCTGAATGGTCTACGCCACCAAGTGGCTATTTAACAAAAGATGACTTTCTAGAGCTTTACGAAAAGTGTGGTCGAATGATGCATGCAGAAAATCCGTACGGAGCTGAAATCGATTACGATAAATATAAAGAACAACTACCCATTTGGAGAACAAAAATTGTTCGATTATTAAATGCTCACACAATCACTCTCTTTAATGACTCGAACCTTTACCTCTTCCAAATGGGCGACAAAAACTCCAATCCAAGCTACAACGTTTTTGGTTTAATAGAAACTCGAACTGTAAAATAAAAACTCTACCCCAACTCCACCTGCACCAAATTATCACTAAACGTCGTCGAGTGCCCCATATCCCCAAACTCCGCTGAACTAATACAATTCACCGTCCCATTGTTCAACTGACGCCAATAACCCAGCGTGGCGACGACAATGCCGGGGTTGACGTCTTTGGTGATGCGCGCATCGCCTTCAAACGCGCCACGGTCATTAAACACTTTCACTTTAACGCCCTCTTTAATGCCGCGCATCTCGGCATCAGCCGGGTGAATCATCACAAACTGCTCGCCCTGGCCTTTGATTTTCTCTGTCATGTTGGCGTAGCAGGAGTTCAAAAAGCCATGGCTTTTTGGCGAGATGATGTTGAGCGGATATTTCTTCGCCAGCGCAGGGTTGCTGTCGGCGCTTTCTCGATTCGCCACATAATCCGGCAGCGGATCTAAATCTTCGCCTGGCTGAAAGCCTTCGTACATTTGGCGGAACGGCCCTGCGACGAAGTTTTTCGCGCCTTCGACCATGAGCATACATTTACCTGTCGGCGTGGGAAAGTTGCCTTGTTTGTGTGGTGCACGGTCATCTTTGGTGCCCACTTTAAGCTTGGCAAAGCCGTGCTCACGCATATAGGCTAAATCGTAGCCGTCACACGCGGGCGAATCCCAAGCCACGTAGTTTTCCAAGCATTCGGAATCTGACCATTTGAAGTTATCTTCTTGAAAACCCAGGCGCTTGGCCAAACGGCGGAAGATTTCGTTGTTTGGCAGCGCATCGCCGGGCGGTTCAATACATTTGGCGTTGTAGGTCAGGTACAGGTGCCCCCAAGATAAAATCATGTCTTCCATCTCCGCGCCCATAGCGGCTGGCAACACAATGTCGGCATACGCAGCGGTATCAGAGATAAAGTGATCAGCGACGATGGTAAATAAATCTTCGCGCTCAAGGCCTTTAATAATTTTATCGGTTTCTGGTGATTGCGTGACGGGATTGGTGTTCCATACCATCAGCGATTTAATCGGCGTTTTGAGTTTGATTTCGCCCGTGAGCACACGTCCCAATTGCAGGATATTGGCGACTTGCGTGCCCTTCGGAATCAAATCGGGGCGCGAAATCACATCAAAACGGTAAGGATGCTCCCACACAGGGAATTGCAATATGCCTCCACCCACATGGCGCCAGGCGCCAATGAGCGCAGGCAAACAAGTAACAGCGCGTATGGCCTGGCTGCCGCCATAACTGCGCTCTAAAGCCACGCCGATGCGAATCGCCGCAGGAGATGTAGTCGCGTATTCACGGGCAAATTTGCGAATGTCAGCAGCCGGGATGCCGGTGATTTTTTCTGCCCATTCCGGCGTGCGTGTTTTTGCGCGCTCGGCAAGTTCCTTAAAACCAACCGTATAGTTGTCGATATAATCTTGATCTTGCAAACCTTCTGCAATAATCACGTTCATTATCGCCATTGCCAAGGCGCCATCGGTACCGGGCTTAGGTGCAATGTGCCAATCGGCCTCTTTGGCGGTGCGAGAGGCATAGCTATCCACCACTACAACCTTGGCACCTTTTTTCTGCGCGTCGTGAATAATATGCCAGTGATGCAAATTGGTGGACACAGAATTTGAAGCCCAAACCACGATGTATTTGGAATGAATAAAGCTTTCCGGATCTACTCCGGCAGTCGGCCCCACAGTCAATAACCATGCGGTGCAAGAGCCTTCGCCACAAAAAGTGCGCTCACACACAGTCGCGCCCATGCGATTAAAAAACGCGTCACCGCCATTTAAGCCGTGCACTAACCCTTGGTTGCCCAAATAACTCACCGGCATAATGGCTTGTGAGCCATCCGTTTTAATAATCGCCCGCCATTTATCGACAATGGTATCTAGCGCTTCATCCCAAGAAATGCGCGTAAATTGCTTGCTGCCTTTAGGGCCAGTGCGCTTCATGGGGTAAAGCAGGCGGTCAGGATGGTAATGACGCTTTTCGTAATCTTTGAGCTTGACGCACAAACCACCGCGCGTCATGGGGTGCTCGGTATTGCCTGTGACCGCAACAAGTTTTTCATTCTTGACATGAAACACCATGCTGCAGGTATCGGGGCAATCGTGCGGGCAACCACCATGAAAGGTCTTTACATCGGCATCAACAGGCTTGTTCATTTTAAAAATATCCCCCAAATTGATTAACACATGCTTTTTTGTTTTTACTATATACCCACTTGTATAGCTTGTGTAATTTTTTTAATTGCATCGCAAAACGTGATTAAAATAGGCGAATGAACAAGCCGACCGATACTCCATTACGATTGTTAAACAATTTGACGCCCAGCCAGTTTTTAGCTGAATACTGGCAAAAAAAACCTTTGCTGATTCGCGGCGCGATACCCGATTTTAAGGGGCTGCTCAACCCCAATGAGCTTGCAGGCCTGGCATGTGAAGATGACGTGCAAGCCAGAATTATCAAACATATCAAGGGCAAATGGCAGGTGGAGAATGGCCCGTTTGATGAAGCTGATTTTACTCAACTGCCAGAAAGAGACTGGACGCTGCTGGTGCAGAGTGTAAACCACCACCTGCCCGAAGCGGTTGATTTATTAAGCCAGTTTAATTTCATTCCGCATGCACGGCTGGATGACCTGATGGTGAGTTACGCGCCTGACGGCGGCGGCGTGGGCCCGCACACAGACAGTTACGATGTGTTTTTGCTGCAAGGCAGCGGCCAGCGCCGCTGGAAAATCAGTGGTACTAATAATAAAAATCCAGCCGATTTAAGTCTGATTGAAAATGCGCCGCTAAAAATTTTGAAGCATTTTGAAACCGAGCAGGAATGGGTGCTGGAAGCGGGAGATATGCTCTACCTGCCGCCGCAGATCGCGCACTGGGGAACAGCAGTAGGTGACGATTGCATGACATATTCTATCGGCTTCCGTGCGCCAAAAACGCAAGAGCTGATGCACGAATTTTTAAATTACCTGCAAGATCATTTGAACGCGGAAGGTTTGTACAGCGACCCGGATTTAGCCCTGCAAAACCACCCGGCTGAAATCACTGAACACATGATTAATAAAGTAAGTGAGATGCTGCATAAAATCACTTGGGATAAAAATAATGTCGCAGATTTTTTAGGGAAATATCTCACAGAACCCAAGCCGGATGTTGTTTTTGAGCCTGCCCGCAAAATATCGAAAAATGAATTTACCAAACAGCTTGCCAAAAAGACGTTATGGCTAAGTTTAAAATCCCAGCTGCTATTTACTGGCAACAGCTTTTATTTGAACGGCGAAAAATTAACAATACCTGCGGAGATGATAGGATTTATGCAGGATTTTGCAGATAAACGCCACTTAAAAACACCTGCCCTGCAAGCCAATATCCATGCGGCTCTTGGCGAAGTGTTGTTTGAGGCTTATCTAGCTGGATATATATGCTTAAAGAGCGAGCAACCATGAAAGTGAACGAGCATGAGCGAAACCGAACTGAACCCTGACACGATTATTCTAGGCGAGCGCAATTACGAAGCAGCGCTTGATATGCTGATTGCTGAGGCAACCAGTGACTTGCTTATTTTTGACCAGCATTTTTTAAAGGGTGATTATGCGGGTCAAAAACGTTTTGAGCTGCTTTATCATTTTTTAAGCAGCAACCCGCTCAGCAAACTTACAGTCATTCTGCACGATACGCAGCATTTTACTAACCACTGTCCTAAACTTTTTGAGCTGCTCAGACTTTTTGGCCACAAAATGACCGTATATGAAACCAACGATGCAGCAAAGGTCGCAAAAGACTGTTTTGTGGTTGCCGACAAACGCCATTACCTGCGCCGTTTTCACATTGACCAGGCGCGTTTTAAGTTTGCGTTTGATGATGAAGAAATGGCAGCCAGTTTATTGATGCGCTTTGATGAATTGCTTGAGGAAACGGCCAGCGTAGTTTCTGTTACACGGCTAGGCTTGTAGATCAGGAAAGGCTTCCATGAAAATTTTAGTTTTGATTTTGTGTTTGCTAAGTTTTTCTGCTGTTGCGGAAACCGAGTTTAAGATCATCACCTTGCAGCATCGGTTTGCGAATGACCTATTACCTATTATTTCTCCGATGGTAGGCGAAAATGGTACAGCAGCAGGAATAGATAATCAGCTGATTTTACGCACCTCGCCGGAACGAATGCGTGAAATCGAGGCCACTGTCGCGAAACTGGACGCGGCAAAGGCAAACCGCAAAATTACCGTAGACACCAGCGACAGCATGCAAACCCGGCAGGAGCGCACCGAAGCGAGCGGCAAGGTAAAAGTGGGCAAAGTGACAGTGGGCAACGACAGGCAAGCGCCTGCAAACAGTGGCAATGTGGATATAGCGCGCAACACACGTAATACTCAAAAGAACAGCAGTCAGTTTATCAATGTTCTGGACGGCGAGCGTGCTTTTATCCGCGTGGGGCAGATGGTGCCGTTCACACAAGAATGGGTGACTATCACGCGGCGTTATGTGCAGATAGAACGTACATTGGATTGGCAGGAAATATCCACGGGTTTTGCGGTGCGGCCGCGTACAGTTGGCAACCAGGTAGAATTAGAAGTCACGCCTCGCATCGCCAGACTGAATCAGCAGGGCTTTATCGACTTTGAAGAGCTCACAACCACTTTGCGAGTAACACTTGGAGATTGGGTAGATATCGGCGCCACGATGCAACAAAACGACGAAGTCAGCCGCAAAATTTTAGGCATACAAAACGAATCCAACCGGCAAAATTCCAGATTATCCATCAAAGTCGATTAAAAATCGCTGTATTAGACGAGATTAATTTGAGGTTTCGCTCATAAATTGTTGCAAATCAACGACTTTTTAATTAAAAATCATCAAAAATCCAAAAAATACTGGAATTTTTTGTCATTGCTGGTAAAATGCTGGCACTCGGTTGGGCTAAAGGTGGTCCGCCGTAACTGGTTTAACTTTAGTTCATATCGTAAGGGATACAAAAAATGACACGTTCTGCTCTATTAGCTGCATTATTAGCACTTGCATTAACTGCTTGTGGCGAAAAACCTGCTGAAGAAGCTCCTGCTGCTGAAGCACCAGCTGCTGAAGCCGCTCCTGCTGAAGCTGCTAAGTAATTAGCCTTTAGTAACAAGCATAAAAAGCCGACATTAGTCGGCTTTTTTGTTTTACGAGTCGCACATCAGGCTTAACAACCTGCTGGGAAAAATACAACTACACTAATCACAACTGCGCTAATCACAACTACGCCAGGCGAAGCCTTCCATTTGATCTGCAATCCCGATCCAGTCCATTTCACAATTAAGTACCTGGCTTAATGCTTTTTTGGCTAACTCTTGAGTATTATTTTTTGCGCTTAGATGTGCCGCAATAATATGTTTAAGTCTGGAGTTATCCAGCTTGGCCAATAAGGCGGCCGCGCCGCCATTGTCCAAATGCCCAAGCCGGCTGCCCACACGTTTTTTTAGCGGCCAGGCATATGGGCCATTTTCAAGCATTTGCAAGTCATGATTACATTCCAGCACCAGGGCATCACAATGATTTAGCACCTGTTCTATATGCAAAGTTGAGGAGCCCGCATCAGTCAGCACGCCTAGTTTGTGGTCGCCATCAGTGAAAGTGAATTGTGTTGGCTCCCTTGCGTCATGCGGTACAGGGTAAGGTGTAACTTCTAATTGCTCGATATGGAATATTGTATGACTATCAATGACATTGAGTGAAACACAAGCATCTTCTGGCAGAAACCGCTGCGTCATCCTGAACGTTCCATGTGACAGCCAGACGGGGACGCCGAATTTTGCCGCAAACCGGAATGCGCCTTTGGCATGGTCATCATGCTCATGCGTCACTAAAATTCCGCTTATCTCTTGTGGCTCTAAACCCAGCCTTTGCAAGCGCTTGATGACTTCGCTTACACTAAAACCGCAATCAAGTAATAAACGCGTTTGCGCCTTCTCTATCACCATGCAGTTGCCAGCACTGCCGCTGCCTAGCGACGCAAAACGCATGAATATGCTATTTCAGCTGCCAGTTATTTAAGCTGTTCATACAGCAATGCAATGATGCGGTTAGCCGTGGTGCTACGGTTGCGCTTATCATCCTTATCCACCACATTCACGCGCGTACCGCCATTTTCAGCTTCGACCACTTTGATACGGTATTGCTTAGATGGATCGGTCTTGCCGTCATCGCCTTTCCAGAATTGCAATTTATCAACAATGGTTTTTTCGTCTTTTGGTTTGGATTTATTTTCTATTTCCTCGTCGTCACCCCAGAACTTCAGCGTATCCAACAGTCCTTTCTTTTTCTTGGGGCCATCATCAATATCTACATCGGCGTAACGCACATAGAACAAGCCGTTTGAACGATCTTTATCTTCTGTTACAAACCCAATCCGATCAAGCGCCAGGCCGACACGGCGCCAGCCGCGATCAAACGGGTCATTCAAATTAAGCGTCACGCTGCTGTCCGCCTCTTTTACGACCTCTGCGCGTTTTTCAGATACGGGATTTGCGACAATTTCCTGGGCGCGCTTCTCGGCTACGCCCAATTTCACCATCAGGCGTCGCAACAGTTCCGCATCTAAATCCGCGTCCATTTCCTCGGCTTTGGTCAGAGGCTTTGAAGAGTCCAGACGGTAGCCTGTATCGTAATTACCCAATTGGGTCTTAACAATATTTTTCCCATCATCCGGGGCACCGCTTACGGTGCGGTGCGTCATGTAAATTTCGGTTGAACCTTCTTTTTCACCGCGCTCCAGGCGCGTACGGAATTTGCGCCTATCGGCCAGCCCGGACAATTTATCCAGCCATACATCAAACTTCTCGCCTATATTTTTCTTGTTTTCTTTTGCTTTAATCGCATCAGCTTCTACCCATTCGGTTTCCATCACACCGGTGTCTGCATTCTCCACGCGCACTGCAAACCCTTGGTCTATCCAGAACTCCCGCACCACAGGCCAGATTTTTTCTGCTGGGGCATTCACCACCAGCCAGCGCTGGGCACCGGCTTTTTCCATTCGCACGCCGTCAGAGGTAGGCAGCACCTTCTCTACCCCTGCTTCCTGGCCTTCCTGCGCCTGGTTATAAGTGTTATATGTAGTAGAACCGCCAGGCACGCTATAGGCGTCGCTGGAGCTTACCGAGGTCAAGTCCGGCGGCACTTCAAGCGGGCGTGAGCGCCCAGCGCCTTTGTAGTCTGACGACGTATCGACAAACGGAATGGAGTCGCAAGCACTCACCAGTGTTGTAAGCAGCGCTGCTGCGGTTAACTTGAATATCACGCTTTGTTTCATATCTTTACCACCATTTACTGTAATCAAATAAGGCCTGCCTGACGCATCGCGGCGCGCAGCACGTCATGATATTGGGCAGACAAGTTCACCATCGGCAACCGTATGCCGGCTTTAATCAAAGCCATCTGTTGCAAGACCCATTTCACGGGGATTGGGTTCGCCTCAACAAATAATTTTTGATGCAGGCCGAATAATTTTGCATTGATCTCGCAGGCTTTTTTTACATTACCTGCCCTTGCTGCCACACACATCTCGTGCATCAATTTGGGCGCCACATTGGCAGTGACCGATATCACCCCATGGCCACCAAGCAGCATCAGCGCCATCCCGGTGGCATCGTCGCCACTGTAAATCGCAAAATCTTTTGGTACACGCAGCAGTAAATCGGTTCCCCGCTCGATGCTGCCGGTCGCATCCTTAATCCCGACAATGTTATTGACAGCCGTCAGCCTGAGCACGGTGTCGTTCGCGATATCACAGCCGGTGCGGCCTGGCACGTTATACAAAATTTGCGGAATATTTACCGCGTTGGCGACCGCCGCATAATGCTGATACAAACCCTCCTGCGTAGGCTTGTTGTAATAGGGCGCCACCAACAAACACGCATCCACACCTAAGGCTTTCGCTTTGGCCGTTAGTTCAATCGCTTCACTTGTGGAATTTGCACCAGTGCCGGCAATCACCGCGATGCGTCCATCGACATGCGCTACGGTTGTTTCAATCAGCAAACAATGTTCAGCAACATCTACCGTGGGCGATTCGCCTGTCGTGCCGACGATGACAATTCCATCGGTACCCGCATCAATATGAAAATCAATCAGCGCGCGTAGCGCATCCAGATCCAAACTTCCATCGTCAAACATGGGCGTGACAATGGCAACCAAACTACCTTGCAGCATATTAAAACCTGCCAAAAATAAAGTGTGTTATTTTAACCGAAACTGCACGCTTAATGCGAAAACGCTGTAGTTCTGGCTTTAAATAAATCACATATACAAAATTATGCTAATAATATAATCACATATTCTTTGTAACTATAATAAACATCGCATATATTGTTTAATTTGGTTAACGTGCGTCATGGAGTTTTGGTTGAATTTGCCTGTCGGATTGCGTTCTAAGCAAGCATAAAACACAGTATAATCGCACTTAAATTAACGGGTTCGCCTATGTCTGAAAGTTATATTTTAATTTTAATCAGCACGGTATTAGTGAATAACATCGTGCTGGTTAAAATTTTGGGCTTATGCCCATTTATGGGGGTTTCTAAAAAACTGGAAGCCTCCATTGGCATGGCCGCAGCAACCGCATTCGTGCTCACGATCGGCTCGATGACCAGCTGGGCCATCAATCATTATCTTCTTGAACCAAACAACCTGCAGTATCTGCGCACACTGTCATTTATTGTAGTTATTGCGGGCGTAGTGCAGTTTACCGAAATTGTCATGGAAAAAAGCTTTCCATTGTTGTACCAGATGCTGGGCATTTTCTTACCGCTGATTACTACCAATTGTGCTGTGCTGGGCATTCCGCTACTCAATGCGCAATCAAGCCACGGACCAATAGAATCGGCTATATACGGTTTTGGCGGCGCGGTTGGTTTTTCGATGGTGCTGATTTTATTTGCCTCATTACGTGAACGTCTGGAAGCCGCCGACGTACCAAAAGCGTTTCAAGGCTCAGCCATCGCCATGGTGACTGCGGCCCTGATGAGCTTGGCATTTATGGGCTTTGCCGGACTAGACAAATACTAGGCAAAATATTAATTCATGTTAACAGCCTTATACATCATGATAGGCCTGGCACTGGTCTTAGGCATTTTGCTGGGCTTTGCCGCACTTAAATTCAAAGTGGAGGGCGATCCGCTCATCGCGCGTATCGATGCCATTCTGCCGCAAACGCAATGTGGCCAGTGCGGCTACCCTGGCTGCAAGCCTTATGCCACAGCTATTGCCAAAGGCGAGGCCGATATTAATCAGTGCCCGCCTGGTGGTGACGCAGGCGTGCGCGCGCTGGCCGATTTGCTGGGGGTTGAATATAAGCCGCTAAACGCCGAGCATGGCGAGCCCAAACCTAAGTCAGTGGCTTTTATTGATGAAGAAGTATGCATCGGCTGTACGTTATGCATTCAAGCCTGCCCGGTAGACGCCATTTTAGGCGCAGCCAAGCACATGCACACTATTATTGCGAGTGAATGCACAGGCTGCGAGCTATGCGTGGCGCCATGTCCGGTTGATTGTATTTCGATGATACCCATTGCAGAGACGCCCGATAACTGGAAATGGAAATATCCCACCATTCCGATTAAGCCCGTGCCTTTTAACTCAAAACCTGTCTAATGATATGAGCAAATTGGCAACATGAACGCACTGGTAAATTTTACTAAAATTTTCAAGTTTCACGGCGGTGTGCACCCGCCTGGACATAAGGCGGAATCTACCCGGCTACCGATTGGACAATTGCCGCTGCCTGAGAAACTGGTACTGCCTTTGCGCCAACACGTCGGCAACATTCCAAAAGTAAAAGTGACTATTGGCGACAAAGTGCTGAAAGGCCAGTTGCTTGCCGAGACGGAAGGCACGGTATCTGCAGCCATTCATGCGCCCACTTCCGGCGTAGTGACAGCCATTGATGATGCGACTATCCCGCATCCTTCCGGCTTGCCGGACAGATGCATTACCATTACGCCCGATGGCAAGGATGAATGGGCTGAACGCCATCCGCAGGATTGGCGCAATACGCAATGCAATGAATTAATCGCAAGTTTGCGGCTATCGGGCATTGTGGGTTTGGGTGGCGCCACCTTCCCCACCCATATCAAGTTTCGCGTCGGTTGCAAATCGGATGTGCATACGCTGGTGATTAATGCCGCCGAGTGCGAGCCCTACATTACCTGCGACGACATGCTGATGCGCGAACATGCGGATGAAATTGTAAAAGGCATTGAAATCGCCAAGCGTCTGCTGGGTGCAGAAAAGGTATTGATTGGTATAGAAGACAACAAGCCGGAAGCGATTACATCCCTGCAGGCCGCTACCACAGATACTTCCATACAGGTAGTGGTGGTGCCTACGCTCTATCCCAGCGGCGACGCGCGCCGCCTAGTGCATTTAGTATTGGGCACCGAAATCCCTTACGACAAGCGCTCGACCGAAGTTGGTGTACAGGTATTTAACGTAGCAACCATGCGGGCACTGTATCGTTATTTTGAACTTGGCGAGCCATCACTTAGCCGTATTGTGACCATGACCGGCAACGTGCAGCAGCCGCAAAATTTCGAGGTGCTTTTTGGCACGCCTTTACCGCATTTGGTAAAAGCCGCTGGCGGCGCCAAACAAGGAACCACGCACTACATCATGGGTGGGCCGATGATGGGTTTTGACTTGCCCGACGAAAATGTACCGATTACCAAAGCGGCCAACTGCATCATTGCGGTTTCACCCAATTTATTTGCGCCACCACCACCTGCTATGCCGTGCATCCGCTGCGCGCGCTGTGCAGATGTTTGCCCGGTGAATCTGCAGCCGCAGGAACTGTACTGGTTTGCCAAATCGGATAATTTCGAAAAAGCGAGCGATTATCAATTGTTCGATTGTATTGAGTGCGGTGCCTGCTCGTATGTGTGCCCCAGCAATATCCCGCTGGTGCAATATTACCGCTATGCGAAAAGCGAGATCATTGCGCTGGATAAGGCACGTGAAGCTGCTGATCTAGCCCGCGAACGCAATGAATTCAGGCTGGCGCGCATTGAACGCGAAAAACAGGAACGCGCGCAAAAACATGCCGAGCGTGCGCAAGGCGCCAAGCAAGAAGGCGAAAAAACACCTGCCCCGGGAGCCAAGCAGAATGTGCCTTCCAGCCCTGCCACTTCAGGGGCGGAAGACGCCAAAAAAGCCGCCATCGCAGCTGCAATCGAGCGCGCCAAGGCAGTAAAACTGGCTGCCCAGCAAGCCGGCGAAGCCCCTAAAAATACTGAACCGGCAAGCGCTGAAATAAAACAGGAAATCGCCGAAATTGATGCGCGGCGCAAAAATGTGGGCTTGGAAAGGCCTGTTGCAGGCTCTGCTGCGGCTGACGCTGACAAGCAAGCCAAAATCGCAGCAGCCATTGAACGAGCCAAAGCCGCAAAAGCAGCAGCAGAAGCGGCCAAGAATGCGAATGACAATTTAATTACAAAGGAATAATTTGAATCGCTCCCCTTACATTTCTGAAGCGCCCTCAGTCAGCAGCATCATGCTCAAAGTATTGCTGGCGCTGGTGCCTGGCATCATCGCCTATGTGTGGGTATTTGGCGGTGGCATTCTGGTCACGATTACATTGGCCACTGTTACTGCATTACTCGCCGAGGCAACAATGCTAAAGCTTCGCAACCGCCCTGTGCAGCCGTTTTTAACGGATTACAGCGCTGTGATCACCGCATGGCTACTGGCGCTGGCGATACCCCCGCTTGCGCCATGGTGGCTAATTGTGGTGGGCACCTTATTTGCGATTGTCGTCGCCAAGCAATTGTACGGCGGATTGGGTTACAACCCGTTCAACCCCGCTATGATCGGCTATGCCGTGCTGCTGATTTCTTTTCCGGCGCTCATGACCAAATGGCCGGCCGCCTTGCAACTGGCGCAAACCAAGCTTGGTTTTGCTGATCAAATCCAGTTTATTTTTAGCGGGGTTTTGCCACAGGACGTGAAATTGGACGCAGTCACCTCTGCGACGCCGTTGGATTACTTAAAAACACAACTCACGCTGAAACATGATGTCGCCAGCATTAGAGAGGCGCCTATATTCGGCGCGCTTGGCGGTAAAGGCGGCGAATATATTGCAATGGCCTATTTGTTGGGGGGGCTGTATCTGTGGCAGCAAAAAATTATTTCCTGGCACTTGCCTACGGCTTTTCTAGGCGCTTTGGCACTCATTTCGGGTGTTTTTTGGGTCATTAACCCAGCGCATTTCGCATCGCCTTTGTTTCACTTGTTCAGCGGCGCCAGCATGTTGTGTGCATTTTTTATTATTACCGATCCCGTTAGCGGCCCGACCACACCAAAAGGTAAGTTATATTTTGCAGCGGGCGTGGCGGTCATTGCTTATCTCATCCGCGCCTATGGCGGTTACCCGGATGGCGTAGCGTTTGCGGTGATTTTTATGAATATTTGTGTGCCGTTGCTTGATATGCATACGCAGCCGCGTGTATTCGGGCATGAGAAGTAAATATGCCTGAAACCATTTTAAAACACACCAGCAAAACCGCATTTACGCTGATCGCCTTTGCCTTGGTATTTACGTCATTGATGGCTTACGTGTTTAGCATCACAAAAGCGCCGATTGAAAAAAGCGAGGCCGCTGCACGCATGGCTTTGTTCAGGCAAATTGTGCCGGAACACATGCATGACAATGATTTACTCAAAGACACCATCGCCATTGCACCTAACGATTTGTTAGGCAATCGGCAACCCACCATTGCCAGTCGCGCGCGCATCAACAACGCACCTGCCGCAGTGATATTAGAGGCAATCGCACACGATGGTTACAGCGGCGATATCAAGCTGCTGATTGCGATTAAATACGATGGCAGCATTTCTGGCGTGCGAGTCCTCACCCACAAAGAAACACCTGGTTTAGGCGATTATATTGACATTACCAAAGGCGATTGGATTAAACTTTTTAACGAAGAATCACTCGTAAGAACAAGTGACGAAAATTGGAAAGTAAAAAAGGACGGCGGCCAGTTTGATTACATGGCTGGTGCTACCATCACACCGCGTGCGGTAGTGAAAGCAGTGCATAAAGCGCTGCAATATTTTGAGGCAAACAAGCAGGCTTTGTTTACCTAAAGGTTAGAGGTTAAAAATGAGTGCATTTAAAGAAATTGCTGAAAACGGTTTATGGAAGCAAAACCCAGGCGTAGTCCAACTGTTGGGCTTATGCCCAACATTGGCTGTCACCACATCCGTGGTGAACGGCGTCAGCCTTGGCCTGGCGACGGCTTTGGTCATGGCGGCTTCTAACGGCGCGGTTTCTCCGGTACGCAAATACATACCTGATGAAATTCGCGTGCCGGTATTTATTCTGGTGATTGCGGCGCTGGTGACGGTGATTGATCTGGTCATTCACGGCTTTGCCGAGCCTCTGCACAAAGTGCTGGGCATATTTATTCCGCTGATTGTGGTGAATTGTATTGTGCTCGCGCGCGTAGAATCGTTCGCGGCCAAAAACCCACCCGCTCCCGCCATATGGGACGGGTTCATGATGGGCATTGGTCTGACCATTGTATTGGCCATATTGGGCGGCATGCGCGAAATCATCGGTAAAGGCACGCTTTTTTCTGGGCTGGATTTGGCGCTGGGGCCACAGTTCAAACAGTTTATGGTAACGGTCATCCCTGATTATCACGGCTTTTTATTGGCGATTCTGCCCCCTGGCGCATTCCTGGGCCTGGCCTGCTTGATTGCTTTCCGCAACTGGGCCGAGCAGCGTAAATCATCTCCAAGCCAACAGGCCACTGGCGCACTTAAACCTGCACATTAGCCAATAATTAAAATGAATGCGGGAAAACGCGCCGAAATTTTTAAGCGACTCAGCATCGCCATTCCGCACCCCACGACAGAGCTTGAACATTCCAGCACGTTTGAACTGCTCATTGCAGTAATTTTGTCTGCGCAAGCGACTGATAAGGGCGTCAATATTGCCACCCGCAGGCTGTTCAAAGTTGCCAATACACCGCAAGCCATTGTTAACTTGGGCATCGAAGGTTTGGAAAGTTACATAAAAACCATTGGCTTATATCACGCCAAAGCCAAAAATGTGATTGCATGCTGCGAAATGCTGATGCAACAACATGATGGCCTGGTACCCAATACCAGAGCGGCTCTTGAAGCATTGCCAGGCGTGGGCCGCAAAACCGCCAACGTGATGCTGAACACCGCGTTTGGCCAGCCCACCATCGCGGTCGATACGCACTTGTTCCGGCTCGGAAACCGCACCAGGCTTGCCACTGGCAAAAATGTGCTGCAAGTCGAGCAAAAATATCTAAAAACGATCCCGAAAGAATATATACAAGATGCGCACCATCTGCTGATTCTGCATGGCCGTTACACCTGTACTGCCCGCAACCCCAACTGCGGTGAGTGCTGCATTGTAGATTTATGTGAATATCCGCATAAAATCATCCCGAAACCTCACCTGATGGCCGGGGAGGTTTATTTGAAAGCTGATACAAATTGAAAGTCGCGACAGGACTAGCCATTGGCGCAACGCCCATGCCAGATCTGGCAGCCAAAGCGGTCGAAACGGCCATGGCAAAAGCCAATATCCATGCGCCTTCCAGCGTATTGTTATTTTTAACCTCTGAATTTGCAGCCGATCCGCAATCTGCCATCAAAGCCGCCGCCAAAGCGGCAAGCGGCACGCAAATCATTGGTTGTTCTGCCACCGGCATTTTTACAGAGGAAGATTGGGTGATTGATAGCCCGGCGGCAGCCGCGATGGTGTTTTCAGACTTAAATTTCGGTTACCCCAGAGCGGATGCCACGCAGAAGAGTGGCGACTTACTGCTCACGCTCACCGCACCCAATGCCATCAATACGACCTGGCTGAATCAGTCCGGACTCAGATTCGGCGGCGTTTCGGGCGATGCGATTGGACATGGGCCTTTTTCGGTATGGCAAAACGGCAAAGGCACCACACAGGGCTACTGCGAAGTGACGCTCAACAATATCGCGATGGCTGTAGCGGCTACCCATGGCTTGAAACTGATATCTGCCCCACAGAGAATTACCGCTTGCAATGGCAATGACCTGCTTACCGTGGCCAATCTGCCGGCACTCGCCACACTGTTAGGCGCATGGCAAAAGCACGCAAAAACATCAGATCCTGCACCATATCATCAGCTCATGGCAGTGCATGCCAGCAAAGCCAGCCAGATAGAACGGGGTGATTACAATATCGCTTCCATCATCATCGAGGATGCAGATAATGCCTCCGTTACCCTCACTAAGCCTCTGCAAGCCGGAGATTGGCTTGGCTGGGCGATTCGTGATGTAGATGCGGCGCAAATTGATATTGTCAAAACTGCTACCGAACTTAAACAACAATTGGGTGCAGAGCCTGCGTTTGCCCTGCTGTTTTCCTGTTTAGGACGTGGCCCTTATTTTTATAACGGCACCGATCAGGATTTGGCTTTAATTAAAACACTGTTCCCCCATCTGCCCGTGATTGGTTTTTATGGCAATGGCGAAATAGCACCCATTAACGGTATTAATGAGTTACTGCAGTATTCTGCTGTATTGGGCTTGTTTTCCAAAAGCAAAGTAGCCTATTTATGAGCCTGTTTAACCCTTCCCGAGACGAGGTGCGCGAGTTCTTTTTTGGCATCTGGGGCAAATTCAAGGCTTCGCAAGCACTGACCGATTTAGAAAAAATCGGCTTAGGTGTGATACACATGCACCCAGAATATCACGCTATCTTAGATGCACCGGCGCAGTTCAAGCACCAGGCCTACTTTCCGGAAATGGGCGAAACTAACCCGTTCTTGCACATGAGCCTGCACTTATCCATCCTTGAGCAAATCAGCATCAATCAGCCGATTGGCATTGCTGGCATTTACGAGCAATTAAAACTTAAACACCATAACGAGCATGATGCCCAGCATGATATTCAAGAATGTCTGGCAGAAGTGATTTGGCAGGCACAGCGCAATAAGACTGCACTCGATGCCGACTCTTATGTACAATTGCTACAACAAAAAGCGGGCAACTCATCACAATGACAACAGCGAATATGCACGACTGGCTTAACGATCACGGTGACTTTCTGTATCGATTTGCGCTGGCGCGTCTGCGCGACCCGCATCTGGCGGAAGATGTGGTGCAAGAGACGTTTCTTGCCGCAATCAAATCGCCTAGCTTTGCGGAGCAATCTGCGCCGCGCACCTGGCTGACAGGCATACTTAAGCACAAAATCATTGATGTCATGCGTAAAAATGTACGTGAAATTGCCGCTTCGGACTTAATGGATGACGAAGATGGCAATATGGATGAGTTTTTTGATGAAACCGGGCACTGGGCAGAAAAACCATTGGCTTGGGACATACCAGACAACGCACTAGAGCAGCAGCAATTTTTAAGTATTCTACAAACCTGCATAGACAAACTGCCTGCTAAATTAGCGCAACTGTTTTTGATGCGCGATGTGCATGATACTGATAACGAAGAAATCTGTAAGGAACTGAACATCACCACGACTAATGCTTGGGTGATGCTGTATCGGGCCCGCATGGGATTAAGAAAATGTTTAGAAATCAATTGGCTAGGGGGCTTGAAGGTTTAATTATGCTGAGTTGTAAACAAGCCAGCCAACTTACTTCGCAATCGCTAGATCGGCCATTAACCTTGCGTGAACGTTTTGCACTACAGTTGCATCTAATGATTTGCAAATATTGCAGAAGATTTAGTCAACATTTGCAAACCTTGCGCGCTGCTATTGGGAAAATGGTTGATTCTATAGAAAATAATGACACTATTAAAATGCCATCCGCTGCCAAAAAACGTATTGCAGATCAACTTGCAACAAATCGCCCGCAACCATGACACTTAACTAATCTTATAGAAGGAATTATTCATGAAAACATCAAATAAAACACTCGCATTGGCCGTTAGCGGCGCATTTGCACTTTCTGTCGGCTCAGCAAGCATCAGCGCTGCAGAAAACCCATTTGCTATCAAACCACTCTCAAGTGGCTATCAAGTAGCTGATAACCATGAAAAAACCAAGGATGGAAAATGTGGCGCTGGCAAATGCGGCGCAGAGATGAAAAAAAGCGACGCTAAATCGGTAGAAGGGAAATGTAGCGCAGAAAAAATGAAAGAGGGCGCCTGCAGTGCTGAAAAAATGAAGGAAGGTGCCTGCTCAGCCGAGAAAATGAAAGAAGGCGCATGCAGCCACGACAAAGCTAAAAAATAAACATTATCTATCGTTCTAAATGCCAACACTGGCTGACATTAAAGGCGTAGGTTTGGGGTTAAAGCGCGAGCTGATACCCCAAATCCAAAGCCTATATCAAACACCCTTATTATCCAATCTCGCTTTTGTAGAAATCGCTCCAGAAAACTGGATTGGTGCCGGCGGCAAAGCCGCTTCTGACTTGGCCTGGTTCGTAGAGCGCTTCCCTATTGTCTGTCATGGGTTGTGTTTATCTTTGGGTGGCCCGGACCCGGTCAATACTGATTTCTTAAAGCAAGTAAAACAGTTTCTCGAATTCAATAAGATTCCACTTTACACCGAGCATTTGAGCTACTGCAGCGACATTCAACATGGTAAAGCGGGTTATCTGTACGATTTATTACCCATCCCATTTACTGAAGAGGCCGTGCATTATGTAGCTAAGCGTATCCGCCAAACTCAGGACATGCTGGGTCAGCGCATCGCGGTGGAAAATGCTTCGTTTTACGTCGCGGCACCCATCTCCACCATGGATGAACTCACATTCATCAAAGCAGTGCTGGAAGAAGCTGACTGCTGGCTGCATCTGGATATTAATAACATTTACGTCAACAGCGTGAATTTTGGTTTTAATGCCCATGAATTCTTACGCGGTATCCCGGGTGAACGCATTGTATACAACCATGTTGCAGGCCATCTGCAAGTACAGCCGGATTTGCTGGTGGATACGCATGGCGAAAATATCATCGACCCGGTATGGGCTTTGCTGGATGAAGCATATCAATTATTCGGCACCTTCCCAACATTGCTTGAACGCGATTTGAATATTCCGGCACTGCCTGCGCTAATCCATGAAATTGATAAAATTGCAGCATATCAGGCGCGGCATCAGTTGAAACAGACGAAAGTTGCATAATGCTGGATTTTCAACGTTATCAAATCGCCTTCACAGCACACCTACGCAACCCAACACAGCATAAAAGACCGGCGCGCGTAACTGATGCGCGCATGGCAATTTACCGGGAAATTGTGTTCAACAATATATTCAGCTCAGTTTCTGTGTGCTTCCCCGTATGTAAAAACATTCTGGGTGTTCGTGCCTGGCGCAAACTTGTACGGCAGTTTTTTGCAAACCACCAAGCCAATAGCCCAATTTTCAGAGAAATTCCACAGCAGTTTTTACAGTTTATAAATGACGTTAAAGATTTGCCTGCATATTTACAACAGTTGGCGCATTACGAATGGGTAGAGTTAGCAATAGGCACACAACAGACTGAGCTTATAAAACTAAGCAAGAACATTGATTTGATAAATGAAAAGCCGATACTAGCGCCAGCAAATATGCTATTAGAATACGATTTTGCCGTGCACAAAATCTCCAAACGCCATATCCCAAACACCACTGAAAAAACCTGTTTGCTGGTTTTTAGAAATAATGCACATCAAGTTAAATTTATTGAATTAAATGCGATGACTTTTCAATTGTTAACTTTGATTCAAGAACATGAAATGACTGGAAAGCAAGCGCTGACGAAGCTTGCAAAAGAAACAGGCCATCCAGATGCTGAAGCCATTATTCAATTTGGCATGGAAATTCTGAATAATCTAGCGAACCAGCAAGCGATCGCTGGCAGCAAGAAAATCAGCTGAATTGTTGCGCTTCGCGCTCGCTCACCTTTAACACAACTTCCTGTTTTTGCTGATGATCTAAATCCCACCATTGCTGAATCTCCTCAATGGTGCGGTAGCAGCCATGGCAAAATCCCGTTGTTTCATTCATGCTGCACACGCCGATACAAGGCGACTGTATTTCAACTTCTTTTGTCATTTAAGTAAGCGCGCCATGACATTGCTTATATTTCTTACCGGATCCGCACGGGCACGGATCGTTGCGCCCGACTTTAACACCTTTGCGAACAACCGGCTTACCACCAGCTAATTGAACTTTTTCTTCATCACTAAAATCAGCTTGTGGATTCGCCAGCGCTTCATCAAAATCGGCATGTTGATATTGGACATTGGCCACTTCTTGCGGTTTTTCTACCGCTTCAACGTCATCTTGCGTTTTCACTTGCACCAGCATTGTAATTTTAGTGACTTCGCTTTTTACCGTGTTGAGCAAAGCCTCAAACAGTTGAAACGCCTCGCGTTTGTATTCCTGTTTTGGATTTTTTTGCGCGTAAGAGCGTAAATGAATGCCTTGGCGCAGGTGGTCAAGCGCAGCAAGATGCTCACGCCAATGGTTATCAATACTCTGCAGCATCACCGCACGCTCAAACTGGCGCATGGTGTTAGCGCCAGCCAAAGTTTCTTTAGCAGCATAGGCATAATCAGCCGCCTCAAAAATACGCTCGCGCAGCGTTTCTTCATGCAGGTCCGGGTTTTCTTCCAGCCATTTGCCAACTGGCAAGTCCAAGCCGGTTTCTTCATTAATATCTTTTTCCAAACCCGGAATATCCCACTGCTCTTCTACGCTGCCAGGCGGAATATGTGTGGCAATCATGTCTGAAAGTACGTCATAGCGCATTGCACTAATGGTTTCGCCAATATCGGTAGCCTCCAGCAGCTCGTTGCGCTGCTCATAAATCACCTTGCGCTGGTCGTTGGAAACGTCATCAAACTCAAGTAATTGTTTGCGAATGTCAAAGTTACGGCCTTCCACTTTGCGCTGCGCATTTTCAATGGCGCGTGTGACCATGGCATGCTCAATCGCTTCGCCTTCCGGCATCTTCAAACGCTCCATAATGGCCGAAACGCGATCGCCTGAGAATATACGCAGCAACTGATCTTCCAGTGAGAGGTAGAAACGGCTGGAGCCCGGATCGCCCTGGCGGCCAGAGCGGCCGCGCAGCTGGTTATCGATACGGCGTGACTCATGACGCTCGGTGCCAATGATATGCAGACCGCCCGCCGTCACGACTGCATCATGACGCTGTTGCCACTCCGCTTTGAGCTGCGCAATCTTGCTTTCTTTTTGCGCCTCGCTCAAGCTGTCATCCATGCGCACGGCTTGGATGTCGGCTTCCGGATTTCCGCCCAGCACAATGTCCGTACCGCGTCCCGCCATATTGGTCGCAATGGTAATCACGCCCGGGCGGCCCGCCTGTGCTACAATATGTGCCTCGCGCTCGTGCTGCTTGGCATTGAGCACCTGATGCTCCAGCTTTGCTTTCGTAAGCAGAGTAGAAATCAATTCAGAGTTTTCAATTGATGTCGTACCCACCAGTACTGGCTGGCCAATGGCCTGACATTGCTTAATATCCTCGATTACTGCATTATATTTTTCGTTTGCTGTGCGATACACTTTGTCCATCGCATCCTTACGTAACATGGCGCGGTGTGTTGGAATGACGACCGTTTCCAAGCCATAGATCTGGTTAAACTCATAAGCCTCGGTATCTGCCGTACCGGTCATGCCTGAAAGTTTTTTGTACATACGGAAATAATTCTGGAACGTGATAGACGCCAGTGTCTGATTCTCTTTTTGAATCGCCACGCCTTCTTTGGCTTCCACGGCCTGATGCAGGCCGTCAGACCATCTGCGGCCAGGCATCATGCGGCCGGAGAACTCGTCCACGATAATAATCTCGCCATCACGCACCACATAATGCTGATCTTTGTTAAACAGGTTTTGCGCGCGTAGCGATGCGTACAAATGATGCACCAGGGTAATATTGGCCGGCTCATACAGGCTGGAACCCTCTGTTAATAACCCTGAGCTGGCCAGAATTTCTTCGGCGCGCTCATGCCCTGCCTCAGACATGGTTACGGTTTGCGCTTTTTCATCGACCCAGAAATCACCCGGGCCATCTTCTGTGGTCTGCTTGGTTAGCTCAAGCGCAACCGCATTAATCTGGTTGTATAAATCAATACTATGTTCTGCTTGGCCGGAAATGATCAGCGGCGTGCGTGCTTCGTCGATTAAAATCGAGTCCACCTCATCCACCAGCGCATAACTCAGGCCACGCTGCACACGTTCCTCTGCGGTAAACACCATGTTGTCACGCAGATAGTCAAAGCCGAATTCGTTATTGGTACCGTAGGTAATATCGGCCGCATAGGCAAGCTGTTTGGCATCGTGCGGCATTTGCGATAAATTAATGCCTACGCTTAACCCCAGGAAATTGTAAAGCTTCCCCATCCATTCGGCATCACGCTTGGCGAGGTAATCATTCACCGTGACCACATGCACACCTTTGCCCGTGATCGCGTTCAAATAGACAGGCAGGGTCGCGACCAGCGTTTTACCTTCGCCTGTGCGCATCTCGGCGATCTTGCCTGCGTTAAGCACCATGCCGCCTATCAACTGCACATCAAAATGACGCATTTCAAGCGCCCGCACACCACCTTCGCGCACAACGGCAAAGGCTTCCGGCAAAAGCTTTTCCAGACTTTCGCCCTGTTGGAAACGCTGTTTGAATTCTTCTGTTTTTGCGCGCAAGGCTTCATCGGACAGCGCTTGCATGGCAGGTTCTAGCGCATTGATTTCTTTTACTTTTTGGCTGTATTGCTTAACCAGCCGATCGTTACGACTACCGATAAATTTTCTGAACAACTTGGATAACATGGAATGACACCGATTTTCCGACTTAAGCGGAAACCTCTAAATAGATTGGATGAAAAGATTAGTTTTTTATTGATGCTGGTTCTTAATTCAACTCAGTGTTAACTGAGGGCTTTAATTTTTAATTCAAGGGTTGTATATATCTTTAATTATTGTCGATAGATTAATTCTTTAAGTATCTTCGTGGATCCAAAGCATTCCCATTGAGCCGTATTTCATAATGCAAATGGGGGCCTGTAGAACGTCCGGTACTCCCTACCTCTGCTACCACCTGACCCTTAACCACCCTCTCCCCTACATGAACTAATAGTTTAGATGCGTGTGCATAACGCGTTTCTAAACCAGAGCCATGCTCGATTTTCACTATATTACCATAATCGGAGGCGCGTTCGGCTGCAGACACTATGCCGTCGGCCGCCGCGCGGATGGGTGTACCGGTATTTGCCGTAAAATCCAAGCCTTCATGAAACGCTTTGTTGCCGTTAAAAGGATCAATACGCCAGCCATAGCTGGATGAATTGAAGGCGGCATTGATAGGACTGCTATTTGGCAACATGTCTTTCAGTACACTTTGCTGCAAGATTTTGGCCTCAAGACCACTTAAAGAATCATCGCGCGCATCGACTGCCTGCGTCAGCTCCAGAATTGCCGCTTGCAAATCGGTCTCAGTCATTGGATGTGCATTGATAAGCGGGCCACCTCTATTAGCTGGCAATAAACTATCAGCCGGCTTTTGATTGGAAGGAGCTGTTCCTTGCTTATCTTTTTCGCCCGCCAATTTTGCCAGGCGCTGGCTTTGCGCGTCTAAACGCATCATACGCGCCTGCAACTCCCCCAGCTCTTTAGCGTAGGCGTCCAGATGCACTTGTGATGAAATAATGGAACTTTTAAGATGCGGCGGCAGCAAAGCTTTCATGCCCTGCTCTTTGATATTGCTTTTAGGCGTAATAAACAGCAAAGTGAGCAGGACAGGCACCAGCACCAAGGCGGCAACCAGCATGCCGGCCTGAAATACCGACAGACTCTTGGCCTTTGCCATTTTGTTAGAAACCAGAATTATATTCATAGGATAATATTCATTAGGTAATAATTGTCAGTATTCCGATAGAATTCATTATGCGCAAAATTAACACATTGTTTATCGAGAACAGCCAGCTCAACGCGCTGACCGAGAGCATATATGCACATCAACTCCCTAGGCTGCTTTGGCAAGCGGCTGCACCAAAAATACTGAGTCAGAACAGCATTGCTCGAAGCCTGAACAACGGCCAATTAACTGTTTACGCTGACAGCGCGATTATCGCCAGCAAAATCAAACTGACACACGCTAGCTTATTGACTCAATTACAAAATATTCAAAAAAAAGACCCTTTATTCGGGGAATGTAAAGTTACTGCAATTGTGGTGAAAGTGCAAGTAAAATCTCACCCTAAACCTGTCATTAAAACACCGCGAAAGCTATCGGCAAACGCTGCAACAAGCCTGAAACAATTGGCTCAGGATTTGGGGGATTCCCCTCTCGCGCTAAAACTAAACTCCTTGGCCAGCAAAGCCTAGAAACAATGTTGTTAGGCCGTTTGCAATGTGCTGGCGCAAGTTATTGTCGCGCCCGACTATTAATGCCATAATGCTGCACGTTGTTACAAAAATTTACAATTTTTTCAACGCTATTTCAGTCAATTACGTTTCAGATTTATATCGATAATAAATAGGGAGAAGTCATGTCAGTCGCACTAATGATCGCCATTGCTGCCGCAGTGTTAGCAGTGCTGTATGGCGTAGTAATGAGTAAATGGATTACCAATTTGCCAGCAGGCAATGCGCGCATGCAGGAAATTGCTGGCGCAATTCAACAGGGGGCAGCCGCCTACCTGGCACGTCAATACAAGACCATTACAATGGTGGGCATTGTACTTGCGGTGCTAATCGGAATCTTCTTGAGTGTAGATACAGCGATTGGCTTCGTATTAGGCGCATTGCTTTCAGGCGCATGCGGCTTTATCGGCATGAATGTTTCCGTAAAAGCCAATGTCCGCACTGCACAAGCGGCTACCAATGGCATCGGTCCAGCATTAGACGTTGCGTTTAAGGGCGGTGCGATTACCGGCATGCTGGTGGTTGGTCTCGGCTTGCTCGGTGTGACCGGGTTCTATGCTTATCTGGGGGCAGAAAATGCAGCGAATCTTGATCCCTTGATTGGCCTGGCATTTGGCTCCTCCCTTATTTCAATCTTCGCGCGTTTAGGCGGTGGCATCTTCACCAAAGGGGCTGACGTAGGGGCCGACTTGGTGGGTAAAGTGGAAGCGGGTATTCCTGAAGACGACCCGCGCAACCCGGCGGTGATTGCCGACAATGTGGGCGACAACGTGGGCGACTGTGCTGGCATGGCGGCTGACTTGTTTGAGACTTACGCAGTGACCATAATCGCAACCATGGTATTAGGTAGCCTGATGGTAGCAGAGGCAGGCACAAACGGCGTGATCTATCCATTGCTGCTCGGCGCGGTTTCGATTGTGGCTTCAATCATCGGTTGCTTCTTTGTTAAAGCGTCGCCAGGCATGAAAAACGTGATGCCTGCACTGTACAAAGGCTTGGCGGTGGCGGGCGTGCTGTCACTCATTGCATTCTACTTCGTGACACAATATTTGTTCCCTACCGGCTTTACCCATGGCGATCATGTGATTACATCAAACGCCTTATTCGGCAGTTGCGCTGTTGGCCTGGTGCTAACCGCTGCATTGGTTTGGATTACCGAGTACTACACAGGTACGGATTACGCACCTGTCAGACACGTGGCACAAGCCTCTACCACAGGCCATGCCACCAACATCATTGCAGGTATTGGCGTTTCAATGAAATCGACTGCCTTGCCTGTGATTTCAGTATGTATCGCGATTTTTGCGTCTTATCACTTAGGCGGCCTATACGGCATTGCAATCGCTGCAACTTCCATGCTCAGCATGGCAGGCATTGTGGTGGCTTTGGATGCTTACGGCCCGATCACCGATAATGCTGGCGGTATTGCAGAAATGGCCGAATTGCCAAGCAGTGTGCGTGATGTGACCGACCCGCTGGATGCAGTTGGCAACACCACTAAAGCCGTGACTAAAGGCTATGCCATTGGCTCAGCAGGTTTGGCCGCATTGGTGTTATTTGCTGACTATACGCACAAGCTTCAAGGTGTAGGCATTGATGTCAAATTTGATTTAAGCGACCCCATGGTGATTATTGGCTTGTTTATCGGCGGCTTGATTCCGTTTCTCTTTGCTGCTATGGCGATGGAAGCGGTTGGCCGTGCTGCAGGCGCAGTAGTTGAAGAAGTGCGCCGTCAGTTCCGTGATATCAAAGGCATCATGGAAGGCACAGCCAAACCGGAATATGGCAAAGCAGTGGATATGTTAACGACCGCAGCCATTAAAGAAATGATGATTCCATCATTACTTCCAGTCGCCGTGCCAATTGCTGTAGGCTTATTATTAGGGCCGGTTGCTTTGGGCGGCTTGCTGATGGGCACGATTGTAACAGGCTTGTTTGTTGCAATCTCCATGTGTACCGGGGGCGGTGCGTGGGATAACGCCAAGAAATATATCGAAGATGGCCATCACGGCGGCAAAGGTTCAGATGCGCACAAAGCCGCGGTTACCGGGGACACAGTGGGCGACCCCTACAAAGATACGGCGGGCCCGGCAGTAAACCCATTAATTAAAATCATCAACATCGTGGCGCTATTGATTGTGCCGTTATTACACATGTAGTTCTAATTGTATTAGTTCATAAAAAAAGGCGACTTTGGTCGCCTTTTTTTATGTATAAAGTTAAGTGACGGGCAACAACAAGTCTTCCAGAAAAAATGCAGATAATGAAGACCTTCCTGAGACCCCTGCTTTGCGATAAAGCGCTCTAGCCTGCTCCCTTACCGTGCGCTCGCTGGCACTGCGGATATTGGCAATCTCCTGATGACTGAAGCCTTTGAGCAATAGCAATCCAACTTCTGCCTCTGCATTGCTGAGACCCCAGCGCAAAAATTGTTTCTGGATTTCGGCACCCAGCCCGGCAATTAAATCACGGCTCTCATCCCGCCAAAGCTGTGCCTCTTTGTTTGCCGCAACAAGGTCTGTTTGCAATGTGTGTAAAGTCGATTGTGTAGATTGATAGCGTTTCAACCAAAAAAGACTCAACCCGACCACGGCAATCATTAACACCAGCAACTCTACAAGAAGATGACTCCATTCAATGCCGTCGCCATAATCGCTCAAAATATCCAATGCGATGAGCGCAAAAATCACGCCGTATAAAACCATGCCGATTTTAACCAACCGTTGGTTATTGGACTCTTCTGAAAATATCAAGTGTTCTAGCATACCTACCGCCTCCAGACTCAAACAGGGTAGCAACCCGTCAAATGACGCATTGCTTTTGCACGCCAACAGGCCGATGATACACATCAACGCACTGCAGATTGATTGCATTCAGCGCATTGTATCGCATCGTCAACAAAGGAGATAAGCATGAACACTTCAACAAAATCAGTGAATGTATGGGATCCTACCGTCCGCATCGGGCACTGGACGTTAGTCATCGCCTTTTTTACGGCCTACTTTACAGAGGATGATTTTCTTACCCAGCACGTGTGGGCAGGCTATATCGTCGGCGCTGTGGTTTTATTCAGAATCGTCTGGGGGTTTATCGGCAGCAAGCACGCCAGATTCAGCGGCTTCATTTACTCGCCAGCAGCAGTATTTGGTTACTTAAAAGAACTTATCCGCGGCAAACCGCAGCATTATGTGGGGCACAATCCTGCCGGCGGTGCGATGGTGATTGCACTGCTGTTAAGTCTTGGCGCTACGGTATTTACCGGGCTTTCGCTTTATGCAATTGAAGAAAATGCAGGGCCGCTTGCGGGCATTGTAGCAATAAACAACAAAGCGGTATCTGCATCAATCATCCCCAGTGCTTATGCAGATGAGGGGGAAAGCGAACACGGCGCAATGGTAAACAAAGAAGCTGAAGAGTTCTGGGAGGAATTACACGAATTTTTTGCCAATTTCACCTTACTGTTAGTGGCTTTGCACATTGGTGGTGTGTTGCTATCCAGCTACATTGATAAAGAAAATTTGGTCAAGGCCATGATTACAGGGCGCAAGGAGATTCCAAAAGAGATGGAATAACCGCTTCGGTAAGTTAGAATAGCTAAAATCTATTTTCAACACGCCTGTTCATCGGGCGTGTTTATTTTCACTGGAGCACCGTTTGAGACACTCTGAATTTCATCGTTCACACCGCATCGGCTGGCTACGCGCAGCCGTTCTGGGCGCAAATGACGGTATTGTATCCACCGCCAGCTTAATCATCGGCATCGCTTCTGCTCACGCCTCACATGAAACCATATTGTTAACTGGCATTGCTGGTCTGGTTTCCGGCGCTATGTCGATGGCGGCTGGTGAATACGTGTCTGTCAGTTCACAAGCCGATACCGAGGCAGCAGACTTGGCGCGTGAACGTATAGAATTGGCAACAGACCATGAAAGTGAACTTAAAGAGCTCACAGGAATTTATATTGGGCATGGGTTAACGCCCGAACTGGCACATCAGGTTGCGGTGCAATTTACTGCGCACGATGCACTTGGCGCGCATGCCAGAGACGAGCTTGGCATCATTGAAACCATGAATGCGCGCCCTGTGCAAGCCGCGCTTTACTCTGCAGCTACGTTTGCCGTTGGCGCATTGTTGCCTCTATTGGTTGTGCTGTTGGCACCAAAGCCGCAACTCATCCTGCACGTAGCCATCATGTCGTTGGCGTTTCTGGCAATTCTGGGTGGTTTGGCCGCAAAAGCTGGTGGAGCTAACCTGTGGAAAGGATCGGTGCGCGTGGCCTTTTGGGGCGTGCTTGCCATGGCGGCTACCGCTAGTGTGGGCAGCCTGTTTGGAGTTGTAGCTGCATAACTTCAAATTCGGCTTGTGCCAATAAAAAAGGTGCGGAATTCGCACCTTTTTTATTTTCAAAGAAATTCCAGAAAATTCTAAAACGCCGGCTTTACCTCAGCACTATTATATCGTGCTACACCGTCCATAATCTCTTTGTGGGCATCTTCAATGCCAACCCATCCCTCGATTTTTACCCATTTACCTTTGTCGAGGTCTTTGTAATGCTCGAAAAAGTGCGCGATCATTTCCAAGCGCCAAGGTGAAACATCTTTATAGGTCTTTTGGTAAGCATATAACCCACATACCTTTTCAACTGGCACAGCTAGCAATTTAGCATCACCGCCCGCTTCATCTGTCATTTGCAGCATACCTAGCGCACGGCAACGCACGACTACCCCCGGCAACAACGGCACAGGTGTAATTACCAACACATCTACCGGATCACCATCATCCGCCAAAGTATGCGGAATATAGCCATAATTACATGGATACTGCATCGAAGTCCCCATAAAGCGGTCAACGAAGATCGCACCGCTTTCTTTATCTACCTCGTATTTAACAGGGTCGCCCTGCATCGGGATTTCGATAATCACATTAAAGTCATGCGGAAGGTTTTTGCCAGACGGTACTAAGTTTAACGACATATTAAATAAAGCCTATTGATTAGAATAATTCATAATTATAAGTGAAAATTGTTTCTACTTTATTGCATGGAATCAAAATTGATTCCGGCTTTAGCGCCTATTCATGTACTTCAAGCCTTGATTTACAAGAAATACGGCAATGACGATTGCCAGCCCAAGCAGCGCTATTGTTCCAAGATGTTTCTGAACAATCGGGATATTTCCGAAAAAATAACCTGCCAGCACACAGACAAGCACCCAGATTACTGCCCCTATAGAAACAGAACGCGTGAATTTAACAAGCTGCATCTGGGTAACACCGGCAAGAAATGGTGCCAGTGTGCGTATCACGGGCAGAAACGGGGAGAATAAAAATCCTATCTCCCCATATTTTTCGTAAAAAAGGTGGGTTTTGTCCAAAGCCTCTTGTTTAGGCCATTTCAAGACATCCACAAAGAATTTTTTACCCACCGCCTTGCCCAGCCAGCAACT
Organism: Pseudomonadota bacterium; assembly: GCA_029563075.1. GTDB lineage: Bacteria > Pseudomonadota > Gammaproteobacteria > Burkholderiales > Methylophilaceae > Methylotenera_A. The sequence continues at coordinate 105,525 of JAKQTN010000007.1, forward strand.
AAGCAGACTGCCTAATATGGCTGCCGCAATAAGACTGGGCAACAGTAGCTTTAAGCTAAGTTCACCTGCAGCACAGAACGCGCCGCATACAAACAAAAATGGATTTCCTGGCAGAAAAAATAGAGGAATAACGCCGATTTCCAGAAACACCACCAGGAATAAAATCAGATACACAAGGTTTGCATGCATGGCAATCAGCGCGTGCAGTTGCTGATCAAAATTTAATATCATCTGCCAGACATGCATCATGTACGCTCGCTTTTACATTCAGCTATGACATCCGCTGGCGTTAGTTTCAAGGCAAAATAAATCAACATGGGAATAACAATCACATCATCCAGTTGGCCGATGACTGGTAAAAAATCAGGTATTAAATCAAACGGCATCAGGAGGTAACTGACAGCCAGCCACAGCGACATTTTAGCGAGAACGGGCGTTCTCGGGTGTTTCTGTAGACGCCGGTAAAAATCAAACTCTGCCTTAAGTTTTGCCGCAATATCTTTGAGCTTTTCTCTCACGTCAGTCAGCCTCGCAGCCGCTTGCCCGTCAGTTTTTCAAACACTTCCAGGTACTTTTCCGAGGTGCGTTTTGCTATATCGTCCGGTAATGCCGGCGCGGGCGGTGTTTTATTCCAGCCAATAGATTCCAGCCAATCGCGCACATACTGCTTATCATAACTGGGCGGGTTACTGCCCACTTTATAACTCTCAAGCGGCCAGAAGCGTGAAGAATCCGGTGTGAGCACTTCGTCCATCACGTGCAGTACACCGTTATTATCCAAGCCAAACTCAAACTTGGTATCTGCAATGATAATGCCCTTAGTAAGTGCATATTCGGCAGCTTCGGTATAGAGTTGTATAGCCACTTTCGCCACTTGCTCAGCCATGTCCTGGCCAATCAAATCTGCGCATTGCTGCAAGCTGATGTTCTCATCATGCTCACCTACTGCGGCCTTGCTGGATGGTGTAAAAATAGGCTGCGGCAGCTTCGATGCCTCCTGCAGGCCTGCCGGCAATGCAATGCCACACACCGTTCCTTTGGCTTTGTATTCTTTCCAACCGCTACCCACTAAGTAACCGCGCACGATCGCTTCAATCGGCAAGGGCTTGAGCTTTTTCACGACTACGGCACGGCTTAAACCTCCAGTACCTAGCTGGGCTTTTTCTGCGGTATCGCTCACAACCGAGTTAGGGTCGATACCTGTCAGGTGATTCGGTACCACATGCTTGAGCTTTTCAAACCAGAAATTCGCCATTTGCGTGAGCATTGCGCCTTTATTAGCGATACCAGTGGGCAAAATCACATCGAATGCGGAAAGTCTGTCGGTACTTACCAGCAACATGGTATTTTCATCTATGTCGTAAATATCACGCACCTTGCCTTGATGAATACGTTTTAGGCTTTTGATGGTTGTTTCTAACAAGGGTGTATTCATGAGGTTGCTTAAATGTAAAAGGTCAAATGACATTATAAATTGCACATGGATTTCAAGCTAACTTTCCTTTCATTACATTCATTTATTTATGATCGCTGATCTTGATAATTTTAAGCGTATTCGTGCCGCCCGGGCTTCCAATCGGCTCACCAAACGTCAGAATAACCAAATCGCCCGGATTTACCACTTTCTGCTGCAATAACACCTGTTCCATTTCATGCAGAATTTCATCCCTGTTTTTATTTTCCTGCAGGATGGGGTAAGGATAAACGCCACGATGCAGCGTTAACTTTCTGCGTGCAATTTTTTCAGGCGACAATGCATAGATAGGCACTTCGGTATCCGCGCGCGACAACCATTGCGCCGCATTGCCGGACTGAGTCAGCGCGGCAATCGCCTTGATTTTCAGGTGCTGGGCAGTATAAATTGCCGCCGCGGCAATGGCTTCATCCGTTTGTTTTAGTTGGTGTGTTCTTCGATCTGCATGTTGCAAACCTTCATATTCTTTTTCTGCCTCCATACACACGCGGTGCACGGCCTGCACGGTTTCTAATGGATACTGTCCGCTCGCAGTTTCGGCTGACAGCATCACCGCATCCGTGCCATCCAGCACCGCATTTGCCACATCCGAAACTTCTGCACGTGTCGGAATAGGGCTGCTGATCATTGACTCCATCATTTGCGTTGCCGTAATCACCAATTTGTTTTGAGCGCGCGCCATGCGTATCATGCGTTTTTGCAGGCCAGGCACAGCAGCGTCGCCAACCTCAACCCCCAAGTCGCCGCGCGCCACCATGATGGCATCGGAGGCTTCAATAATCGCCTCCAAGTCTTCAATCGCTTCGGCGCGT
>JAKQTN010000019.1 GCA_029563075.1 Pseudomonadota bacterium
ATTAGCCATACTTTTCCCTCAACTCGTTAACTTCCATCACGATATTCCACACCTGCTCATGCTCACGCTTCCACTTTGCGGATTGACCCGGAATTTGCCCTTCGTTCTTATACATCTGGAATGCCCTGTATACATTGCCAACCTGCCTCAATTTGCGCATTAAACCAGCGGGCTGTTCGAGCACGCCGCCTGAAAAAGGAAGTGCATGGTATTCATCACAAGTCAAACTAAGCTCCAGCAAGCTTGGTATCGCGCCTTTGCCTTCCGCATAATCGGCAACCTGTATCAGGATAAAGGGTCGAGGTTCATTGCCTCGCTAATCAGTTTTGCAATGCAATCTGCCAGCCAAACGATGTGTGCAGGTTTAGCGTTGTCTACATCCTCAAGCGTCCACTTCGGCTCAACCATAAATCCACACTTCACCGCTGCCCGAACTGAATCACCGCGCCAGACGGATAGAGGCTGCGTTTCCTTACCAATCATATCGCGGTGAAAATCCTCAAGCATCTTTTGATTGATTTCGGTCAACACGCACTTGCCAAACTTCTTATGTTCAAACTCCATTTTCGCTCCTATGTCTATTTTTTGTTATGTAAAGGCTACGGCGCCAGATTCAGTACCTATCGTGAGCCAGTTGGTCAATTTTGAGTTGTATACGCCATCCAAAACCAAATCGTAGGTCGCCACACCATTGCGGTCTTGGAATAATTCAGGCGCTTGCATGGAGTGACCGGCGAATTTAATCGTCATCGAGCGCGCTTTGCCATCTACAGTTGTTGAGTATTTTATCTCAATTTGCCTTTCGAGAATTGCAGAGGACGAACCTAACATCGCGGTTAAGTAGTCATCAGTGCTTGTATTCAGTTCCAAGCTGAGCTTGAGTTGCCCGTTCCACTTCTGATCGTTGTAAGCCTTTGGTGTACAGCTGCCCAGATAGCTTCGATATTCGCGGTTGGAATTTATCGAAAGCTCCCAGCTAAACGCAGAATCGGCTAATTCTGTAAGTGATGTGGCATCCCACGTTCCGACAGAAATTTTAGCCATGCAGCCGCTCATTCTGGTCGTTCCCGTCCGGTCATTCAAGCTTGTATAAGTGCCAGCAGTAACTTTCCCGCCAATAATAGAACCACCTACCTGCACGCCGGTATTATTGGCACCGGAAAGTGTCAGGCTTGCCACCGATGCATCCTGCATTTGCCAGATACTGCCACTCTGCCCATATTGAAGCGTCATGAAATGTGGAGTGGTAGCACTGGTAAGCGGTGCGGCATAAGCGCGCGTGTATGGACCTGCCCCAGTTGGACTAACAGTACCAAACAAAGAATCAAGCCAGTAATTCACATCCTCAAATGATTCGTCGCTGACTTCGAATGTAGCCGAACCAGCATAATTATCCAGCGTAGATTGATAAGTCGGAGCAAGCGAGCCCCGTAACTGATCTAACGCACGCGTCTCAAATTCAGGACGCATCCTGAAGCTGGA
>JAKQTN010000028.1 GCA_029563075.1 Pseudomonadota bacterium
GCATCTTTGCTCTTGCCGCGGGCGGTTTTTCTTCCGTTGCGGCAGAAGATAATCTTTTGACTATCCCGCCGGTGCAGGCTGTATCTGTCGCGCTTTACGATTCCGGAGATGCGCACATTGACACATTTGCGCTCAATGAAGGGCATGGCGTTTATCTCTTTGGCGCAAACGGCATTGAAACCGGAACGCTGTCAGACGCGTCTGCATGGACTGTGTGTCACGCTTCGCGTACATGGCAAGACAAAGTTGATATTGCGCATCTTGTTGTTGAGAATGATGTATTGACAGCGCTTTATAATCGCCTGAGCCAATACACCGATTCCGAAATTATTGATGCAATAACCAACATTGACGCGCTTGCGATTGCTGTTGATATGAAAGCGCTGGAGCTTATCTATATGGATTTAGCGAATAGCGGATTTAATCAATTGTATCAAACCAAAGCAACAGAATACGCGCGCCGATATGCATCTGAACTGCGCTCCGCGATTCAGCGGATTAACATCAATATCGATGGCAGTGCAAAAGATCCAAATCGTATAGTAACGCAAGGGATGTTGTCAAGATGAAGATTGATACTATTTCTGTGCCGCGCACAAATTTGCAATTTTCTGTCAGCGCATCTGCTATGAAAAAGATTGGTGACGAAGCCGTCCGCATGATGATAGACAGAACCAAGAAAGGCATCGACATTGATGGCATGCCATTCGCTTCATATTCGCCACAATACATCAAATACAAAGGCGAAGCCGGTCGCGTTACTGATCCCGTTAATCTGCAATTCAATGGCGAAATGCACCGCTCAATGGTGGTCGTGGCTACGAACAATAATGCCAATATCAGTTATGGTGATCGCCAACGCGCATTGATTGCATTATCTCATCAAACCGGGAACGGTCTACCGCAGCGCAAGCATTTTGGCCTTACATCTGCCCAAGCGCGGCGTATTATGGATATGCTCACGACGGCAATTCGCAAGGCGGTGAAAAGTGGTAAATAAAATAGAACCGGTTAAAGATATTGTGCGCTCCCGGCTAATCGCCGCGGGCATCAAGCGCTGTTTGGATTATCCTGAGCAGATTGACGCTATTGGTAATTTCCTGCCAATGGCATTCTTGCGCTCCGG
>JAKQTN010000040.1 GCA_029563075.1 Pseudomonadota bacterium
TTCAAGTTTAATCATTAGGGAGAGAATCATGGCAACACGTAACGATTTATGTAACGCCATCCGTGCGTTATCTATGGATGCAGTGCAAAAAGCTAACTCTGGCCACCCAGGTGCGCCTATGGGTATGGCGGAAATTGCAGAGGTATTGTGGAATCACCATTTACGTCACAATCCAACCAATCCAAACTGGGCTGATCGCGATCGTTTCATTCTCTCTAATGGTCACGGTTCCATGCTGATTTACTCCCTGTTGCATCTGACTGGCTATGATCTGCCGATGGATGAAATCAAGACTTTCCGTCAATTGCACTCAAAATGTGCCGGCCACCCAGAGTACAGCTATGCACCAGGCATTGAAACCACGACTGGCCCATTAGGCCAGGGCATTACCAATGCGGTTGGTTTTGCGATGGCTGAGAAGTTATTGGCAGACCAATTTAACAAACCAGGCCATGACATTGTTGATCACTACACATATTGCTTCTTAGGTGACGGCTGTATGATGGAAGGCGTATCACACGAGGCTTGTGCTTTAGCTGGTACATGGGGCTTGGGCAAACTGGTTGCTTTCTGGGATGACAACGGTATTTCTATCGACGGTCATATCGAAGGCTGGTACACAGACGACACAGCAAAACGTTTTGAAGCTTATGGCTGGCACGTGCAATCAGTAGATGGTCATGATTCTGACGCAATTAACGCGGCTGTGATTGCTGCGAAAAAAGTAAAAGACAAACCCTCATTGATCTGCTGTAAAACCATTATTGGTAAAGGCTCACCAAACAAAGCCGGCAGTCATGACTGCCACGGCTCTGCATTAGGCGACGCTGAAGTTGCTGTAACCCGTGCAGCAATCGGCTGGCCACATGCTCCATTCGAAATTCCGGCTGACGTTTATGCGGGTTGGGATGGCAAGGCGAAAGGCGCTAAATTAGAAAGCGACTGGAACACTAAATTTGCTGCTTACGCAAAAGCATTCCCGGCTGAAGCGGCAGAATTCAAACGCCGTATGGCAGGCGATCTGCCGGCTAACTGGAAACAGGCAACAGACGCATTGATTGCTGCTACCAACGAAAAAGCAGAAGGTATTGCAACACGTAAAGCTTCACAGAATGCAATTACTGCTTTGGCTATCGTATTGCCAGAGTTTCTAGGCGGTTCTGCTGACCTGACTGGCTCTAACTTGACATCATGCCCCAGCTTTACACATGTAGATGGCAAAAAACCAGGTAATTACATTTCTTACGGCGTACGTGAGTTTGGTATGTTCGCCATTATGAATGGCATGGCACTGCACGGTGGCCTGTTACCATTCGGCGGCACATTCCATATGTTCTCAGACTACGCTAAGAGTGCATTACGTATGGCCGCATTGATGAAACAACGCACTATCGCTGTGTTGTCACATGACTCTATCGGCCAGGGCGAAGATGGTCCAACTCACCAACCGGTAGAAAACACATCTGGCTTACGCTACATTCCACGTATGGATGTATGGCGTCCAGGCAGTTCAACTGAAACTGCTGTGGCTTGGGTGGCTGCGGTTGAGCGTAAAGACGGTCCATCCAGCTTGGTGTTGAGCCGTCAAAACGTGGCTGGCATCAAGCATGATACAGCACAATTTGCGTTAATGCGTAAGGGTGGCTATGTGTTCTCTGACGTATCCGGCAAAGCCGACGTGATCATTATCGCTAACGGTTCTGAACTTGATTTGGCAGTGAAAGCGGCGGCTGAGCTGAATGCGGCTGGTACTAAAGTACGCGTGGTTTCTATGCCATCAACCAACGTATTTGACCGCCAGGACAAAGCTTACCGTGACAGTGTGCTGACACCGGGCGTTAAACGCGTGGCAGTTGAAGCGGCGCATCCAGATTTCTGGCGCAAATATGTAGGCCTGGAAGGTGCAGTTGTAGGCATCGATACGTTCGGTGAATCTGCTCCAGGCGGCGTGTTAATGAAACACTTTGGCTTT
>JAKQTN010000042.1 GCA_029563075.1 Pseudomonadota bacterium
TAGGTCAGTCTGATCAAGGGATGAGATATAGCTAGGCGGTATCAGGTCCTTGAGTTTAGGCAGCATCACGTCACGCGCCATGCCATAGGTGGGCGCGATATACCAGCTCGTGCTGCCCTTTTGATTGACCGCGACGCGTAAAAGTTCATGCGCCGCAAGGTGTGTCTTGCCGAAGCGCCGCCCAGCGACAAGGATGCGCATCCGCGTAGGATCCGTGTACACCGTCCACTGTGCCGCGGTCAGACGCATGACTAAACGCTCAGTCATGAGTCGGCCCCTTGATCGCTAGATGCTTGACTCGTGTCGCCACTGTCGGCCTTGTCTAGCTCAACGCCCGGCCCCGCGATGACTATCTGTGGCAGGTCGTCGGACTGTGTACGCAAAGACTGAATCGGTGTGCCGTCAAGCCGGTCGTAAATGTACGTCGTTGCTTTCAGTGCGATGGTCTTGTCTTTGTCGCGTGAGAGAGCAATAATCCGCTCTGCCATCTCTTTTGGGTCAACCTTATCGCGCAGAGCTTTGGTCAAAGACTTCTCTGCAGGCGGGCGCCCTGGCCCTGGATGAGATGCTGTCCAGGTTGTCGATTTTCTACCGCCTTTCCCTGCCATTTTATCGCCTTTTTTTCGCCTTTTTATGACGATCATTGATTATCTCTGCAGCTTCCAGCTTACCTCACTGACTGGACACTTTCAAGCGCTCGTTTTTAGCTTTTTCTTTTCGTGCAGTTTTTATCGGCTAGGTTGCAAGCATTATGCACTATATATCATCTAGCTTACCTGCACAATATAATATTAAGAGTTGTCCATCTCAGACGGAAAAATCGCAAAAATATCAAAGATTTTTTACTACTCAACGCTTGTATAGTATAATTTCTGTTATTTTGCTGTATTATGTAAATATTTTATAAATTTTATTTGACAACAAAAATGATATGGGTGTATAATATAATCAGAAGGAGCGGAAGATGCAGTATTGCGACAGCTTGGGTTGCCTAGACTACAACGCGACAATCTCTGTTTTTTGCCGCTCTGTCGGATACTGGCCTGAGCCATGCCATGAGGAGCGACACCTTGTACTTAGCGCAACGTCCAGCGCCCCTAAAAAGCAGTGGGACTACCCCGCCTCCATCGATGCGATTATTGCCGAGATGGACGCCGACGGATGGGATTGCGTGGCGGCTGTCGATGGCAGGGGCCTGCCTGTTATTACTTGCGAGCATCGGGAGACTAAAGCGGCGGCCTTAGTGGCGCGGGCAGCTCATGATACCAAGTGGGCAAGCGCTAAAGACGTATATATCCGCTTTGGCGACATCCCCGCTTGCGGCTACTCCCGCGACTGGGCGAGCAACCGCGCCGAAAAGGGCGTATCGGTTTTTAGAGGCAAAATTTTACGGAGTGGCGAGATCC
>JAKQTN010000082.1 GCA_029563075.1 Pseudomonadota bacterium
GCGATCAGATATGCGCTACCAAGTAAGAATTCCGGTTTGAGATGAACTGGCAGGCGTGCGCAAACGGAATTTCTCTGGGTATGCACTTTTTTGTCACCCAAAATACTATTCTGACAGCAAGATTTTTTAGATAAATAAAAACCCGCACCAAGATGAGCAGGTTCATAACCAGGAAGATACTATTAATCCATGCGGCAGACGTATCAGCGCGCTTGGCTCGAATATTGTTGAGCCGATAACCATACTTTCCTTGGCCAAACTTTCCTTCAATTGGAATGCGTTCGCGATATTCCTGCCGGCGTTGTGCTTTCAGGCGATTGATCTCATCTTTGTTTTCAGGTGTACTCTTTGGCGGACGTCCCAGTGGTTTTCCTGAGAAGCGGATGTGCTTGCGTTCCAGATAGCTGCGATTATCACGTGAACCATATAGCGTGTCGGCAATGACGACTTCTGGATAATAGCCGTAACGCTTTTTGTAGGCTTCAACTTGCGCTTCAAGATCATGGCCTTCATGTTGCGCATCCCAGTGCAGCTTGTCGACATGCGCCAATCCTTTGTCTGTCAGACTCACGCTTATTTTGGCGCCAAATTCCACTGCCTTGCCTTGCTTTCCCCTGATAATGGGCCGAAGATACGGCTGACTGATACTGACAATGCGATCATCACAGCGTCTGGTGTTGGTTTTGTACATTGCATAATGTTGTTGGTACAGATGGGGTAATACCCAGTAGCGGCGTAACAACCCATTGGGTAACGGTATGGGTGTGCCAAGCGGATATTCCGTCAGCATCGCTTCAATATGATTTAAATTCCGCTGCAGGAATTGCAATTGCTGCCTGATACCGGCACGGCGTTTTCTGTTGGATGGCCGTCTCAGCTTGACCAGGCTGAGATAAGCTTTTCTGGCAATCTCGCGATAAGTGCGCGGCTTCTTTCTCTGTGCCCGGTTACTTTTGGCATGCAGTTCATCAATGATACGCTCACTCAATTCACGCGCTTCGTTCAGCAGTCCAAGATCTGTCGGATAGCGTATGGCCTGTTCTGCAACGGTGGCATCCAGTATTAATTTGCCGTGATTGCGCGGCTGCTCATCTGCCAAAGATTGCTCTGCTTCCATTGCGGTGGCCGCACCGCTGCTACCTACCTCACCGCTATTTGACACATCATCGTCGTTGTCATCATCACTTGCTTTGACTGACTTCTTTGTCCGCCTAGGTTCAACCGTTTCGATGATCGACTCATGAAATTCATCGAATACCGTCTGACCCATGCGCTTGCGTATCTCAACCAGTAATGATGACGCAAACGGCGCCTTCGCTTGAAAACCTTTCAGGCCAATAAAATATTGCAGGTACGGATTCTCTCGAATCTGTTCAACCGTCTCTTCATCTGAAATCGATAATTTATGTTTAATAATCACCGCTCCAATCACAATCCTGGCATCTTTGGCTGGGCGGCCCAGATTTGAACATAACGTCTTATAGTAGCTCTCGGACAACTCATCCCACGGTAGGCAATCCCTCAGTTTTACCCAGCGATTAGTGGGATCTAGAATCATGCCGGGCGGTGTATCAAATCCTTCGAGGGGCAGTTGCTTTTGGCTGACGTAACGAATCATAGTGCACGGTTTTTGGTGTTAATTCACATATTTATGTGCACTATTCTACCAAAAAACAAAATATTAATAAATTCAATCAGCTAGTTATACTTTTTGAGTAAGCTCTA
>JAKQTN010000068.1 GCA_029563075.1 Pseudomonadota bacterium
CCGTTCATGGGCTCTGGCACGACTGGCATTGCGTGCGTGCTGGAAGGGCGCGAGTTTATCGGAATTGAGCGAGAGCCGGAGTACGTTGAGATTGCAGAAAAGCGGATCGCGCATTACCGCTTGCCGATAATGGATGAGGTAGGGGCGTAATGGACTTCGTAAACCGCGAAGAGATTGAGCGTAAGTTAGCGCGGGTGCTGAGTAAGGATTTGCGCGTTGAGCTTGACAAATTGCTCAATTATTTAGGTGATCCACCTAACTTAGCGAACGTACCGCCTGAATACTGGCAGGCCGGCTGGAAGGATATTCAGAAGGATGTTGAGCCGGTATTGGTTGACGCGTTGTTACAACAAGCTGATGACGCAATGATCAGGATTGGAATAGGCGTTGATTTTGACAATGTTAATCGTGCGGCTGTAAACTGGGCACGTCAGCATTCTGAAGAGGTCATGCAGCAAATTTGGCTTAGAACGCATGAATATACTTTGGATGTTTTATCTCGATATTCAGGAGTTGGTGAAGTTATCGCGCAGGGATATGAGGAAGGGCTCACCATTCGAGAGATAAGCGAACGGCTGGAACGGATGTTTTCACCAGTACGTGCGGAGCGGATTGCGGTAACTGAAACGACCAGAGCTGTTGTGGAGGGGGAGCGGGCTTATGTAGCTGAACTTGAGCGTGAAACAGGGCAAAGAATGATTCCAATCTGGATGACGGCGAATGATGAACTCGTTTGCCCTATATGCGCACCGAAAAATGAGAAGCCAATAACGAATGGCGATTATCCGCCAGCGCATCCGAATTGCAGGTGTGGTGTAGGCTGGGAATTTCCTAAGGATGGTGCATTATGAGTGTAATAAGCCTCGAAATTAGGGGCGTAGAAGAGTTGGTAGCAAAGCTTGACACGCTTCAGAAATTTAATTATGTGCGTAGTGTTATATCGCAGCAAGGCGTTTTCTTACAACGGCAATTGCGTAAGTATCCGAGAGCAGTACATGCACCTAATCCGCTTATAAGGTCAGACTCGAGAGTACGGCGTGGATTCTTTTATCATCTTAAACAAGGCGATATCAGAGTACCATATAAGCGCACTCGAAGGCTTGGGCAAAGTTGGACTTCTTATTCAAGCGTGAATGGATTTACTGTAACTGTTGAAAATAATATGCCTTACGCACCATTAGTGCAGGGCTGGGAAGACCAAGTTACACAGCATAAGTGGAGCGGGTGGCTAACAGATAAAGGCGCTATAAATTTGTATGGGAAGCAAATTGAAGCAAAGATCATGGCGGCAATTGAAAAAGAGGTGGCAAATGTCTGAGCTATATAGAATTAAGATACAGGTTCCTGAGGGGATAATCGAGCGTGAGGATGACACCGAAAAGCGCATGAAGGCTGACGGCGATTATGTTGAAACGGGCTGGCGTGTGCTTGGCGTTCCTTTTGGGGGTCCAATAGACGGGCGCGATTTGGATGGTGAAGCTTTTACACCTGAAACGGACATTTGGCTGAAAGTAGGTGATAAAGTAAACTTAACTTATTATCACGGCTTCGATCCTGATACAATTGGTAAGAAGCAGAAAATACCAGCGCTTATCGGCAGAGCCACATATGTTGGAGCTGATGAACG
>JAKQTN010000055.1 GCA_029563075.1 Pseudomonadota bacterium
TTAATTATTGGTCTGAAGTAGCTAATATTTTCCGCCGGCATCTTTAATCAGCTTCACAATTTCCGGATTTCCTTTTTTTAGCGCATACACGTAAGCGGTCAGGCCGTATTTATCGCGCGCCTTCACGTTGACCTTGTTTTCAAGTAGCAGTTTAACCATTTCCGCTGAATTGGTATCTACTGCTAAGTGCAGGATTGGCGTGCCTTCTGAGTCTTCATGGTCGACGTCGGCGCCTTTTGCAATCAATGTTTTGGCAACTTTCACCTGTGCCTTTTTAACTGCCCAAGTCAATGCTGTCCAGCGTGACTGGTCCTGCTCATCAACATTGGCCCCTTTGTCCAGCATATAGGCCACTGCAGGGGTGTGGCCTTCGCGGGCTGCGTACATCAGCGGTGTTGCGCCAAGCCTGTCGTGTGCGTTGGGCTGCGCGCCCTGTGCCATCAAGGAGGTAATCGTTGGCACATCGCCACTTTTTGCGGCATACATCAATGCTGTTTTACCGTCATCGCTTTTCGCGTTCGCATCCATGCCGTGCTTAATCATCAAGTCTACAATTTCGTTGTAGCCGGAAGTGGCTGCCATGCCAAACGCACTCCAGCCACTGTCATCGCGAATTTTTGGGTCTGCGCCTTTTTCCAGAAGCACCTTTGCCGTCGCTACGTGATTTTTCTTGGCAGCGAACATCAGTGCAGTCCAGCCGCCTTTATCTTTGGCATTGACATCCGCACCTTTATTGATGAGCGCCGCGGCTACTTCCGCACGGTCTTTACGCGCCGCATACATCAGCGCGGTGATGCCGTCCGCATCTTTGGTGTTCGCGTTGACGCCGCTTTCCAGCATGGCTTTTACCGTAGCCAAATCTCCTTTAGACGACGCTGTAAGCAGGTAGGGAATGTCCTCTGCAAAGCTTGTTGTGCTTGCTAGGAATAAACACAAACCAAGAAATACGATAAATTTTTTCAATCTATTTACCTTTATTTTTCATTGCTTGCAACACCGCCTCGCCCAAACCAGCCGGCGATGTAGCTACCACACAGCCAGCATTTTCAAGCGCTTTGATTTTATCTTCGGCACGACCGGATCCGCCCGAGATAATCGCCCCCGCATGTCCCATACGCTTGCCTTTTGGCGCGGTCAAACCGGCAATATAGGCTGCAACAGGCTTGGTGACGTGATGTTTAATAAAATCCGCTGCGGCTTCTTCATCAGAGCCGCCGATTTCACCCACCATAATCATTGCCTCAGTTTCAGGATCGGCCTCGAACATGGTCAGGCATTCAATAAAATTCAAGCCTTTAATCGGGTCGCCGCCAATACCCACGCAGGTGGTTTGACCCAAACCCAGCGCAGTCGTTTGATGCACTGCCTCATAAGTGAGCGTGCCGGAGCGCGACACCACGCCCACCTTGCCGCGCAGGTGAATGCTGCCCGGCATGATGCCGATCTTGCATTCATTCGGCGTGATAATACCTGGGCAATTAGGGCCGATTAATTTAGCGCCATTGGCTTTAAGAGATGCTTTCACATTCAGCATATCTAATACCGGAATGCCCTCTGTAATGCACACGATCAACTCAATACCTGCATCAGCTGCTTCCAAAATGGAATCTGCTGCATATGCTGGCGGCACGTAAATCACACTGGCATTGGCCTGCGTTTCGCGCACAGCCTCGCGCATGGTGTTAAATACGGGCAAATTCAAGTGTAACTGGCCACCTTTGCCAGGCGTGACGCCGCCCACCATCTGCGTGCCATAAGCCAGTGCCTGCTCGGAGTGAAACGTACCTTGCTTTCCGGTAAAGCCCTGGCAAAGCACTTTGGTATTTTTGTTCACTAAAATGCTCATGCTGCCACCGCCTTTACCGCTTGCTTGGCAGCGTCTGTCAGGTTTTCTGCCGAAATAATATTTAATCCACTCTCGCGTAACATTTGTTTGCCTAATTCAACGTTTGTGCCTTCCAAACGGACGACAACGGGGATGGTCATGCCGACTTCTTTTACTGCGGTAATAATTCCGGTGGCGATAATGTCGCAGCGCATGATGCCGCCAAAAATATTGACTAGAATGGCTTTTACATTGCTATCCGCAAGGATGATTTTGAAAGCTTTGGATACGGTTTCCGCTGTCGCGCCACCGCCTACATCCAGGAAATTGGCCGGCATGCCGCCATGTAGTTTGATCAGATCCATGGTTGCCATGGCAAGCCCGGCACCATTGACCATGCAGCCGATATTGCCGTTAAGCGCGATATAATTGAGCCCTGCCTCGTGCGCGATAGCTTCTTTGGCGTCTTCCTGGCTCCAGTCGCGCTGTTCGGAGAGTGATTTCTGGCGATACAGCGCGTTGTCATCCACGCTCATTTTGCAGTCGAGCGCGACTAGCTTGCCATCGGTTGTGACGATGAGCGGGTTAATTTCCAGCAGGCTTAAATCATTCTCTTTGAAGAGTTTGTACAAGCCTTTTAGTAGCCTAGTAAAAGCAGCTATTTGCTCGCTGCTTAACCCTAATTGAAAAGCTAAATTACGTGCCTGAAAATCCACCAAGCCATTGAGCGGATCGCACACTTCCTGCAGGATTTTATCGGGCTGTGTCGCCGCGATTTCTTCAATATCCATGCCGCCTGCGGAGGAGGCCACAACTACAACACGCTCCAGGCTTCTATCTACCAACATCGATAAATACAATTCGCGCGCAATCGGCAGCGTTTCCTCGACGAGTACCTGACTCACCATTTGCCCATCGGGGGCATTCTGGTAAGTAATTAGATGTTTGCCAAGCAGGGTTTTTGCTGTCGCTTCAACCTCGGCGGCAGATTTGACGAGTTTTACACCACCCGCTTTACCGCGGCCGCCTGCGTGGATTTGCGCTTTGACCACATAAGCGTTCGATTGGATAGCATTGGCTGCATTTACAGCTGCAGCAGCATCGCCAGCAACCGCACCAATAGGAGTTGGCAGGCCATATTGTTTTAATAAAAGTTTGGCTTGATATTCATGAAGATTCATTTTAGGCTGATTCAGTTTTTAATTTTAATTGCAGATGATATTTTCGCGCAAAAGCCGAGTTGAAGCTAGTAAAAAAGCCATGCCTGGACTTAATGTAATTCGGCATGGCTTTTCTTTATTCGTTATTAATCAGCTAGGTTGCTATAAATCAGATTCCCAGGCGTTGCCATATACTTTGCCATTACGCGACAGAATAAACATCTGGTACATGCTCACCACCCACATATACGCCGAAGCTGCGCTGTAGCCGATGCCGCCGATGATGGTAAGCCAAGCGAAACTGGGGCTGAGTTTAGTCAGCCACCATGAGAATACGTCCATAATCAAAAAGCCGAACGGGAATGCAATCACTAGAATTTTCAGCTTTTTTGGTACGTTTACTGCAAAGCTGAAAATAAAGCCTACAAAAAAGAAAATAAAAGCGATGCCGAATAAATGGATATGCGACACCCTGGTCAGCCCTTCAACCGTTGCGCCTTCATTGAGAGCGGCAGCTTTTTTGACTTCCTCAAACTTGGTGAAATCGGGAATGCCAGGAATTTGGCTGTGACACATGACGCAGTATTGCGCGAATACCGCTTTGTAATGCGGCTCCCATTCCGATTCCGGCGAGCCGTTCTGTGCCCATTTGACGATGTCCTGGCGCACTTCAAGCGGCGCTTTATCTTTCATGGAACCATTGAGCTTGCTCGCCAGTTTGCTGCCGCTACGGTCGCCATAATAGCTGTAGACAATGTCATCTATCGAAAGCCCGGTTTTGCCGTCAGCCAGGCCGTGCGTGAGCATGATTTGCAGCCCGGCCATACATAAGCCCAAGCCTATCACAAGCAGATAGCCCGCAAAAAGTGCCTTGATAGCTGCAGGCATGTTGGGCAGATTCAGCCAGGCCAGATTTGGAGGAGCGGGTTTCATGGTGCGCTTTCTAAATAGGAGTTAAAAAATCATATCATCCAAGCGTCAATTAACAAAGACACTACGTGGTAGGGCGCCACTGTTATAATGCCATTTTTCTCATTCTTTCGGGTTATTTCATGCGTTTAGTTGTTCAAGGCCGCGCGATTACCGTCGCGCATCTCACCCACATTCACCGTTTAATTGGCGGCAGCACACAGTTTATGCAGATTGCTGAACATGCCTATTATTTGCCAACTAACGAGACCGACATTGAAGCTGTGCGTGCCTTTTGTGCCGAGCAGCAGATTGACTGCGCCTTTGTGCCGGATAACCAGCGTTTGAACCGTTATGGACTGTGTGTGATGGACATGGACTCGACGCTGATCAATATCGAGTGCATCGATGAAATCGCCGCTATGATGGGCATCAAACCCGAAATTTCCAAAATTACCGAAGCCGCCATGCGCGGCGAACTGGACTTTGCAGCCAGCCTGAGAAAGCGTGTGACTTTATTGAAAGGGCTGGATGAATCAGCCTTGCAGCGCGTGATTGACGAACGCCTGCAAGCCAATCCGGGCGCACATGAATGGATTGCTGCCTGCAAAGCTAACAATATCAAAACCATGGTGGTGTCTGGCGGTTTCACCATGTTTGCCAATCACGTCAAAGCTTTGCTTGGCCTGGATTATGCGGTATCGAATACTTTTGAGATTGTTGACGGAAAACTCACCGGCCATATTCTGGGCGACATCGTGGATGCAGATAGAAAAGCGCAGGAATTGCTGAAGCTGCGCGATCAATTAGGTCTGAAGCCGGAACAAACCATCGGTATCGGCGATGGCGCGAACGACCTCAAGATGATGTCAGCCGCCGGAGTGGGTGTGGCTTACCATGCAAAACCCATTGTGCAGCAACAGGCGACTTATGCGCTGAATCACACCGGGTTAGACGGTGTGATAAATTTGTTCACCGCTTAAATCAACAACGCCAATTCTGCATCGCTGAAACCCGCTTTACGCCTTGCTTCCAGGTTGAATGGCCTGCGCAGTTTGGGCGCATTGTATTGTTTGGCCAAGTTGTCATAAGTGGCAATCGGTTCCAGCACGCGCTTTTCGCACAGCCAGTTAAACCAGTGGTTGCCTATCGCCACGTGTCCAATTTCATCGCGCAGAATAATGTCGAGAATATTGGCGGCTTTGGTATCGCCTATCTGCGCCAGTTTGTTGCGTAACGGCGGGGAGGCATCCAAGCCGCGCGCTTCCATGGTGCGCGGCACTAAAGCCATGCGAGCAAGTACGTCACTAGCAGTTTTGTCCGCCATTTCCCATAAGCTGTTGTGGCCAGTAAAATCACCGTAAGCGTAGCCCATGGTTTGCAGGTGCGTGTTGAGCAGGCTGAAATGATAGGCTTCTTCAGCCGCCACTTTAAGCCAGTCTTGGTAATAGCTTTCCGGCATTCCATTAAAGCGCCAGATCGCATCCAGTGCCAGATTGATCGCATTAAACTCAATATGCGCAAGCGCGTGGATTAAGGCAGCGCGGCCTTCCTCTGTGCGCATGGAACGTTTCCCTACTTCGAGCGGAGAGACCAATTCTGGCTTAACGGGGCGGCCGGGAATCGGTAAAGCTGATGTTAACTCGACTGCAGCGTTAAGGCGGATATCGCCCGCTTGCCAAGACTGATACAGCGCAGCAACACCAGCAGCTTTCTGGTCAGCACCACTCTCAGCTAGCCAGGCTAACGCACTTTGACGTAGTTCTTTCAATTATTCTGAATCAATTACTTGAGCGGTATAAAGTCCAGCTCGCCAGCGTACATGTCGGGCACCATTAAATAGGCTTCATCTTTGGTAATAGCAATATCCGCAGCCGATTGATATCCACTTTTTAACAGTGTGACTTCGCCCTTGGTATTAATGCTAAACACTTTGCCATTTTTCCAGTCACTTACGTACATGGTGCCATTAGAGTGGTGAACTACGCCATCGCCACCGCCAAAACCCTCGGCGATGTCTGTCAAAGCTTGTGTTTGCTGGTTAAGGCTATATAGCACACCAGAAGTAAAATCGACATAAATCAACACGTTACCAGTGTCATCCGCCAGCAAGCCATTGGGCGCCATTACCCGCGCGTCCTGCTTGCCGTCTATGAGCAATTTCACTTCCCCTCGCGGGTTAATTTTATAAATCGCCCCACCCTTGCCGGTTTTCATCACATCGCCACTATCGCTGACGTATAAATTGCCTTGCGGGTCGGCTTCCAGATCGTTCAGAAACTGCGGCATGGCGGGAAATGCCTCGGCTGGCACAAACACACCTACTTTGCCCTCTGGCGTAATTTTCATGATTTTGTTTTTATCTGCTACATACAGGTTTTCGCCGATCATCGCCAAGCCTTTCGGGTCATCTAAGCCGCTGGCATAAATTGAAGCCTTGCCGTTTTTATCAATCATGCTAATCCGGCCGTCACCATCTTTGTCAAATTTGTTAATTTCAGAAATGAAAATACGGCCATCTTTGGCTTGCACTACCGATTCCGGCGTTTTCAGGCCTGTGATTTTTCCTCCGGCAGAAAGCTGATCGCTGGGGTTCTGCACACAGCCTGCACTCGTCGCGGCCAAAGTGGCGATTGCTAATATAATTATTTTTCTCATGAACTCTGATTCCTTTAGCGGGATTTAGTAATAAAATTTTGCAGCAGGCAAATTATCTAGGCTATTGCAAATCGATTTTGTGTTATCCAAACTGGCTTTATTCACGGTAGGTAATATTACTTGGTTTGTGTATTATTAGCAACAAAGGAGATATATTAAGCAATGTAATGAATAGGCAAGCGACAAGTGTTTTTACATTTCATACATCCTAAAAAGACACCATTAAAATGACATTGCCCGGATTTTTGGCGTGGGAAGCAGGGTGACCATGCTACATGGAGTGTCTGTGCTACCTGTAAGGGTAGGGGTGTTAATGATGGCTTGCAGGGTCTGATCTGTTTTCATTTTTCCTATAGCATTCTGCATGGCAACGTCATAAGCATCATGTACACGTTTGCTATTTTGTATGTCGAGATAACCATGTACTTTCGATTCCCCCACATATTCGCCTACTAATTTACCCACACCAGAGTAAACCTTTGCACTAATTGTGCCATAGTAAATCAGCGATTGAGGGTTATAGAACATGCGAGGCTGAATCCACACCAAGGTTTTTCCTGATTGATTGCCTTCACACATGCTTACATTGCCATATTCTTTTTCTAACCTTTCTTTCGCGACCTTTTCTACGACAGGGCCTTGTGCAAACCAGTAATCATAGTAAAAATGCCAGAGCTTGATCTGGTTCGTATATTCCTGAGGATTGATATAAATCAGCATGTTAGGTTTGCTGGTATCTTCAGCCTGTGCATGATTGATCGAAATCAATAAAGTTATTGCTAAACATGTCATCCGTATCAATTTCTCAACTCTCATGTTAATCTCCTTCGGTTTTTTATTTAGAGACTCAATTGCTGCTAATTAGATGTATAACTAATCCGGTAGATATAGCCTGCGCGGTCATCCGATACGTATAATGCGCCATCGGGGCCGGCAATCACATCCACAGGCCGACCCCATGCTCGGTTATTATCGAGCCAGCCGGTGGCGAAATCAACTACTTCGACAGGATTTTCGCCCTTAAATTTCACGCGCACCAGTTTGTAGCCGCTTAATTGATCACGATTCCACGAGCCATGCAGTGCGACAATCGCATCGCTTTTATATTCGGCGGGAAAATTGGATTTGTCCAGGAAGGTCACGCCTATCGGTGTGGAATGCGAGGTGAATGTGATGGCGGGCGGTGTGCTGTTTTTGCAGAAATTATCCGGGCCGGCAAAATTCGGGTCTTCCGTCATTTCTTTTATGTTGTCGGGTTTGCCCCAGCAGTGCGGCCAGCCATAATGTTTGCCCCGCTCTATTTTGTTAAGGTGTTCAGGCGGAAGCTCATCATTCACTTTACCGCCTTTTTTGTCAGAACGCATATCCGAGCCATTATTGGTAGCGAACATGCTGCCCGTTTTCGGGTGCCAGGCAAAGCCCTGGCTGTTGCGCAAACCGCGCGCCCATGTCGGGTTTGCAGCGTGCCGACCAACTGTTTCCAGACCGCCTGCAGGCTTGCCCTCCAGCGTATAACGCAAAATCGTCGCCCGCAGCGGGTCGTCCTCTAAACATACATTGCAGCTGGAGCCGACGTTGATATACAGATAATTATCCGGCCCGACTTTAATGGTTTTGAGCGTATGCCCGCCGCTGGGCAGGTTTTTAATCAAGGGTTTAGGTGTAGACCAGACGCCATTTTTCTGCGTGAGCTTTACCACGCTATCTTGGTTCGCCACCAGTAAATCATTCCCTACAAAAGCCAACCCATTGGGCGCATTGAGCTTATCAGAAACCAGAACAGGTGCCTCGGAGAGCCCGTCCCTATTGGCATCTGACAGCATGAGCACCTGATTGCTTTTGCCGAGGGAGACAAACAGATTGCCTGATTGATCGAATGCCAGCATGCGCGGGCCAGCGAAATATTCGGCACCGGCTCCGTTGAGTTTGGCAAACACGGTGACTTCGAACCCTGCTGGCAGCGCAAGGTTAAGCGCTGCCGGCGGCTTTGCAACGTCAGCAACTTGTGTGCAGCCTATGCCAGGTAGGCCGCATAGGCCCATGGTAAGAATAATGCCAAGTTTTGAAATAATCGTTTTGGACATGTGATCAGCGAAGATTAAGTGAGCACGTCCGACCAGATATTGGCTGCCCAGGCGTTAGCGTATTGTCCTTCCTGTTCGGAAGGGTTCGCAGAAACCCCGCCGCCTTCAGCGGCGACCATGATTCTCTTGGTTTCGTCATAGCGGTATACATTGGCCACATGCATGGCTTGCCGGTCATCCACATAGCTATAGCAGGTATTGGCAAACACCGGAGCGGCGTCTGGCATCTGCCCGCTCATGAGCGCCACGATGGCGTTAGCGCAAACTCTGGCCTGGCTGGTAGCCATATGTGCGGATTTTGGCAGGGCGGCGGAAACGCTGTCGCCAATCACGTGCACATTCGGCGCTAGTCTGGATTCGTAAGTTAAAAAATCCACTTCGCACCAGCGTTTGTCGATATTGTTGAGGCCGGCCATTTGTGCAGGCTTTCCGGCGCGTTGCGGCGGAATAATATTGAGCACATTGGCGGTGACCGCTTCAAAATCGGTCTTCACCGATTTAGTTGTGATATCGACTTCAACTACCACATTGTTCGGGCGGTAATCAATCATGCCTGCGTACATTTCAGCCCATACTTTGGTGAACAAGCCTTTTTTAGAAACGATTTCCTGGTTGGCATCCAGCACGATAATTTTGCTGTTGGGTTTGCTGGCTTTAAAATAACTTGCCACCTGGCACACCCGCTCATAAGGCCCTGGCGGGCAGCGGTATGGCGCTTTGGGCACATTCATGACAAATACGCCGCCGTCTGGCATAGATTCCAACTGTTGGCGCAAGTTGACGGTTTGCCAGCCGGCTTTCCATGCATGCGGCACTTGCTGCTGCGCTTCTGCGGATTGCAAATTTGGTAAGGTGTCGTAGATAAAATCAATTCCCGGCGCGATGATCAGGCGGTCATACGCCATCTCGCCACGTTTCGTGCTTACCTTTTTGGCGGCGACGTCAATCGCAGTGACTTCATCCTGCACCCATTTTACGCCATGATTTTTTTTGATTAAATCATAGCCAAAAGTGAGGTCATGAATTTTCTTGCTGCCGCCCAGCACCAGATTGCTGAGTGGACACGATACGAACTGATCCGATTTTTCAATCACAACCACTTCAATATTACCCAGGCTCCACATGCGGATATATTTAGCCGCAGTGGTGCCGGCATAGCCGCCGCCAATCACGACGATACGCCCCAGCGGCGGTTTGCTGGCGCGCGAAAAGCTGCTTGGACTTAGCAGCAGCATACCTGCAGCACCGGCCGCTTTAATGAACGCGCGGCGGCTAACTTCCAGGAAATCAGTCTGCATGATTTGCCTTTAATAATTGGGGTTTGGGGTTAATATTCTCAGCACGTTTTTGCAGCGAAAAATAGACCGCAAGCTGATTGATTTCTTCCGGATCGAGCCCTTTGGCATGATGATGCATGACCGTAGCAGGGCGAGAGCCATTTCTGAAGCCTTGCATTTGGGTAATGAAGTAACCTGATTCCAAGCCCGCAAGTGTCGGGGTTGCGTTAGCACTATTGCCAAGCGTGCCGTGGCAAGCCGCACAGGAAGCGGCGAGCGTTCGTATGTGGGTGCCTGAAAAAACAAAAACCTCAGCAGCACTCGCTTCTGAGGTTGTGAGTATGTGTACCAATAACCAGAAAGTGAATCGTGATCGCATGGTGTTCACTTGATATTAAAACACCATTCTAAATGTTTTTGCCAAGTAGTTGGCAATTCAACCTACATAATTTATCAGAAGCATCTTTCTTCTTTGCAGCCGTCATCTTTTACACCAAGGCTTGATAGAAACTCAACCATATGGGTGTTGCCCTCTTCGCGGAAATAGCGAATAAGAGAAACATCGCCTTTGAGTTTCACGTTGACATCCGCACCATTGCTAGCTAGAAATTTTGCCATTTCTTCTTGCCCATTAAGCGCTGCCAACATAAATGCCGTATGAATCGCGACAGGATGAACATAATTGATATCAGCGCCTTTGCTTAGCAGGAATTTTACAGTTGGAATATCGCCTTTATTGGCTGCCATTTGCAATGGCGACCAACCAAAGATTTTTTCATTAACTATTTTTGGCTCAGCTTTCACATATTTTTCTACAATTTTCAGCTTGCCTTCTGTCAGCGCGTCGCTAAACTCAAGCGATTCATCATCGGTGAGTGCGGTACTATTTAATGAAAAACTCAACGCTAATGCGGCAAATATTATTTTTAACATATTCATACTGCTTTTTTCCTTATTCTAATGATTACCAGTTAGGCGATATATTTTCTTGCATTACGGAACATCCGCATCCAGGGTGCATCTTCAAGCCAGTCATCGGGATGCCAGGAATGCTGTGCTGCTCTGAATACCCGTTCAGGATGTGGCATCATAATACTAAAACGCCCATCTGTGGTGGTTAGTCCGGTAATTCCCTGCGGCGATCCGTTCGGATTAAACGGATAGATTTCAGTTGGCGTTGACGCATGGTCAATAAAACGCATCGTTACCAGCTTTTTATCCAGCGCGTGATTGACAGCATTTTCACCGGAAAATTCCGCAAATCCTTCGCCATGCGCAACGGCAATCGGCATGCGGCTTCCAGCCATGCCCTTAAAGAACAGCGAAGGTGATTCCAGCACTTCCACCATCGCAAAACGCGCCTCGAACTGCTCGGATTTGTTGCGTACAAAGTGTGGCCAGTGCTCGCTGCCAGGGATGATCGAGTGTAAATTGCTCATCATTTGGCAGCCATTGCACACCCCGAGGGCGAACGAATCGCTGCGGTTGAAGAAGGCGCTGAATTCGTCCCGCGCGCGGCCGTTGAATAAAATGGATTTCGCCCAGCCTTCGCCTGCGCCCAGCACGTCGCCGTATGAAAAGCCGCCGCAGGCTACAAAGCCAGCAAAGTCTTTAAGCGACGCGCGGCCGGAGATGATGTCGCTCATATGCACGTCAAAAGCGGCAAAGCCCGCGCGGTCAAATGCAGCAGCCATCTCCACCTGGCCGTTCACGCCTTGTTCGCGCAGGATGGCCATGCGCGGGCGTGATTTGTTGAGGTAAGGCGCAGCGATATTTTCATTGATGTCAAAGGTCGTATGCACATGCAAGCCAGTATCAGCTTCGTCCAGAATACGGTCATATTCCTGCTGGGCGCAGGCAGGGTTATCGCGCAGGCTTTGCATGCGGTAGGTGGTTTCTGACCACATGCGGTGCAAATTGATGCGGCTATCGCTGAATATTGTTTTACCGTGCTGCGTAATCTGGATTTGAGCGTTGTTGTTCACGGTGCCAATGTAATGTGCGCAGCCGGCAAGCAGTTGATTCAATGTATTCAGAATCTCATCGGCCTGCGAGGCGCGTACTTGCAGCACCGCCCCAAGTTCCTCGTTAAACAGCGCTGCTACGCTATCGCCAGAAAGCCCGTCGATATTGGCTTGCAGGCCGCAATGCCCTGCAAACGCCATTTCGCACAAGGTGACAAGCAAGCCGCCGTCGCTACGGTCGTGGTAGGCCAGAATTTTGTTGTCGCTATTCAGTCGTTGAACGGCTGCAAAAAACGCTTTGAGCTGTTCAGGGCTGTCGACATCCGGCGCATCATTGCCAAGCTGGCTATACACTTGCGCCAGGCTGCTACCGCCCATGCGGTTTTTGCCATTGCCAAGATCAATTAAGATGAGCTTGGTTTCGCCCATGTCCGTACGCAACTGCGGCGTGAGGGTTTTGCGCGTATCCGGCGTATTGGCAAAAGCGGTCACCACCAGTGAAATCGGCGAAGTGACTGCTTTATCCTGATTGTTTTCCTGCCAAACCGTCTTCATGCTCATGGAGTCTTTGCCGACCGGAATGCTGATGCCAAGTTGCGGGCACAATTCCATGCCTACGGCCTTGACCGTGGCAAACAATGCGGCATCTTCGCCGGCATGCCCCGCAGGCGCCATCCAGTTGGCAGAGAGTTTTAAGTTGCCAATATCGTCAATCAGGCTGGCAGCAATGTTGGTGATGGCCTCGCCAATCGCCATGCGGCCGGAGGCTGGTGCGTCAATCAATGCGAGCGGCGCTTTTTCGCCAATGGCAAACGCTTCGCCGATGTTGGTTTCAAAGCCTGCCAGCGTTACCGCCACATCGCTCACGGGCACTTGCCAAGGGCCGACCATCTGGTCGCGTGCGATAAGGCCGGTCACGGTGCGGTCGCCAATGGTAATCAGGAATGTTTTATCCGCCACGCCGGGCAGGCGTAATACACGCGTTGCAGCGTCTTTAATATCAATCTTGCCAGTATCAAAAGCAGCTAGTTTCCTGCTGATGCTTTTTACGTCGCGCGTCATTTTAGGCGGTTTGCCAAGCAAGACGGACAAATCCATATCCACAGGTTTGTTGTTAAAGTGGCTGTCCGCGACGGTTAAATGGCGCTCTTCGGTGGCATGGCCTACAACCGCAAACGGGCAGCGCTCACGCGCGCAAATGGCTTCAAATAGCGGCAGATTTTCTTGCGCCACTGCCATCACATAACGTTCCTGCGCCTCGTTACTCCAGAGCTCGCGTGGCGACATGCCGGGTTCCTCGTTGTGCACATTACGCAGCTGAAAAATCGCGCCGACTTTAGCGTCGTTTACCAATTCTGGAAAGGCATTGGAAATGCCGCCCGCGCCCACATCATGGATGCTCAAAATCGGGTTTTTATCGCCTAACTGCCAGCAGCGGTCAATCACTTCCTGCGCACGGCGTTGCAGTTCTGGATTGCCGCGCTGCACCGAATCAAAGTCCAGATTTTCCGTGTTGCTGCCGGTGTCCATGCTGGATGCGGCGCCGCCGCCCAGGCCAATCAGCATGGCAGGGCCGCCGAGTTGAATGAGCGCCGCACCGGCCGGAATCGGGTTCTTTTTTGAATGCGATGCTGAGATATTGCCGACCCCGCCTGCCAGCATGATTGGCTTATGATAACCGCGCACTTCTGGCTGGCCGTTCTGGCCATAGGTTTCCAGTTCAAAAGTACGGAAGTAGCCGGCGATATTGGGGCGCCCAAACTCGTTGTTATAGGCTGCGCCACCCAGAGGGCCATCGACCATGATTTGCAAAGGTGATGCGATGCGGCCCGGTTTTCCGTAGGGTTTTTCCCATGGTTGGGCAAAGTCAGGAATATTCAGGTTGGATACGGAAAATCCGGTTAACCCCGCTTTGGGTTTGGAACCGCTGCCAGTTGCGCCTTCATCGCGGATCTCGCCGCCCGCACCAGTCGCCGCGCCGGCAAAAGGGGAAATGGCAGTGGGATGGTTATGCGTTTCCACCTTCATCAGGTAGTGCATGTTTTCTTCTGTAAAGCCGTATTCACCATCTTTTGGGTAAAAACGCCTGGTTTTTTGGCCTGCAACAATCGAGGCATTGTCGGCATAAGCGACCACCGTGCTGCCCGGGTTGAGCTTGTGCGTGTTGCGGATCATGCCGAACAATGAGTTGTCCTGTACCTCGCCGTCAATTACCCAGTCTGCATTGAAAATCTTGTGGCGGCAATGTTCCGAGTTGGCTTGCGCGAACATCATCAGTTCGACGTCGGTGGGGTTGCGACCGATTTTTGTAAAATTTTCGAATAGATAATCCACTTCATCAGGCGAAAGCGCCAGCCCCATGTCGCTATTGGCCTTATTCAGCGCGGTTTTGCCGCCCTGCAGAATATCCACCGAGCTAAGCGGTGCGGGCTCTGCGCTGTGATGCAGCTTTTGTGCGTCATTGAGTTGGCCGACGACGGTTTCGGTCATGCGGTCGTGAATCTGTGTATTTAGAGCAGTTTTTTCGGCATCGTTCAGCGGCTTGCCATCATTGGTCGTGACATAGTATGCAATGCCGCGCTCAAGCCGTAAAAGATTAGTCAGGCCACAGTTCTTAGCAATGTCCGTCGCGCGTGAAGCCCAGGGTGAAATCGTGCCAATGCGTGGAATGACCAGAAACAATTCGCCGGCGGGCGCTTCGGTGTTGGACTTCGGACCGTAGGTGAGAATCTGTTCAAGCGTGTGCTGCTGGCTTTCAGAAAGCGCTGATTCGCCAAACGCAAAGTGCATAAACTCTGCGTAAATATGTTTGATGTTGGGGGCGGATTTCTTTAAGGTGGCGTACAGTTTATCAAGACGAAACTGCGATAAAGCAGGGCTGCCGCGAAGGCTTAAAAATTGGGTGCTTGGCATGGATGGTATGAAGGCTAAAATTTAGTGTATTTAAGCCATATTTTAACAGAAAGCCTGCTGGAGCTTATTAAATTTTACAGGCTAAAATTTACATGCCCAGTGCTCTTGCGCCTTGGTAGAAAATAAAGCTCACCAGCCATGCCAGTCCTAGCGACCAAACAATCGATAGCCACATGAATCTGCTGCTTTTTGACTCGCTTTTTAACGTGGCGATGGTGGATAAGCAAGGTGTGTAGATGAGCGTGAACAGCATAAAGCTCATGCCCTGTACCCAATCGATGTTGATTGCGATTTGCTGGCTAAGCGCATCTCCTTGCAGGCCGTAAATCACCGCGAGCGAGCCGATGACAATCTCTTTGGCCACGAAGCCGAATATCAACGCAATCGCCAGCTGCGAATCAATGCCGATCGGGTTGAGAATTGGTGCAAACAGCGTGCCGATTTGCCCGGCCAGCGTGCCGCTGCTGGCGGGCGGCACGTCGGTAGGAAAGTGCGTAAGCGCCCAAACCAGCACCACACCGATTACAATAAATTTAGTGGCACGATTCAGAAAATACTTGACCTCTTGCCAGCCGCGCAGCCATATCTGGCGCGGGGTAGGGAAGCGGTAAGGCGGCAGCTCCAGGATAAATGGCTCGCTGCTTTTGTATTGGTTCTTAAACAAAACGGCGGTTAGGAATATGGTGGCAAAACTTGCCATGTAAAGCGCAAACATGATGTAAGGCGCTTGTTTTGCAGTAAATAGCGTGGCAATCAAAAACAAGAACACCTGCAGCCTTGCCGAGCACAGTGAAAGCGGAATAACCAGCATGGTTAACAAGCGCATCGGACGGCTGCGCATCACACGTGTGCCCATGAGTGCGGGCACATTGCAGCCGAATCCCATTAGCATCATGACAAAGCCGCGGCCATCGAGGCCGATTTTGGCCATGAAGGCATCCATCAGAAAAGCGGCGCGCGATAAATAGCCGCTGTCCTCGACCATGCTCATCACCAGAAAGAACAATACGATAATCGGCACGAATGCCGCTACAGTGCTAATGCCGTTAAAAATGCCATCCAGCAGCAAGCCGTTGAGCCAGCTCGGCAGGGCGGACAGCAGCGGATCGAGAACGCTGGAACGGAGCAGGGCGAGCAGCCATGCCATGCCGTCCTGCAGCGGCTTGCCGGCAGTGAAAATAAACTGGAACAGCAAAAACATGGCCGCAAAAAAAATCGGCAAACCAAACCACGGGTGCAGCAGCACTTTGTCAATGTTGTCGGTGGTTTTATCGGCAAGCTGGGTAGGCATTTGCACGGTTTTTTTAACAATATCGAGCATGTCCTGCTCAATCTGGACGTCGGCTTCAAGCAGGGATGCGATGGTTTGTGACGAAACGCGGTTGGGTTTTTCTTCCATTTGCCTGGCCGCCACCTGTAGTGCCTGTGGACAGCCATCGCCATATTTGGCGCTGATCAGCATGACTGGCAGGCCAAGCTGCCTGGACATGGCTTCGGCATCAATGCTGATGCCCGCACGTTTGGCTTCATCCTGCATGTTGAGCAGCAAAATGGCGGGCAGTCCAAGGTTTTTAAGCTGCAAGGCCAGCGATAACTGGCGGTCGATCTGTGAGCTGTTGAGCACAATAATAGCCAAATCCACCGGGTTGCTGCTCAGGAAATGGCGCACTACCTGTTCGTCATCCGAAAAGCCGTGCAAATCGTACAAGCCGGGCAAATCAACCAGTTCGGCAATATGGCCGCCGATTAGGATCTTGGCGCTCATTAAATCTACCGTGATGCCTGGCCAGTTGCCGACGCGTGCCGAGGCGCCGCTCAGGCGGTTGAACAGGGTGGATTTGCCCGTGTTGGGCATGCCAAGCAGAGCGATACGTTTCATGGTGAGGCGTTTGGCTGCAACCTAGGCAGCGTTGAGTTGAATGCGTTGTGCTTCGACGCCGCGTAAAATGATGTCTGTTGCGCCAATCCGCACATGTAGCGGACCATTAAAGCTGGCGCGGCGAATCAGCTCTATTTTTTTGCCAATTCTAAACCCCATGGCGTTCAGGCGCTGGTGTAGCGCTTGTTCAGCGTGTATCGCTTGAATGACGCCGTGCTCACCAGGGTTTAAATTGCTTAAAATAGTCATGTGGTTATGAGTAATCTAAATGATAATGGTTCTTAATTATCACATAATCTGATAAAAAGTCAATGTACAAACAAAAAAGCCTGCAAAAGCAGGCCTATTTGTTAGCTAATGTTAAATTTTAGATGACGACTATTTTTTATCGGTAATTCCAGGTACGTCGATTTTGGCTTTTGCTTTTAAATCCAGCATCATTTTTTCGAGTTTGCGTTGTTGCAGGGTGCGCTCTAAGCCGTCTTTGACTTTGTCATACGGAGGCACTTGGGTGGCGCGGGTGTCTACCAGTTTAATGACATGCCAGCCAAATTGGGTTTGTACCGGCGTAGTAGAAACTTCACCTTTTTTCAGGCTAGTGACTGCGTCGCTGAATGGTTTAACCATGCCGGCCGGAGAGAACCAGCCTAAATCACCGCCTTTTTCTTTAGAGCCTGGGTCAAGCGATTTTTCTTTCGCGATTTTTGCAAAATCACTGCCTTTTTTTACCTGTGCCAAAATGTCATTGGCTTCAGCTTCGGTTTTTACCAGAATATGGCGTGCGCTGTATTCTTTATCGCCCAGTTCCTTTTTGTATTGTTCGTAAGCGGCTTTTTTGTCAGCATCAGTTACCGGATTTTTCTTCATAAAATCTTGGAGAAAAACATTCACTAATAATTTACGCTGCGCAAGTTCTTCATTCGTTTTGTAATCCGGCAATTTGTCAATGCCTTGTTTTTGCGCCTCTTGATAGGCAAGCTCGGAGCCAATAAGCTCATTAATAATAGCAATTTTCATGTTCTCGCTAGGCTTCTGTCCGCGTGCTTGTGCATCCTTCATAATGTAATCCACCCACGATTGTTTAATGGCCTTGCCATTCACTGTGGCTGCTGCGTCTGCAGCATATAATGCCGGCGTGAAAGTTAAAGTGGAAAATGCTGCTAAGGTTATGAATAATTGGTTGATTTTCATTAGAAATCCTTGAAATTAAAAATTTAATCCTGATTAAGTTTATACGTTAGATGGAATCGTCTGGCGAAATTGCAAGTATGCTTATAGCATGAATTTGTTGCGGGATTAAGTCAGCAAGTGCTTGATAAATTAAACGATGTCGCATTACCTGCGATTTTTGCGAAAAATGAGAGCTTACTATTTTTATGCTGAAATGTCCACCACCAGCATTGCCTTTGTGGTCTGCGTGCAGGGCGCTATCATCTTGTATCTCAAGGCTTATCGGGTTTAATGCGGCCAGCCTTGCTGTTATGGTTTCAGTCAAATTCATGCTGTGCTTAGGGCAGCGTTTTGCGAAAAGGTTTCACAACTACGTTTGCATATACCCCCGCGCTGACAAACGGGTCGGCCTCCGCCCAGCTTTTTGCAGCTTGCAAATCCGAAAATTCGGCCACAATCAGACTGCCGCTAAAGCCCGCTGGACCTGGATCTGCGCTATCAATGGCGGGGAAAGGCCCAGCCAGTAATAACTTGCCCTGGTTTTGCAGTTCTGTAAGCCGCGCCAGATGTGCTGGCCTGGCATTCATGCGCTTTTCAAGGCTGTTTGGAGCATCTTCTGCAATGATGGCGTACCACATTAGATAGGCTCCATAAATTCTGAATGTTGAAAGGCGTTCACTTTTTATCCTCATCCGGATCGATCAAATAGTTTTTCAAAAGTAAGGTTTGTGCAATGACAAACACAAACATCATGCCGGTAACGCCAAACAGTTTGAAATTCACCCAGGTGTCCAGGCTGTAATTAAACGCGATGTATAAATTCAGAAAACCCAGCAATACTAAAAAAATCACCCAGGCCAGATTAAGTTTGTGCCAAATTTTCACAGGCGGGTTGAGCATTTTCCCCATCATTTGACGAATGAAATTTTTCTTAAAAAACAGGTCAGAAATCAACAGAATCGCCGCTAAAAGCCAGTAAAGCACAGTCGGCTTCCACATAATATAGGTTTTGTCGTGTAGCAGCAGGGTAATGCCGCCCAGCACGCTGATAATGGCGCCGTTTACCAGCAACATTTTTTCTATTTTGCCGTGACGGATTTTGCTGTAAATAATCTGCGCGATCGTGGCGATAATGGCGATGGCCGTTGCAAAGAAAATACCGTAGAGCTTGAAGCTTACAAAAAATAAAATGACAGGAAATAGATCAAATAAAAATTTCATGTGGCCCTGGTTGAAAGTGTTGGACGGGATACTGAAAGCGCAACTATCAGTAAAGACGGTATTTTGCTATGATTTGGCTATTAATGCAAAACAGTAATTGCAAAACGTTGATGGTTTAATTTTATGGCGGCACAGATCGATCTACATTGTCACTCCACGATTTCTGATGGGCTTTTGTCACCAGAAGATCTGGTCGCCCACGCAGCCAAAAGCGGCGTCAAAGTATTGGCGTTGACAGACCATGATGACGTAAGCGGCCTGAAAGCCGCGCGGGAAGCGGCTCCCCGGCATGGCATCCAATTTGTGAACGGTGTGGAAATTTCAGTGACCTGGAAAAGGCGCACTTTGCATATCGTGGGTCTGAAGATAGATTCCGAAAACATAGCCTTAAGAAATGCACTGGATAGGGTGCGCATCGGGCGCGACGAGCGTGCACAGGAAATGGCTGCAGGATTAGCCAAAGTGGGTATTGCGGGCGCGTACGAAGGCGCAAAAGCAATCGCCAATCAAAGCATCCTGACGCGCAGCCACTTCGCACAGTTTCTGGTGCAAAATGGCCATGTTAAAGATGTTAAATCGGTGTTCAAAAAATATCTGGTCAAGGGCAAACCCGGCTTTGTCGATCATCAGTGGATGAGTCTGGAAGAAGCGGTCGGCCTGATTCGTGCCAGCGGTGGCAGTGCGGTGGTTGCACATCCAGGACGCTATGACCTGGGCACCATCAACATGCTGCTGCTGATGCACGAATTTAGAAGCTATGGCGGCGCGGCGATCGAGGTGGTGACTGGCAGCCATACGCCGCCGCAATACCAGCAGTTTGCTAAAATGGCGCACCGTTTCAGCCTCAAGTCTTCAATTGGCTCGGATTATCACGGGCCAGGTTTATCTTACATGGCGATGGGTTGCGTGCCCGAACTGCCGGTGAGTTGTGTGCCGGTGTGGGATGACTGGCCAGAGGCCCAGTATCTCGATTAAATGGCACAATACTTTGTCATTAATGCCGAAAACCCTCAAGCGCGGTTGATTAAACATGCGGTTGAGATTTTGCGCGAGGGCGGCGTGATTGCTTACCCGACGGATTCCAGCTACGCCCTAGGCTGCATGCTGGGGTTTAAGGATGCGCAAGACAGAATCCGCCGGATTCGTCACTTGGGTGACGACCACTTGTTTACGCTGGTGTGCAGCAACTTAAGTGAGCTAAGTGTTTATACACAAGTGGATAATATTCAATTTCGGCTGCTCAAGGCCAATACGCCGGGTGCATATACCTTTATCTTGAAAGCCACGCGCGAGGTGCCGCGCCGTTTACAGCATCCCAAGCGTAGTGCGGTGGGTATTCGCGTACCTGGCCACGCCGTAGTGCAAGCCTTATTGGAAGCGCTAGGCGAGCCGTTGTTAAGCATGACCCTGCAATTGCCTGGCGATGACGAACCGCTGAACGAAGCCTGGGAAATCCGCGAAAGGCTAGAGCACCAAGTGGATCTGGTGATTGATTCGGCCACTAGCCATGCGGGCCCGACAACAGTGATTGATTTAACCGCCAGTGCGCCAGTGCTTATTCGCCAAGGCGCCGGCGATGCCGCGCCATTCGGGCTTTAATTGTTTTAGAAGAAACTTAAAGAAAGAAAAGCATGGAACTCAACGTCATACAAAAAATTTGCGTTTACGCATTGCCGATCTTGTTTGCGATCACCGTGCATGAGGCGGCGCATGGCTATGTGGCGAAATATTTTGGTGATTTAACCGCCGATCGTATGGGGCGCATCAGTCTGAATCCGCTTAAGCATATCGACCCGTTCGGCACGATTTTATTGCCCGCGCTCACAGTGATGCTGGGGGGGATTTTATTCGGCTGGGCCAAGCCGGTACCCGTTAATTTTGCCAATTTGCGTAACCCTAAAAAAGACATGTTGTGGGTGGCAGCCGCAGGCCCTGCGGCTAATTTCGTGATGGCGATTTTTTGGGCATTGATGATCAAGCTTTCTATTGACATGCCTGAAACGATTGCTTATCCACTTGCATTGATGGGCAATGCAGGCGTTACGATTAACATCGTGCTGATGGTGCTTAACCTGTTGCCGTTGCCGCCACTGGATGGTGGTCGCATCGCGGTGAGCTTGCTGCCGCATGATCTGGCGCAGCCTTTTGCGCAGATCGAGCGCTATGGCTTCATTATTCTGATTGCGCTGTTGTTTACTGGGGTATTAGGTAAAATTCTGATGCCGGTGATTGGTTTGGTTAACAGTTTGATATTTGGCTTACTTGGCTAGGCTTGTTTGTATAATAATTACATATTTAATTAAGGTTTTCTTATTACATGGCTATAGAACGCGTTTTATCGGGCATGCGCCCCACAGGCAGCCTGCATCTTGGACATTACAATGGCGTGCTTAAAAACTGGATACGTCTGCAGCACGAACATGAGTGTTTCTTTTTTGTAGCCGACTGGCATGCACTGACGACGCATTACGATACGCCGGAAATTATCGAAGAATCCGTGTGGGAGATGGTGATTGACTGGCTGGCTGCGGGTGTTGACCCCGCGAGCGCCACAATTTTCATTCAATCGCGCGTGCCGGAACACGCAGAATTGCATACGTTGCTTTCCATGATTACGCCACTAAGCTGGCTGGAGCGTGTGCCCACTTACAAAGACCAGCAGGAAAAGCTCAGCAGCAAAGATTTATCCACCTATGGCTTTTTAGGTTACCCCTTGTTGCAAAGCGCGGACATTCTCATCTACAGAGCCACGCAAGTGCCGGTGGGCGAAGACCAGATCCCGCATATTGAATTCACGCGTGAAATTGCCCGCCGCTTTAACCATATTTACGGCAAAGAAAAAGGCTTTGAGGAAAAAGCCGAAGCAGCGATTAAAAAACTGGGCAACAAACGCGGCGCGCTGTATGAAGAAATGCGCAATGCCTACCAGCAAAGCGGTGATGAAGAAGCACTGGAAGCCGCGCGTGCCATGATCGAAGAGCAGCAAGGCATGAGCATGGGCGACAAAGAGCGTTTGCTGGGCTACCTGGAAGGTGGCGGCAAGATTATTCTGGTCGAGCCGGATTACAAACTTACGCCTGCCTCAAAAATGCCGGGCCTGGACGGGCAGAAAATGTCCAAGTCTTACAACAACACCATTTCATTGCGTGAAAATCCAGACGCAATCGCCAAAAAAATCAAAACCATGCCGACTGACCCTGCACGAATTCGCCGTACTGACCCGGGGGACCCAGCCAAATGTCCGGTATGGCAATTGCATGAAATCTATTCAGATAAGACGACGCAAGGCTGGGTGCAAATGGGCTGCAAAGGCGCAACCATTGGCTGCATAGAATGTAAGCAACCGGTGATTGATGGTGTGCTGAAAGAACTCAAGCCGATTCAGGAACGCGCTGCGCAATATGCCGAAGACCCTACCTTGGTGAAAAACATCGTGGCCGAAGGCTGTGAAAAAGCTCGCAAACTTGCGCGCGAGACGATGCGAGATGTAAGAGATGCGATGGGGTTAAACTATGGGTAAAATTCCAAAGTGGGTAATTAAGGCCTTCTTTGGTTTAGTGTTTGCAGCATTCTTTTTTCTCGCTGGTAGCTTGTACCAATGGTTAGATATATGGTTTAGAAAACCAGTTGAAGTGACAATTACTAACGATTCCGGTCAAGATATTAAATCGCTCAACCTTGCTTATACTGGATATTTAACAAGTGGCGTAATAAATATCAAGCCGCCCAGTAAGAACCAGTCCGTACTTGTTAAGTATTATCAGTCTGGTGAAGGAAGCTTCTCAATTGAAGCAACATTAGAAAATGGAAAGATTTTAAGAGGTAAAGAAGGGTATGTAGAAGCGGGATATTCTATAGATAAAACAATAACTTCCGAAGAGATTAAAGGCGAAATTGGCTCGTTAGGTTATTAGTAAAGCCAAGTAGGGCGGGCAACTTGTTGCCCACGCGGCAATGAAATAAAAATCCATTTAATTGGATAAAAGTATCGAATAATATATGCCCTGCAAGCCAATATCCATGAGGGTTACAGGGCAGGTGTTTTAAATAATCAAAACGTATCAATAGGAAGTAGATTTGCTGTTAACCACATCAGAAATCAAAATCAAAGGCGAGCTTTTATCAGAGCTGCCGCAAGATTTATACATTCCACCAGATGCGCTGGAGGTGTACTTAGAGGCGTTCGAAGGCCCGCTCGATTTGCTGCTCTACCTCATCCGCAAGCACAATCTGGATATTCTCGACATTCCCATGGCGGAATTAACCGCGCAATACATGGTGTATGTGGAGAAAATGAAAGTGATTAAGCTGGAACTGGCGGCGGATTATCTGCTGATGTCGGCGATGTTGATTGAGATTAAATCGCGCATGCTGCTGCCAAAACCTGCCGAAATTGCCGAAGAGGATGACCCGCGTGCCGAACTGGTGCGCCGGTTGATGGAATACGAAGCCATTAAACTTGCTGCACAGCGTTTAGATGAAATGCCTAAGGTAGGTGAAGAGATTGCCGTTGCTGCTGCGTATTATCAGCACATCAGCGAAATCAAACCGCCCGAAGTGAGTCTGGATGAATTGGTCGAGGCTTGGCGCAATGTGCTGAAGCGCGCTAAACTCAATTCGCATCACAAAATCGGCAAGGCAGAGCTCTCGGTGCGCGAGCATATGAGCCAGATTCTGCGGCGTTTGAAGGCTGACGGTATGGTAGAGTTTTCACAGCTTTTTGATATGGCGAGTGAAGGTTTAGCGAAACTTGTGGTGAATTTTCTGGCGATTCTGGAACTGGCGAAAGAAGGACTGATTCGCATCACGCAGCAACAAGCATTCTCGCCGATTTATCTGCAAGCGAATGCTAGTGAGTGAGTATGAAAGAACCCGACAACATCACCGAAATGAAACAAGTCTTAGAAGCGGCACTGCTTACTGCAGGACAGCCGTTGAGCTTGGATGACATGCTGAAGCTGTTTGCAGGGCGCATGGAGCGTACGACGCTGCGCATGCTGCTGGATGAGTTAAAGCAGGATTGGGCAGAAAAAACGCTGGAACTGGTGCAAGTGGCGACGGGTTATCGCTTTCAAGCCAGGCAGCAATTCAGCGAATTTATTACACGCTTGAACCCTGAGCGGCAGCCAAAATACTCACGCGCGGTGATGGAGACGCTTGCGATTATCGCCTATCGCCAGCCAGTGACGCGTGGGGATATCGAGCAAATCCGCGGTGTGGCAGTGAACCCGAACGTGATGCGCCAATTGCAGGAACGCGACTGGATTGACGTGGTTGGCCAGCGCGAAGTGCCTGGCCGACCTTCGCTTTACGCAACTACGAAACATTTTTTAGATGACCTCAATTTGCGCTCTTTAAGCGAGTTGCCGCCGATGGATGATTTTGCCCAGAGTGAAATCCCGCTAGATAATTAAAAGTTTATCTGTAACTGCTGTAAAATCACTGCTTTAGCTATTCAAAGTTCAATATGGCACGTCCATTTAAACAACAGCGCGACCCGCAGGCAATTCCACGCCGCCCCAAAACTAACTTCACCAAGTTAGAAACCGACCCAAACGCGCCGCCAGAACCTACACAGCGCTTGCACAAGCTGTTGGCGCTAGCTGGCTTGGGCTCGCGCCGCGATATGGAAGAACTGATTGCCAGCGGCCGCATTACCATTAACGGTGAAACCGCCAAAGTGGGCGCGGCTGTGACGCAGCATGATGTGGTGCGGCTGGATAGCCGCCCATTGCGTTTGCCGTTTGAGGCTGAGCTGCCGCAAGTGCTGATTTACCATAAGCCGGAAGGCGAGATCGTCAGCCAGGACGACCCAGAAGGCCGCGCCAGCGTATTCGACAAACTGCCGCGCATCAAGCAGGGCAAGTGGATCGCCATTGGCCGGCTGGACATGAATACCAGTGGCTTGCTGATATTCACCAACTCGGGTGAATTGGCCAACCGTTTTATGCACCCTAGATATGAAGTAGAGCGCGAATACGCGGTGCGTATTTTTGGTGAATTGACCGAAGGCCAAATGCTGCAACTGACGCAAGGTATTGAGCTGGAAGACGGCCCTGCCAGCTTTGACAGCATTCGCCCGCAGGGTGGAGAGGGGGCCAATCACTGGTATCAGGTGATTCTGCGTGAAGGCCGTAACCGCGAGGTGCGCAGGCTGTTTGAGGCATTTCAGTTGCCCGTGAGCCGTTTGATGCGTGTGCGTTTTGGCCCGGTGAATCTGCCGCCTCGCGTTAAACGCGGGCAAATGCTTAAGCTGGAGCAAAAGCAAGTGGTGGAGTTGCTGGAATGGGCTGGCTTGCCAGTGCCTAAAACGCCGATGAAACAGCTCTCGCAACGCGAGAAAGATAAGGCCACTGCGGTATTTATGCCAAAAGTGCGCAAGCAACGCGGCAGCGTGTTAGACAAAGCACCGAGAGAAAACAGCACGGCTGCAAGCTGCACCGGTATTGGTTTGCAGGGAATCGATAAACCAAAAAAACACGTGCCCAAAAAACCAGTCAACCGTCGCATACGCGGTGACGCGACGAGCGCGCCCCAAGTAAAAAATAGGCCGCAAAAAAAGAGCGATAACAACCGCGGCCGCGGCTGATTTATTTGCAGACGAATTCGCAATTCGGCCCGCTGCGCCCAACCGAGCTGCCATCCGCGCACTGCTTGGCATCATGCGTACACACGATTTGGTCTGGCGGTGTAGAGGGCTTTTCAACCTGATCAGGCGGACCGATGCGTCTTGGCGGGTTGCTGTTTTCCGGTTTGCTGCAAGCCAGCATAAACAGCATGGTGATTAGGACGAGTGCTGATTTTTGCATTTTAAGCTCCGATTAACTGTTCTTTTGTCAGTAAAAACACAAACTGGCTGCCGGATTCCACTTCCAGCCAAGTGAACGGCAATTGCGGATATGCTTCTAAAAGCGCGTCCTGATTGTGGCCGATTTCGACCACCAAAATACCGCCATCATTGAGGTAGTCAGCGGCTTCGCGCAGAATAGTGTGCGTATGGTCCAAGCCTGAAACACCGCTGCCAAGCGCGAGTTGTGGCTCGTTGCGGTACTCGGTTGGCAGCTGTGTCATGCTGGGCGCATCCACATAAGGCGGATTGCTGATAATCAAATCGTACTTTTTGCCTTTTAACGCAGAAAACATATCAGATTGGATGGCGGTGATTTGTTCCTGCAAGCCATAATTGGCGATGTTGATGTTGGCAACCGCAATGGCGTCGGGCGAAATATCCACCACGTCAATTGCCGCATTGGGAAAGGCGTTGGCGAGCAAAATGCCTAAACAGCCGCTGCCTGTGCAGATGTCGGCTGCACTTTCCACCATTTCCGGGAATTCAATCCATGGCTGCAAACCGTCTTCAAGCAGTTCTGCGATAAACGAGCGCGGCACGATGACGCGTTCATCCACATAAAACTTGAAGCCGCGCAGCCATGCCTCGCGCACCAGGTAGGCGGTGGGTGTGCGCTTGGTGATGCGCTGTTCGATCAAGTGGGCGAGATGTTTGCGTTCCTGCTCAGTAATCACAGCATCTAGAAAGTTATTTAGCGTGTCGTGTGGCAAATGCAGCGCGCTTAGAATCAGCCATACTGCTTCATCGTAACTGTTATCGGTGCCGTGTCCAAAGAAAATGTCAGAGGCTTCGAACTGGCTTACCGTAAAGCGCAACCAGTCGCGGATGGTAAACAGTTCTTCAGCCAGGCGCGGGTAGTGCATCATTTGAGTAATTTCTGCATGGTCAGTTTGTAGGTTTCCTTGAGCGGTTCGATATCTGCCACGCCTACGCATTCGTTGAGTTTGTGAATGGTCTTGTTGAGCGGGCCAAATTCAATGACCTGTTTGCAAATGTCGGCAATAAAACGGCCGTCAGAAGTACCGCCGGTAGTGGAGAGTTCCGGGCTTACGCCATAGGCTTTTTCGATCGCTCTGGAAATGGCTTCAACCAGATTGCCGCGTGGCGTGATGTAAGGCGGTGAGTATTCCCATTCCAGGTCATAATCGAGTTCATGCTTGTCTAAAATCGCATGTACACGTTCTTTCAGGCTGGCCTCGGTGCTGGCAGTGCTGAACCGGAAGTTAAACAAAATTTCCACTTCGCCAGGCACCACGTTGGTCGCGCCTGTGCCGCCATTGATATTACTGATTTGCCATGAAGTCGGTGGAAAGTATTCGTTACCGTTGTCCCACACGGTTTCCACCATGTCTTTAATGGCGGGCGCCACCATGTGAATCGGGTTTTTCACCAGATGCGGGTAAGCGATATGGCCTTGTATGCCTTTCACGGTGAGCTTGCCAGAGAGCGAGCCGCGGCGTCCGTTTTTAATCATGTCGCCCACTACCTTATTCGAGGTCGGTTCGCCGACGATGCAATAATCCATCAATTCGCCACGCGCTTTCAGCGCTTCGACAACTTTTACCGTGCCATCTACGGCCACGCCTTCTTCATCCGAAGTGATGAGCAAGCCGATGGAGCCTTTGTGGTCAGGATTTTCGGCAACAAATTCCTCAATGCTGGTGACAAATGCCGCCAGCGAGGTTTTCATGTCTGCCGCGCCACGCGCGTACAGCATGCCATCTTTAATGGTCGGTTCAAATGGCGGCGTATGCCATTTGTCCAGCGGCCCGGTGGGCACAACATCGGTATGGCCGGCAAATACGATAAGCGGCGATTCGGTTCCCCGCCGCGCATAGAAGTTATTGACATTGCCAAAGCGCATGCGCTCGATTTTGAAACCGAGTGGCTCGAGACGCTTAATCATCACTTCCTGGCAACCGGCGTCTTCCGGCGTATTTGAGGGGCGTTTCAATAAATCGATCGCCAATTCTAATGTTTTACTCATGTTAATAATTCTTTATAGATGGCTTCGTCAAAGCCCAGGTATAGAATTTTACCGTCTTTTACCAGCACTGGACGCTTTATCACAGAGGTTTTTGCTTGCATTAATGCGATTGCCGAAGCGTTGTCAATAATACACGCTTTAGTGTTCTCATCCAGGCCGCGCCAGGTAAGCCCTGCGCGGTTGATGAGTTTTTCATGTGGAAATTGTGTAAGCCAGTTTTCGAGCAATTGTTGCGACACGCCTTGTTTTTTGAAGTCGTGGAATTCGTAGGTAATATGCTTGCTATCAAGCCAGTCGCGGGCTTTTTTAACGGTATTGCAGTTGGGGATGCCGTAGAGTTTCATAAGGGCACCTCCATAAATTCACTCTTTGGGCGCATTACTGCGTTGCGCGGTACTCGCAATCTCGCTGTATACCCCATACTATCTCGATTTCTGTGTTCCGTGCGCCTTGTACTGCATCCCAAATTCTGCATTTATAGACATGCCCGTAAGATTTAAGATTAATCAATCATTCTAACAGCAGCGCGCTGCTTATGCAGCCGTTATGCAGATTTACATCTATGCTTCCTGATAATCAGATACTACGGAAGGACCTGTCGCCTCGAAATGGATTTCAAGCTGCTTAAACTGCATGAATAATTGATCCTCAGAAACGGGTTCAGAGAACAGATAGCCCTGCAAGTGATTGCAGCCGAGCTCTGTGAGTAAATCCAGTTGCGCCTCGGTTTCCACCCCCTCGGCCACCACATTTAAATTCAGCGCATGCGCCAGTCGAATCACCGCATCAATTAAGGCTTTGGAGGCTTTGTCCTGGTCTATTTTTGAAATGAATATTCTATCCAGCTTGAGTTCGTCCACTTCCAGATTTTGCAGGTAAGTGAGCGTAAATGGATGCAAGCCAAAATCATCCAGCGCGATTTTGATGTTGGCGGCTTTGAATTTGGCAAGCAGGAGCCTGAATTGCGCCTCGTTTTTAATCGCGGCGGTTTCTTTGATTTCAAATGTCAGGTTTTGCGTAGGCACGTCGTACTGATTGAGCCATTTGACGGTTTCTTCTACCAGAAATGTATTGCGAAACTGCTGGCGCGACAGGTTTACCGAAAGATTCAAATCAATGCCCTGGACTTTTGCACGGCAGATGGCGCGGCAGGCTTCTTCTATCACCCAACCGTTAATTTGGTTGATGAATCCGAAATGTTCTGCAACAGGGATGAACTCCCTCGGCAGGATAATCCCTTTTGTCGGGTGATTCCAGCGGATGAGCGCTTCCGCCCCTACCAGCAGTCGCGTTTTGCTGTCTACTTTAGGCTGGAACGCTAGGGAAAATTGATTATTTTCGATCGCGGCAAGTAAATCATACTGCATCTCCAGCAGGCTGTCCGTCTCGGATTCGATTTCACTATCAAAAAATTTGAATTGATTCCTGCCATCCTCTTTTGCCTTGTACATGGCAGCATCGGCGTTGATCATCAGCTTTTCGATGTCGCCATCGTAAGGGTAGAGGGCAATGCCGATGGAGCAGGACATTTCGATCTGGTGGCGGTCGATTAAAAACGGTTCTCTGAACGAGCTGATGATGCGCTCAACGATGGGCGTGATGTCTTCTTTGGATTTGATCTCTTCAAACAATACGACAAATTCATCGCCGCCCAGGCGTGCCACCGAGTCGCAGCCTCGAACCGCAGCCTGCAAGCGTCGCGCAACAGAAATTAATATGATGTCACCCACATGGTGACCAAAATTGTCGTTAATCGGTTTGAAGTGGTCCAGGTCGATATAGGCCAGGGCGATGGTATTGCCGGCGCGCGTACAGCGCTTTGCGGCTGCCTCCAACTGGTATTGAAAAGCATGCCGGTTAGGAAGCTTGGTGAGAGCGTCTTTATAGCCGATGTGGCCAATATCAATATGAGCTTGTCTGCTTGAAATTCCCGCCCTGAAAGCAACCAGAATTGCGGAGCCAAGCGCCAGCAGCGAAAGGAGTATCAGCCAAATATCGTAACTTGTTGTCATGATTCAGAAATAAACCGCTTTTTAGTTTTATTGAACTATGCACAGCAATTAGCGTGCCAAAGAGGTGATGGGCAAGGCTGAATGTAAAAAAACCATATAGCTGGCGCGGCGCGCCGGCTATATGGTTTGAGGTGAGGTGCAGCTAATGATAGGTCTATTTGTCGATATTAAACGTATGTTTTGTTGATGGATTATGCCAAATGTCGAAATAGTGGCAGTTTGGTTAAATGCCTCTTAGCAGCTCATTAATGCCGACTTTACCTAAGGTTTTTGCATCCACCTTTTTGACGATGACCGCGCAATACAGACTGTAGCTGCCGTCTTTGGAAGGCAGGTTGCCGGACACGACTACAGAGCCAGCGGGTATGCGGCCATAAAATACTTCGCCAGTTTCGCGGTCGTAAATTTTGGTGCTTTGGCCGATATACACGCCCATCGAAATCACGCAATTGTCTTCGACCACAACACCTTCAACCACTTCCGAGCGCGCGCCGATAAAGCAGTTGTCACCGATAATGGTTGGGCCGGCCTGAATAGGCTCCAGCACGCCGCCAATGCCTACGCCGCCGCTTAAATGCACGTTCTTGCCGATCTGCGCGCAAGAGCCGACAGTCGCCCAGGTGTCAATCATGGTACCTTCGCCCACATAAGCGCCGATGTTGACATAAGAAGGTAGAAGCACCGCATTTTTGCCGATGAACGAGCCGCGGCGCACCATGGCATTGGGCACCACGCGGAAGCCGCCGGCTTTGA
Organism: Pseudomonadota bacterium; assembly: GCA_029563075.1. Classification (GTDB taxonomy): domain Bacteria; phylum Pseudomonadota; class Gammaproteobacteria; order Burkholderiales; family Methylophilaceae; genus Methylotenera_A. The sequence continues at coordinate 30,663 of JAKQTN010000055.1, forward strand.
AGTCTTCTTCGGTGTAATTGGCGAATTTTGGTGGCACTTTGTCAAAATACTGTGTGCAGCCGCCATCCATTAATACATTGTCTTCCAAGCGGAATGACAACAGCACGGCCTTTTTCAGCCATTGATGCGTTTCCCATTGCTGGCTGTCACCGATGCGGGAAGCCACGCGCAGCTTGCCGGCATCCAAGTCAGCCAAAATGGAGCTGACTGCTGACTTGATTTCTGCAGAGGCGTTGCCTGGGTTGATATTGGCGCGGTCTTCAAATGCCGCCTCGATAATGCTTTGACGTGGATCCATGTGGCTCTCGAATTGTATAGTTAAACGAAAAACCGTTATTTTAACCTATATCTGGCGATAGCCAAAAATAAAGCGCGTTGCGATTGGCAACGCGCCTGTAAAGAGAAAAAGATTGAATTATTTGGCTTTTTTGGCAGCTTCGTAGAGTGGGCGCACTTTCGGTGTTAATGCCTTCAAATCGGCAATCCTGTTTTCGCTTGCCGGGTGGGTGCTCAAGAACTCAGGTGGCGCGCCTTTGCTATTGGCGGTCATTTTTTGCCATAAAGTTACCGCGGCATCCGGGTTGTAGCCGGCGCGTGCGGCAAGCTCCAAGCCCATTTTATCAGCCTCGCGCTCCTGCTCGCGGCCGTTTGGCAGCGCAAAGAATAATTGCGAACCCATGCCCGCTGCCTGCACTGCCGCTCCGCCTGCGGAACCGGTGACTAAAGAGGCAAGCGCCTGCAAGCCAAATTGCTGCACATAGGCTTGCGACATGCGTTCGCGGCCATGCTCGCGCAGTGCATGCGCAATTTCATGGCCAATCACCGCACCCAGTTCGTCATCGGTGGCATGCAGCTTATCCATCATGCCGGAATACACCATGATTTTGCCGCCCGGCATGCAGTAGGCGTTAAGCTGGTCGTTTTTTTCCACGTTGACTTCCCAGTTCCATTTGGTGGCATCGGGGCGGAACACGCCCACTTGCGCAATCAGTCTGTTGGATATTCCGCGCACGCGCTCCAACTGGGCTTTGTCCGCGTTCAGCGTTTTTTTGGTTTCTGCCTCTTTGAGTGTTTGCGAGTAGGCTTGTGCCGACATTTTATCTACCGAGCCAGAAGGCAGCAGCATAAACTGTGAGCGGTGGACGCCGGAAACACTGTCTTTGGTGGTGGTTGCACAGCCGCTAAGCTGCAAAGCGGCAACAGTAAACATAGCAAGGCAAAGTTTTTTCATATGAATCCCTTAAAACTTAAAATACTGGGCTAATTTAACGCATGATATGTAAAAAGGTTGAATCTGGCTGTTTTTAAATCATGAGTTGCGAACCCAATTCGACCACGCGATTGGGCGGTAGTTTGAATTGATTGGTAATGGTTTCTGCGCTGCGGAATAATCCGATAAAGATTTTTTTGCGCCAGAAGGCCATGCCGGACTTATGACTGGCGATTAAAATTTCTTTGCCAACAAAGTAAGAAGTGTCCATGGCATCGAACTCAAGGCCGTATTTACTGCATAAGGTTAAATCGTGCGGCAAATCGGGCTCATCTTTAAAGCCATAGCGCACGGTGACGCGATAGAATTGATAAGGCAGCGCCTCAACGCTGACGCGTTCTTCGAGGTTGGTATGTGGAAAATCTAAAAAGCGCACCGTCAAAATAACCACTTTTTCGTGCAGCACTTTATTGTGCTTCAAGTTATGCAACATGGCGTGTGGCACGCCTTCCGGGTTGGGCGTCATGAATAATGCGGTGCCAGGCACGCGTGGCGGCGGGTGGGCGCCGATTGCTTCAATAAATGGTTCAATTGCCATGGCTTCAGATTTCAGGCGGGTGTATACCATAGACCGGCCGTTTTTCCATGTCAGCATGAGCGTGAAAATGCAGATGCCGATTAACAACGGCACCCAGCCGCCATCCGGTATTTTGAGTACATTTGCGCTGAAAAATGCTAAATCAATGGTTAAAAACAAGACAATAAGCAAACCGGTTTTTAGTTTGCCCCAGCGCCAGATTTCGACAAACACAATAGAAGCCAGCAAGGTGGTGATGACCATGTCGCCTGTCACCGCAATGCCATAAGCCGCTGCCAAATTACCCGAACTGCCGAAGCTGATTACCAGCAACATCACCGCCAGCATTAGGCCCCAATTGATGCGCGGCATATACACTTGGCCTTGTGTGCTTTCAGACGTATGCTGTATGTGCATGCGTGGTAGATAGCCTAATTGCAGTGCCTGGCGTGAAACTGAAAATGCGCCGGTGATAACGGCTTGCGAGGCAATGACCGTGGCTATGGTCGCAAGCCCGATCAGTGGGAATAGCGCCCATTCCGGCGCCAGCAAGTAAAACGGGTTTTTAACAGCAGAGGCATCATGTAAAATCAGCGCGCCCTGCCCAAAGTAATTAAGCAGCAGCGCTGGCAACACAAACCCAAACCATGCCAGGCGAATAGGGAAACGCCCGAAATGCCCCATATCTGCGTACAGGGCTTCTGCGCCGGTTACCGCCAGTACTACTGCGCCGAGGGCGATAAACGCAAGTTTGGGCTGCTCTATAAAGAACTCAAGCGCATAAAAAGGGTTGAGTGCATGCAATATGCTAGCATCATGCGCAATGTTGATTGCGCCAAGCGCGCCCAGCGTGCCAAACCACAACAGCATGACGGGGCCGAAAAACCTTCCTACCACCTCGGTGCCCTTGCTTTGTGCCCAGAACAGACCAAATAACACCACCAGGGTGATCGGCACAATCGCCTGGTGCAGATGCGGCGCGGCCACTTCCAGCCCTTCGATTGCAGAAAGCACAGAAATTGCGGGGGTAATCATGCCGTCCGCATAAAACATGCATGCGCCCAGGATGCCCAGCAGCATGATATAGCGCTGTTTTTTGCGGTTGCCTTCAGTATTGCGGCTGGCGAGCGCCAGTAGAGCCATAATGCCGCCCTCGCCGCTGTTATCGGCACGCATGATAAACGCGACATACTTCACCGAAACGATGAGCACCAGCGCCCAGGTAATCAGCGACAGAATACCGTAAACATGGCCAGCAGTAAGCGACAGCGGGTGTGGCCCAACCGAAAAAACCTCTTTCATGGTGTATAAAGGGCTGGTGCCGATATCGCCAAACACCACGCCCAGTGCGGCAAGCGCCAAGGGGGCTGTGCGAGATTTGTGAGGGTTATTGTTATCCATTGATAAGAGCGCTTAAGCGAACCGCTATTATCAATCAATTAACCATGATTAATCAATTAAAAATGGCAAACCAATAACTCTTTGATGTTTTTAATTTGAACTAGATTCCATTGAGTGCTTGCCTGGCACCTAGAGTGAGGCTGTTGCCGTATAACAACCCCTCCAATGGCAACGTCAGTAAACAGCGTGATTGCTTTCTATTTTCATTTATTTTTGACCAATGTTTTTTTATTGCGGCTGGCAATCAGGCTCAGTAGCATGCTGGTGCCAAGTATGGCAACCACTACGCCCAAAGAAACTGCCACCGGAATCTTGAACCAGTCTACAATCAGCATTTTTGTACCCACAAACATCAGCACCACGGCTAGACCAAACTTGAGCAGATGGAATCGATCAGCCATATCTGCCAGCAAAAAGTACAATGCGCGCAAGCCAAGAATGGCAAATATATTGGAAGTAAACACGATAAACGGATCGCTGGTGATCGCAAAAATAGCCGGAATACTGTCCAGGGCGAAGATGACATCAGAGAACTCGACCAGCACCAACACCAGAAACATTGGCGTGAACCAGCGGACACCTTTTTCATAGATCCAGAATTTTTCACCGTGATAGTTATCAGTAATGCGCACATGATTACGCAGCCATTTCAGCAGCGGGTTTTTGGCCAGATTCGGTTCGTGATCAGCAAAAATAAACATCTTAATGCCGGTGATCAGCAAAAATGCGCCAAAAATATACAGTACCCAGTGAAACTGCGCAATCAGCCAGGCACCCAGCAATATCATCAGCGCGCGCAGTACAATCGCCCCAATCACGCCGTATAACAGCACGCGCTTCTGGTATTCAATCGGTACGGCAAAGTACGAAAACAGCATGACAAAGACAAAAATGTTATCCATGGCCAGGGTTTTTTCCAGCAGGTAGCCTGTCAGGTACTCCATCGCCCTGGCATCAGCCGCCTCTCGTCCTACGGTGTGATCCAACCAGCCCCACAAGGCGCCGCCAAACAGCATGGCCATGGTAAACCAGACCAGGGACCAGACAAGTGCTTCACGCGCGCCGACTTTGTGCGCACCTTTACGTCCCAGGGCGAACATGTCTATGGCCAGCATGGCGACTACAAACACGCCAAAGCCCACCCACATCCACCAGGTTCCTATTGATTGCAACTCGCCCATTACTTTCTCTTCCCTTAATTTGTCATTGTTATATTATTTATATCTTACTTAAGATTTAATCTGCCGTTATTTCTTCTTCCAAATGCGCCGCCCATTCCCGCCATACCGCCCAGGCAACAGCCAGTACAATCGGGCCAACGAACAGGCCGACCAGCCCAAAAGCCAGCAGGCCGCCCAGCACCCCAAACAGTACCAGCAGGAAGGGTATCGGGCTGACGCTGCTGATAAATAGTGGACGCAGCACGTTATCCAGTTGGCTTACTACTGCCGCACCCCAAATCCAGACACCAATGGCCGCACCAGTTTCGCCTTGAAGCAGTAGCCAGAGCCCGGCAACACCCCATGCCACAGGCGTGCCAAATGGAATCAGCGCCAAAACCGCAGTCAGCACACCGAACATCACTGGCGACGCCAGCCCGGCAACCCAATAACCCAACCCTGCGGCAATGCCTTGCACTACGGCAGTAAGCAGAATGCCGTAAACCACAGCGCGTGTGGTGGTACCAGCCGCATGCAGATAGTCGTGCACCTGAGGACCGATAAATCGCGCCAGCACATGGCGTAACTCGTGGACGATGCGCGCACCGTCGCGGTAGAAAAAAAACAGAATTACCACGACAAATATCAGTTTAATTAGATTTCTGCCGACTCCGCCGGCCAGCATGGCGACTTCATTCACATGTGCGGCAAGCCATGCTTTTGCTGCGGCAGAAATTCCTTGCGGGTTAGCAGCAAGATGTGCCTGCTGCTGCATCAGCCAGTCACCCAGCCATGGCAGGTCGTGTAATGTTTCAGGTACAGGCGGAGGCGCTGCCAGAAATGCCTGGAGCGCAGGATAAACTCTGCTGATTTCCTGCTGCGCCAGCCAAGCCAGCCAAAGCAAAGGCAGAAACAGCGTAAATGCTGCCAGTGCCGTCGTCAGACTAGCCGCCAACGCATCGCGCCCGCCACACCAGCGGCGAACATGATGAGCCACAGGCCAGGAAGCATAAGCCAACACACCTGCCCAAGCGATAGGGACCAGAAATGGCGTCACCACCATAAAGGCAAGCAACGCCAAACCGAACAAAGCCATCCACGGAACGATGCGGCGACTAAAGGGGCTGTAGTCTTTCAACACTTATTTACCTGGAGTGCTGTGGCTGCCAGCAGCAATTCTGTCCATTAGCGCAAACATCACACCTGAAAAAACCAGTGTTAAATGAATACCGATCAGCCAGGCTAATTGATTATTGCCATTTGGTCCTGCTAGCACTTCTTTCACATTGATGAAATATTTGAGAAGCTCAATGCCGGAAATGGCGACGATAGAGCCGATCAGCTTAAGTTTTAAATCAGAAAATCCAACATGCCCCATCCAGTCCGGGCGGTCTTCATTGTCACCAGTATCGATTTTGGAGACAAAGTTTTCATAACCCGCAAAAATAATAATCAGCAACAAATTCGCCACAAGTGTAATGTCAACTAAAGTAAGAATCCCCAGCAAGGCGGCACCGCCTTCACCCTCAAACACTATAGGCAACAGCGCAATAAACGCTTTTGAGAACTTGACCAATAACAACGCAACTCCAGCGACCAAGCCAATATAGAACGGCACTAGTAGCCAGCGACTGGCAAACATAAAGTGTTCCAGGGAGAGCTCAACACGTTTCATTTTCATTCATTTTTTCTTTCATGGAGGTTGTTTAACATTATAGGTTACACAGTGCCGTGGTTTGTTGTGCCTATATCTTACAATGCTTTAAGTGCGTCAATACGTTCATCCAGGCCCGGGTGGCTGGAAAATAAGCGCTTTAAGCCGCCAGCGCCGCCACCGGCAATACCAAAAGCAGCCATTTGTTTAGGTAATGCGGAAGGCTCATGCTGTGCTTGCAAACGCTGCAGCGCAGCAATCATCTTCTGCCTTCCAGCTAGTTTGGCAGCACCTGCATCAGCACGGAATTCGCGTTGGCGTGAGAACCACATGACAATGATGGAGGCCAATACACCAAGAATCAGCTCAGCCACAATCATCGTGACGAAGAAAGCCGGCCCGGTACCGCGTTCAGTCTTGAATATAATTTTATCCACTGTGTAGCCGATCACGCGTGACAAGAACATGACGAAGGTATTCACCACGCCCTGAATCAAGGTCAGCGTCACCATGTCGCCGTTGGCAATGTGCGACACCTCATGCGCCAACACTGCCTCGGCTTCATCTTTGCTCATGGCGTTGAGCAAGCCGGTAGAAACCGCCACCAGCGAACTGTTCTTGGTCATGCCGGTAGCAAAGGCGTTGACTTCAGGCGAATCGAACACCGCCACTTCCGGCATTTTGATGCCGACCGACTGCGCCTGACGCCTCACGGTATCCACCAGCCAGATTTCAGACTGCGTGCGCGGCTGCTCAATCACCACTGCGCCGGACATGCGTTTGGCCGTCCATTTGGAAATAGCGAGCGAGATAAAAGCACCGCCAAAGCCCATAATGGCAGCAAACACCAGCAGATTGCCAAGATCAAGACCTTGCTCGTTGAGATAAGGCTCCACACCCAGTATGCGCATGGTGACGGAAAGCACCAGCACAATCGCAAGATTGGTAGCAAGAAAATAAATGATACGTTTCATTACAAACTCCATAAAAAGTTTTTTGAGCTAAGGAAATAACTATCGGACAGCTCAGACCGAAGTCAGTGAAAATGTAAATCTTGTTATTTTACAATTTCTGGCTATAAGAATGCAGGGTCGTGAGAATGCTCCCGTAAACGTTCTAGTCGCCTAGCTAGCGTCCGCTTGCAGCGATCACTGGCACGGTCAATCGCAACATAAAGATCAGCTTCTGTATCTTCGATAACGATGTTGTTTTGCCCAGCCAAAGCAAGATCAATCTGACAGCACTTATCGACTCCGCCGCGTGGGCCGTTGATGTCAGACAATCGAACCCGCGCACTCATGATATGGCCATCATTGCGATCAAGTGCGAATTGCATACGTCGTGTGGTATAGCTGCGTAAACTATCCGTAAGAGCAAACCCATTGGTTTGAATTTTAAACTGCATCTTCTCCTCCTTGGAGTGTGAATGAATTTGCATTTAAAAAAGCTGAGCTTTATGGCTCAGCTTTTCAAACTGGTACAACTTACTTCTGGTTGGCTGTAGCTGCAGGACGACCTTCTGCCTCAGGCTGTGCTGCTTGTGAATCTTCAACAGCTTTATCTGTGGCTGCACCTTGGCTTTTAATCATTTCCGCCTTTGGTGACTGCACTGAATGTTTTTTATGTGAAGTCTCCACCGCTGGACGATCTTCTGATTGAGGGTTTGCTTTTTTCGCAGCATCAATTTCCTCATGCGTCTGTTTTTGCTGTTGATCTATTACATCCTTTTTCATCGGCTCGGCTACAACTGATAGCGAGGCGGTTAATATAATTGTTGCTAATCCATACTGTAGTGTTTTCATTTCAAACTCCTTTTGATTCTGATAAAAATATTAGTTACACATTTACATTTCATAACATACTTATTCAACACGCTTTCATTTTCGTAGTCCTCCATAAACTAGACATATAGATTGTCAAGCGAATGCCTCAATGCATTTTCCTGATTCTATTTAGGTCTTTTGCTTAGGCTTTCATGTTTGACAAGCTTCTAATCAATAACTTGATTTTGTTTTCTGAGCCAGATTTTCTGTTGAGAATTCTGTTCAATTTGTCTGGTGTCGGCAATATTCCAAGCCGAATTGCAAATTGCAACTGCCTTGCTGAATAGCCGCGCAATTCTTCTATTAATGCATCATTTTTGACTTTAAGATCCATTATTTTCTCCTTGCAATTAAGCATGGAACGAACTTTACGCTTAGAATATACTTCTAACAATAATGTTAAAATTGAATAATACTTCTAATTTTTAGATGTATTTTGATAAAGTGTGGACGTGTGAAAAACTTAAATTTCAATCACTTAAGATATTTTTGGATGGTAGGAAAAACTGGTAGTATTGCCCGGGCGAGTGAACAGCTCTATTTATCTCCCCAATCAATAAGTGTGCAGTTGGGTGATTTGGAGAACAGTCTTGGTGTTCAGCTTTTTCGCAAGGCAGGTCGTGGTCTTGAGTTGACTGATATGGGACGCAGAATTTTTAGCTATGCTGATGAGATATTTGCGCTTGGCGCCGAATTACTCGATGTTGCACAACATCAGCAGGTTAAAAGAAGCACTCCATTTCGGATAGGCATTTCAGATTCAGTGCCTAAATCACTTGCTTATCGGTCATTAGAGCCAGTTTTACATTTAGAAGATTCTATTCGACTAATTTGTAGAGAAGGAAAGTTGGCAAGTCTGCTCTCAGAAATGTCGGTAAACCAGCTCGATCTGGTGATTGCCGATCGACCTATGCCTGCCAGTCTCAATGTCCGCGCGCATAACCATTTGTTAGGCGAAAGCAAGCTGGCAATTTTTGCTGCCAAAAGTCTGATAGAAGCTTATATTGAAGGTAATCAAAATGTGCATTTTCCTTTCAATCTGAATGGCGCACCTTTTTTATTGCCGGGCGAAGATTTCACCTTCCAGAAAAAACTGATTGCATGGTTTGAATCAAAAAAAGTCTATCCTCACATTGTTGGCGAGTTTGATGATAGTGCTCTAGTTAAGTCTTTTGGCCAGGCCGGCGCAGGTTTCTTTGTGGGGCCAATGGCCATTGCAGATTACATCTGTCGTCAGTATGAGGTGGAAAAAGTGGGCCAGGTAGATACCGTTGTTGAGCAGCTTTATGCAATTACAACCGAACGCCGTCTAACGCATCCCGCAGTCATTGCAATCGTGCAAGCGACTTCTAAAATATTTTCTGCTTAACGGATTGCAACATTCACTTCATACCCTATATGCCAAATACTGTTTTAAGTCGGGAACGCACTGCGGAAACCTGCCGCATTGCCGGTGCTTCAATTGCGCGATATGTGAAAGTGGCTGCCATTAAGATCAGCATCGCCACCACATAGATAATTGTCCAGTAATCCGTAGCTGATAGGGTTTTTAACTGCTCAAATCCTACAGCATATTTAAATACACAAAACAATATCACCCCATGTAATAAATAAATCCCATAACTGATCTCGCCCAAATAACGCGTGGCTTTGCTTGACAAAAATCCAAACAGGTTATTGCCACAGGCAATAATGAGGAAAGCAATTGATAAACACAACGCCGGTATTCTGGTTGGTTGCTGGTAAAGATGTCCGGAGTAATGCCATGCCTGCCAAAAAACAAGGGTGATCGCAACCACAGAAAAAGCAGGATGTGCCAGAAGCAGTTTGATTCTACCAAATCGAAAAATCATTGCTGTCAGAATGCCCGCTAAAAAAGCAACCGGAAAAAATAAACCCTGCATATTGACAATAAACAGCGATACCAAAGCGACACTCGCTACTAAATAAAGTAGTGGAACACGTATTTTCAATACTAATGCCAGTAATGGTAATGATAGATAAAAGAGCCATTCATAAACTAAAGTCCATTGAACATGTGAGGTGATTATCGGAGTTTGATCATAGCCATTGAGAACCGGTTCGCCAAAAACAGTAAAAGTTAGCCATCTGGCAATGCCTGTCAGAAACCCTCCCCAAGTTACCTGAAGCTGGAAATTTGACTCGATTAAGACCAGAAATATCATGAGTATCATGACAGTAAGGTATAAAGGCGTCAGTCTGAGCGCACGTGATACAAAGAGCCTTGTCCAGTCAACGCCCTTGTCGCGTTCATTGATGAGCTTTGACATAAACAGGAAGCCCGTAATCATGAAAAACATATATACGCCACTTTTACCAAGCTGGTTGAAAGGCCCTATTCCTGGGGTTTCAAATGCACCGGTATTAATATAATTGTGCCAGACGCCTGCATGGCATAAAAACACGCCAAATGCCAAGACTCCCCGCAAGCCGTCTAGCGGTGATTGTCTATGTATGTCCGAAGGCACACCAAAGACTTTTACCAAAAAATGACTGGCTAAGAGCGTAGTGAAAAAAACAGCCAATGGAAATATTACGCTATAAGGGGTCATACATGCATCCTCAAACAGTATTTGGTAATGATTGGCTGCAAATCAAGCCAATCAAGCCGTGGTTTATTATTAGTATTTGGCAGCTATCTTGAATTTAAAGTCTAAATGACCCGTTTGTATGAGTGCTGTATGATTATATGGGTAAGCTATGTTGATATGGTTACAATGAATCGGTTTAAGTTTACATGGGTGTCAGATAGTTTAACATAGTCCATTAGCGCTAGTGATTCGCCTGCTGTCACTACTTGGGTTTCTCGCGCAAATCTATATAATGTTATGACGTACAAACTAGGATGTTGCAAAATACGGTAAGTTCAGTAATAACAGAGTTGTTTATTTCTCGATAAGTTTGATTTCAGCCCCTGCTTGACCCTCAGCAAAACGGATTTGCACCATATCAGTCAGCTTAATTTGACTGGTTGATCGCACGACTTCGCCTTTTTCTGTTTGTACCAGCGCGTAGCCGCGCGCCAGCACAGCCTGCGGATTAAGTTGTTCGACACTGTTTTTTAATCGCAGCAAATGCTGTTGATGCGCTTGTAGCTGTTGCTGCATGGCTAAAGCGAATCGATTTTGTAGTTGTTTTAGCTGATTCGCCTTGTTTTCCAATTGTTGCAGCGGTGAAACCAGCCTGCGCGCTAAAAAATCCAGCTTCTGGGCGAGTTGGTTGATTGAAAATTCGATTTGTCTGGTCAATTTATTGTGCAGGCTGGCGAGCTGGTTTTTCAGGCTGCTCACATCCATGCAAGCCAGTTCGGCTGCCGCGGTGGGCGTGGCGGCGCGCATATCCGCCACAAAATCACAAATGGTAAAATCGGTTTCGTGGCCAATACCACTGATAGTGGGAATCGTACAATCGGAAATCGCGCGTGCGACGATTTCTTCGTTGAATTGCCATAAGTCTTCCATACTGCCACCGCCGCGGCAGATAATCAGCGTATCGACTTCTGCGCGCTGGTTGGCGGTGTTGATGGCTTTGGCGATGGTTTCTGCGGCGCCTTTGCCTTGTACGGGCGTGGGGTAGATGATGACGTTGACCCCTGGATTGCGGCGCTTGAGTGTCGTCAGCACATCACGTAACGCTGCGGCATCAGGCGAAGTGACGATGCCGATGGTATTTGGGTGCTTTGGAATGGTGTGCTTGGAAGCCGCATCAAATAAGCCTTCCATGGCAAGCTTGTTTTTAAGTTTTTCAAATGCCTCAAACAATGCGCCCAAGCCGGCTTTTTGAATGAATTCGACGGTAAGCTGAAAATCACCCCGCGCTTCGTACAGCGTGGCCGTGCAGCGCGCCTCGATTTTATCGCCTTCGCGCGGTATAAAATTGACGTAACTATTACGGCCTTTAAACATCACGCATTTGACTTGCGCGGTTTGGTCTTTTAGCGAGAAATACCAATGCCCGCTGGCGGCGCGGGTAAAGTTGGAAACCTCGCCCGACACCCAGAACAACGGAAAGCTCATCTCCAGCACTTCGCGTGCCAAACGATTGAGCTCAGACACTGTCAATATGTGTCCTGGGACTAAATTTGAGCTACTTAAATTTACGGGTATTTCTGCCAAAGTGTGCTCGTCCAATAAGTTATCTAGGTTAAAATGGTTTTTTAAGATTATATTGTAAAGATTACTATGCCAATTAAAATTCTAGGCAAACTTCTCTCCGGTCGCAGTGGTTATATCATCGGCTTTGTGGCCTGTTTTGGCCTGGTGGGTTTGGCGTTGTGGATTCAAACGCGCTATAACCTGGAGCCATGCCCGTTGTGCATCTCGCAGCGCATTATTTTTATGTCGCTGGGCGCATTGTTTTTGCTGGCAGCCATTTTTAACAATTACCCTAGATTCTTCGCGACCTTGCAAGTGCTCACCGCGCTGGGCGGCGCCGGCGTGGCGATTCGCCACTGGTGGATACAGGCGCACCATGAAAGCATGGTTGCGGATTGCGGTGTCGGCTTCGATTATATGTTCGAGAATTTTCCGTTAAAAAAGGCGTTTACTCTAATCTTTCGCGGCACGGGCGACTGCGCGCTGATCGACTGGACATTTTTGGGGTTGACGCTGCCGCAACTGGGCTTGATCGCATTTATCGGCTTCGGTGTGTATGCCGTTTATCTTGCAAAAATAAATACGAAATAAAGTAAAAATATGAATTATAAAACTTTAGATAATTTCGTCGGTAACACGCCGCTGGTTAAGCTACAACGCATGGCAGGCAACACCAGCAACACGATTTTGCTGAAGCTTGAAGGCAACAATCCGGCCGGCTCGGTGAAAGATCGTCCCGCGTATAGCATGATTACGCGCGCTGAAGCGCGTGGCGACATCAAGCCAGGCGATACCTTAATTGAGGCGACCAGCGGCAACACAGGCATCGCGCTGGCGATGGTGGCCGCCATGCGCGGCTACAAAATGCTGCTGGTGATGCCGGAAAATCAAAGCGTAGAGCGTCGCCAGAGCATGAAGGCTTATGGGGCAGAGTTTGTGCTGACGCCAAAAGAGGGCAGCATGGAACTCGCCCGTGACGTGGCGCTTAAGCTGCAAGCCGAAGGCGAGGGCATTGTGCTGGACCAGTTTGGCAATAGCGACAACCCGCTTGCGCATTACGAGGGTACGGGGCCGGAAATCTGGCGCGATACCGCAGGAAAAATTACGCATTTTGTTTCCAGCATGGGTACCACTGGCACGATTATGGGTGTTTCACGCTACTTAAAAGAACAAAACCCCAACATTAAAATCATTGGCGTACAGCCCGAGGAGGGCAGCCAGATTCCCGGTATTCGCAAATGGCCAGTTGAATATTTACCCAAGATTTACGATGCAAAACGCGTGGATGAGCTGCGCTACGTAAACCAGAAAAACGCCGAAGACATGACCAGAAAACTGGCCACAGAAGAAGGCATATTCGCCGGCATCTCCAGCGGCGGTGCACTTTACACGGCGCTTCAGCTTTCGAAAGAGGTTGAAAACGCAGTGATTGTAAGTATTGTCTGTGATCGTGGGGACCGGTATCTTTCCACAGGTGTATTCCCGGCCTGATATGCCCCCCTCTGCACGCAATGCTCTGTTTGCCTTGCTTGCCATTATTGCTGTGCCCGCGTACGCTATTTCCAGCATCCACATCAGCGTGGGCGAGGTGGATGCGCCCGCAGGACAGCTGAAAAACGCCAGATTTCAGGTGGATCTAAAAGGCGCTGAACCTACGCTTAAACTGAGCGCCGAGCTTAAACCCGGCAATGAAAAAACCTTTACTGCCTTTAACCTGAATTGCGGCACGTTTCTAAATACCCGCATTGGCGAGCTGGATTGCCTGAACGGCGTGTTTGCCGCGAAGCAAATCAATGTACCGCTGACAGCACACTTCAAGAGCTATCCCGGTGATTTTTCAGTCAATATCGATTTCATGCAAGCAAGTTTCAGCGATGCAACCGGCATCCATGCAGGCGAAAAACTTACCGGAAAAGTCATTCTCGCCGCCAGGAAACAAGCCGATGTCTGGCACTGGAGCGGCGTGTTTAACTGGACCGATGGCGAACTGTATTGGCAGCCGTTTTATTTTGGCAAAGCGGGCAACAGCTTTGCCATCGGCGGCACATTTAAGGCGCCAATGCTGCAAATTCGAGAGGCAAATCTGTTGGTGAACGAAGTGGGCAGCATGTCTGCCAGCGCGCATATTAATACCCAGACCAAAAAAGTGGAAGATGTAAAAGTGGTGGCCAAGGAGGTGGATTTTGCAGGCTTGTACAGCCTGGTGCTGAAGCCGATGGTGGAAAAATCAGCATTCGGCAATTTGAAAGTAAGTGGCAAAGCCGACTGGCAGTTTGAGATGAAAAATCTGCAGCCAACCAGTTTTGAGCTGAATTTAAAAAATGCACATGTTGAGGATTTAAAAGGCAAGTTTGAACTGAACGACATCAATGCGCATATCCCGTGGGATTACGATGTGCCGCAAACTGTGGAGCTGTCTTATTCTCAAGGACACGTGCTTAACATGCCGCTCGGCAATACGCGCTTGCAGGCAGAGCTTAACCGCTATTCGGTTACCGCGCCCAGCCTGGTGTTGCCGGTGCTGGATGGCGCGTTGAAGTTCGAGGATGTTTCTGCGGCCTACCTGAATCAACAGTGGTTCTGGCACTTAAAAATGCAGTTGCAGCCGATCAGCATGAACCAGTTCAGCCAAACGCTGGGCTGGCCAGAAATGCAAGGCAAGGTCGATGGCCAGGTACCGCTGATTACTTACGCCAACAAGCAGCTGAGTATGGATGGCGCGATGCAGTTTAATATGTTTAACGGCAGCGTGCGCATGTATGATCTGCGCATTGATGATCCGCTTGGTACGGTACCGCGCCTCTACGCCAATCTGGAGATGCGCGATATTGATTTGGGCGATTTGACGCGTACATTCAACTTTGGCGCGATTGAAGGCAAACTGGAAGGCGATGTGAAAGATTTGCGGCTGGAAAGCTGGAAACCGGTGCACATGGACGCCATAATTCAAACCGCAGATGGTAAGCACCGTAAAAAAGTCTCGCAGCGCGCGGTAGAAAATATTACCGCATTGGGCGGCGAGGGTACGGCGGCGGCCTTGCAGCGCACATTTTTGCGGTTTTTTAAAGAATTCAACTACGAAAAAATCGGTTTAAGCTGTCAATTGCGGCAAGATGTGTGCAAAATGGGTGGTGTGGAGTCAACGCCCACCGGGTATGTCATCGTTAAAGGCAAAGGCGTTCCCACTGTCACCGTGAACGGCTACACCGAATACGTGAGTTTGACAGATTTGTTGGCGCGGATTAAACGCATTACCGACAGCAATAGCAAGATGATCGTGAAGTAGAAACTGCAAAGTTAAAGTGAGTAAAAAGGATTAAATGATGAACAAAAACATATGGTTACTGATCGCTGTGGCGGGGTTGTCAGCTTGTGTCACCATTAATATTTACTTCCCCGCAGCGGCGGCAGAAAAAGCGGCGGACAAGATTATTGAAGAGGTGTGGCAGCTGAAAAATGGCGAAACTCAGCCTGAAAGCGCGCCAGAAGCCAAGCCTGGCGAAACGCCTGCGAAGTAGAACGGGGAAAAATATGAAAAAAATACTATTAGGTTTTGCGATGATAGCCAGCCTGTTCATGGCCACCGGGTCAAGTTTTGTGCAAGCAGCGGCGGCAGATTTAGAGATCAACACGCCTGCCATCACCGCCATTAAAAACAGCATGCAGGCGCGTCATCCTCAGATATTGCCTCACTACAACAGCGGCGCGGTGGGGCTCACCAAAGATGGCCTCATTGCGGTGCGTGATGCAACGGCGGTACCGCTGAAGGACCGTGGCGGCATCAATAGCCTGGTATCCGCCGAAAATGCAGACCGCAACAAACTGTACAAAGAAATTGCCACCGCCAACGGCCACCCGGAGTGGGAAGGCGAAGTGCGCCAGACCTTTGCCGGGCGATGGGTGGATAAAGCGCAAAGCGGCTGGTGGTATCAAGGCGCGAGTGGCTGGGTGAAAAAATAGTTAAAAAATAGTAAAAATAGCAATAGCTTCAAGGCTGCTTAGGCAGCCTTGATTTTTTTGGTGTATGCTTTCAGTATGACTCCAACTCTTGTATTCGACATCGAAACCATCCCAGACACCACTGGTCTGCGCGCCTTGCTGGATGTGCCTCCCGAGGCTACGGATGAAGACATAGCCAACATCGCTTTTCATCAGCGCCGCCAGCATAATGGCAGTGATTTTTTGCCATTGCAGCAGCACCGTATCTGCGCGATTTCGTGCGCCTTGCGCGAGGGAAACAACTTCAAGGTGTGGAGCCTGGGCGACGTAAATTCGTCTGAAGCAGAGATTATTCAGCGCTTTTTTGACGGCATAGAGAAATACACGCCGCAAATCATCTCGTGGAATGGCGGCGGGTTTGACCTGCCCGTGCTGCATTACCGTGCCATGATAAACAAGGTAGTCGCCCCGCGCTACTGGGATATGGGCGAGGATGACAAAGAATTCAAATGGAACAATTACATCAGCCGTTACCACACGCGCCATCTCGACTTAATGGATTTGCTCGCGATTTTTCAGCCGCGCGCCAATGCGCCGCTGGATGAAATCGCCCAGCTGTGCGGCTTTCCGGGCAAGCTGGGCATGGATGGCAGCAAGGTGTGGGATGCCTATAAAAATGGTGAGATCGAGGCGATCCGCAATTACTGCGAGACCGATGTGGCGAATACGCATCTGGTGTTTCTGCGCTTTCAGCTCATGCGCGGGCATCTCACGCCAGCGGCTTACGAGGCCGAGATTAAGCTGGTGCGCGATACATTAAGCGGTTATTCAGGCACGCATTGGAGCGAGTTTTTAGCGGCCTGGAAAATGTAGGAGCGAATTTATTCGCGAAGATATTTGTATCAGTCGTGGATAATTCGCTCCGGCATAATGCGTTAAAATCTCACCTTTTTTGAATTACGGGTATTTTCATGGCACGACGCTCCAGAAGCCGCAATCAAGCGCCAATCATTCCAGAAATCAAGCATGCAACTGTCGAGTCGCTAGACCAAGAAGGGCGCGGGGTGGCGCATGTGGACGGTAAAACTATTTTTATTGATGGTGCGCTGCCTAATGAAAAAGTCACTTTTCAATCGCATCACATCAAAGGCAGCTATGAAATCGCCAACGTGGTGGAAGTGCTTAAGCAATCGAATCAGCGCGTCAAGCCAAAATGTCCGCACTTTGGTTTGTGTGGTGGCTGCAAATTGCAGCATCTGGATTTTGCCGCGCAAGTCGCAGCCAAACAGCGTTTGCTTGAAAATGACTTGAAGCATATCGGCAAAGTGAAACCGGAAAATATGCTGCCGCCACTGTATGGCCCAACCTGGGGTTATCGCCACAAGGCGCGTTTGAGCGTGAAATATGTCGAGAAAAAGCAGCGCGTGCTGGTGGGGTTTAACGAGAAAGCCACGCGCTTTGTATCGGATATGAATAGTTGCGAGGTATTGGTGCCTGCAGTTTCGGCTTTGATTGCGCCGCTGCAAACATTGATTTTGCAATTGGGCTTGCGAGACAAGATTCCGCAAATCGAGCTGGCCGTAGGTGAGAGTCAAGTAATTGTGCTGATTTTCCGCATCATGGATGCGTTGAATGCTAATGACGAAATCTTGCTGAAAGCCTTTGCGGATCGCCACAGCGTACAAATCTGGACGCAAACTAAAGGCCCGGACACGATAAAACCTTATTGGCCAGAAGCCGCACCAATATTGGCTTACAGCCTGCCGGAATTTGGGTTGAATTATCCATTTAAGCCGAATGAGTTCACGCAGGTGAACCCGCAAATCAACCAGGTAATGGTGCGCCGCGCAATGCAGTTATTAGCCCCGCAAGCGGGCGAAACTATAGCCGATTTCTTTTGCGGCATTGGCAACTTCACGTTGCCCATTGCCCGTAGCGGCGCATCTGTGCTGGGCTTGGAAGGTTTGGCGAATTTAGTGGATAGAGCCAACGAAAGTGCGACTTTGAACAAAATCAATAACGTAAAATTTGGCGTAGCCGATTTGTTCAAAATGACGCCAGAGCGTTTAGCGGAGCTTGGGAAGTTTGATAAATGGTTAGTTGATCCGCCGCGCGATGGGGCATTTGAGCTGGTGAAAGCGGTTACACCTGACACCGCACCTAGTTGTATCGTCTATGTATCATGTAACCCGGCCACGCTGGCGCGCGACGCTGGCGTGCTGGTGAATGAAAAAGGGTATACCCTAAGCGCGGCAGGCGTGATTAATATGTTCCCGCACACCGCGCATGTGGAGTCCATCGCACTGTTCCGGAAAAACTAGCCTTGCCTGTTACCCTTGTCTGGTTCCGAAGAAATTAGTTTGTTTTCTCCTGTTGTCCACACAGTAGGCCGTTTTGCCGCCCACTGCCAGCAGCAGCAGACCGCCGGCCATGGCGATGTCTTTCAGGAACATGATCATCTGCATTTTGTCAGCAAAATTGGCGTGGAACAAAGCGGCAGCGAGTACTGAAAAACCCGCCAGCGCGAATGCGGCTAACCTTGTCTTGTAGCCTACCGCGAGTGCCAATCCGCCTAGCACTTCCAGAGCAATGGTTGGCCAAAGCAGAATGCCCGGCACGCCCATCGACTGCATGTAACCGGCCGTTCCTGCAGGATCCTGAATCTTGCCGATGCCAGCCAGAATAAAAATTAGTGCCAGCATTACACGCCCCAGTAGTTGAATCACGCCAGTCATCGCACTCTCCCTTAGTTAAATGTATGTCACTAAATATAGTGACCATAATAAACTTATCAAATCCAGGCCGCAATCCTGTGTAAAATTACGCCCATGCTAAAAAAATCCTTGCTGATGATGTGCGTGTTACTGCTTGCTGCGTGCGGTAAACCGTCACCAGAAGTTTCAGAGATTCATTTCGCCATTGCCCAAGCGCCACTTAACCTCGACCCGCGCTACGCCACCGATGCGGCATCGGAGCGCGTGAACCGGCTGATTTATCAGCCTTTGGTGGATTTTGATGCTGCCTCAAACCCCGCACCAGCATTGGCTTCCTGGCATGCTGTACATGACAGGGAATACCGGTTTGTTTTAAATAAAAATCGCGCGTTATTTCATCACCAGACACAGCTCACCGCGCAGGACGTGAAAGCAACCTATGATTCGCTGATGCGTCTGAAAGACTCGCCGCATGTAGCGGAGTTTGCCAATATTTCAACTATTAATGCGCCGGATGAAAACACGGTGGAGTTTCATCTGAAGCAAGCAGATAAGCACTTTCCCGCCAAACTCATTATCGGCATACTGCCAAAAGGCCTGATTGAAAAAGAGCACGATTTTTCACACAATCCCGTGGGGAATGGCCCATTAAAATTTGTGGGCTGGCAAAACAAGCTCACATTGGAAAGAATCAGCGACAAGCAAAGAATTGCTTTGCAAGAGGTCAAAGATCCGACCGTGCGCGTACTCAAACTAATGCGTGGCGAGGCGGATTTGATTCAGGGCGATTTGCCGCCCGAGCTGGTGAAATACCTGGAAACCAAACCGGAAATCAGCCTCAAGACTAGCATTGGCGCTAATTTTTCATATCTCGGCTTGAATATGCAAGACCCTGTCTTGCGGAATCTGAAGGTCAGACAGGCCATTGCTTATGCGATTGACCGGCAAGCAATCATCGAAAAAGTGATGGTTCGTAACACAAGAGTCGCGGGCGCGATTTTGCCGCCCGAGCATTGGGCCGGAAACGCGAATTTAACGCCTTATGATTACAACCCAGGACATGCTAGGCAATTATTGCAAGAGGCCGGTGTTAAGCTGCCGTTTAAATTGGTCTATAAAACGTCTACCGATGCGCAGCGCGTGCGCTTTGCCACCATCCTGCAAGCGCAGATGCGGCCTGCTGGTATTGATCTGGAGATTAGCAGCCTCGACTGGGGCACGTTTTTTGAGGATGTGAAACAGGGCAATTTTCAGCTGTTCGGATTGACCTGGGTAGGCATCAAAACGCCGGAAATCTATGCCAAGGCGTTTGGCTCGCATAACTTTCCACCCAACGGTTTCAACCGGGGACGCTATACTGATGTTGAGCTGGATAAATTGCTCACCAAAGAAGATTGGCCTGCCGCTACGCAACGCATCCACGCGCAGTTGCCGTATATTCCGCTGTGGTACGAAGGCCAGTTTGCTGCCATGAAAAAAAATATCAGTAATTATTCACCCAAACCTGACGGCAATTGGGATGATTTAACAACAATTGCCAGGTTGGCAACAAAAAGCTCGGCTACAATAAGCAACCATGCGTATTGAAATTTCCATTCAACAACAAACGCTCACGCTGTTTGACGATTTTGGCGGCGTGAAAGCCAGATACAGCATTTCCACCGCGGCTAACGGCGTGGGCTGCGAGAAAGACAGCGGCTGCACGCCACTTGGTGAGCACATCATTCGCGCGAAAATTGGAGCGGGTGCTGTGCCTAATACCGTGTTTGTGGGGCGCCGGGCGACAGGCGAAATCTGCACGCCAGCATTGATGGCGGCGTTTCCAGACCGTGACTGGATTTTGACGCGGATTTTGTGGCTATCAGGCAAAGAGGTCGGCAAAAACCGCTTGGGTAATGTGGATACCATGCAGCGTTATATTTACATTCATGGCGTACCCGATAGTATGGAAATGGGAAAAATAGGTTCGCACGGTTGTGTGCGTATGCGCAACAGCGATGTGATTGAGTTGTTTGATTTGATTGATGCAGGCATTCCTGTTGTTATTCACAATGATTAAACGAAATGTTTAGACGTACAGCTGGTTTTTTCACCGTCATCTTCGGTGTGCTGCTGCTCACTTTTTTGCTGATTCACCTGGTGCCGGGCGACCCGGTCGAGGTGATGCTGGGCGAATCGGCCAGCACAGCAGACCGTGAGCAATTACGCACTGATTTGGGTTTGAACCAACCGCTGGTTCAACAATTCGGGCATTATCTGGGCAAACTCGCCCACGGCGATTTAGGACAATCCATTCATACCAAAACGCCGATTATCGAACTCATTAAAACGCGTTACCCGGCTACGGTTAAACTTGCGGTTTTATCACTCATTATTGGTTTGGCGATTGGTATCCCGCTGGGTATTTATGCTGCACTTAAAGCTAATCATTGGCAGGATTTTTTGGTAACGATAGTTTCCGTGCGATTTTCTGCCATGCCTGCATTCTGGCTGGGACCAATGCTGATGCTGGTGTTTGCCGTATGGTTGGGCTGGCTGCCGGTAAGCGGCATGGAGTCTCACGCTTCCATTATTCTGCCTGCCTTGACTTTAGGTTTTGGTTTAAGTGCCATTCTCACTCGCATGACGCGTACTTCGATGCTGGAGGTGCTGAATGAGGACTTCATCCGCACTGCGCGCGCCAAGGGTTTAAGCGAAAACATAGTGATTTTTCGTCATGCCTTGCGCGCAGCATTGCTGCCAATCATCACCGTCGTCGGCTTGCAGATGGGCAGTTTGCTGGCCGGCACCGTGATTACCGAAACGATTTTCAGCTGGGACGGCATCGGGCGTTTGTTGGTCGAAAGCATCGAGAAACGTGATTACCCAGTGACGCAGGCCTGTGTGCTGGTAGTGGCGCTAAGCTATGTGGTTGTTAATTTTTTAACTGACCTGCTGTATTCAAAATTAGACCCTCGCGTGAGGTTTGGCGCATGAACCGCTGGCTAAAATACCTGCCTTCCGGCCTGCTGCTATTCTGGTTGCTTGCAGTGCTGATTGGGCGCATGCTGGATATTGCGGGAATAGGCTTGCAGGGCAATGCCATAGATTTGGGCGCCATTCTTGCAACCCCAAGTTCGTATCACTGGTTTGGCGCGGATGATTTAGGTCGCGATATTCTGGCGCGTACTTTACGCGGCGTGGAGATTTCATTCGTAGTAGCGGTGATCGTGACGCTGGTGACGATGAGCGTGGGCGTGCTGGTTGGCCTGCTGGCGGGCTTTTATGGCGGAAAGATCGACCGGCTGTTGATGCAGATCACCGATATATTTCTGGCTTTCCCGGGTATTTTGCTGGCGATTGCGTTCGCTGCTGTGTTAGGGCCTGGAATGGTGAATTTGATGATTGCGCTAAGCATCACGGGCTGGGTGAGTTATGCACGCCTTACACGCGGCCAGACGCTGGCTTTGCGCAACCGCCAGCACGTGATTGCGGCAGAATCGCTCGGTGCCAGCGTGCCGCGGCTGCTCATTAAACATATTCTGCCGTTGCTGGGCTCGATATTAATTGTCGAGGCAACCTACAGTTTAGCGAGTATCATGATCGCCGAGGCGAGCCTGTCGTTTCTGGGTTTGGGTATACAGGCGCCCAACGCCTCATGGGGCGCCATGTTGCGCGACGGGGTGCGCTACATGCTGGTAGCGCCGCATTACGTGCTGATTGTGGGCTTGAGCCTGATGAGCCTGATTCTGGCAATCAACCTGCTTGGTGACCAGTTGCGTGATAAATTAGACGTTAATTCATCTATCAATCAGCACTGACGGTGTTGGCTCACCTTGCCGTACAATGCGTACTGTCTTCGGCTCACCGCCTTGCCATTGCCGATTGGTAGAAGAATTTAAACATAAGGAATAATTTGAAAAGTCAAAATGTAATATCGTGGTCAGAAAAAAATAAAACCGTAGAAGCCACCTGGCAATCCGAAGCAGATAATCCACCCCCTAAAAGTGTGGTGGTTGTGGATGATACGATGAAGGCCGATGCTGCTTATAAACTGGCTTGCGAGGGCACAGGCTTGCTGTATCGCGGTGATTTTCAAAATGCAAAGCAATTGCTGCAGGCGATTACACGGCGCGTGGACCGCAAGCCGATTAAACCAGCTAGCAATATGACCGAGGCTTTTCATCAGCATCGCGCCAGGCAGATTCAGCGCGCCAATATCACCAATAAGATTTTGATCGAATTGCAGCACGGCAAATGTGATTTGCGTCGTGCACCTGATGTAAAACAAGCAGTGGCTGAAGCTATCGGTGACAAAGTTCCTGCGAAAATGGTGCTGTCGTTACGGGAGCTGTTGGGTATGATCGGCGCACATGAATGGCGCAAAAAAGGCGTGTTTATCGATGCGCTGCAAGCCAATATCCATGCGCACTTTGGCGTGTATTCCCCGGTGCGCGGCGAATACCTGGAATTGATTAACAACGCGCCTCTGGCCAATATCAAAACCGCGTTTGACATTGGCACGGGCACGGGTGTGGTCGCGGCGATTCTGGTGAATCGCGGCGTTAAACAGGTGGTGGCAACGGACAATAATCCGCGCGCGTTGCAATGCGCTACTGAAAATATTCAAGCATTAGGCCTAACGCAGTATATCGAGATTGTTGAGGCGGATTTATTTCCAACAGGCAAAAAAGCGGACTTGATTGTCTGCAACCCGCCATGGCTGCCCGCCAAGGCCAATGCGCCGATTGAGCATGCGATTTACGATCCGAATAGCCAAATGCTGAAAAATTTTTTGAATGGTGTTAAAGCGCACCTGAATGAAGGTGGTGAAGTGTGGCTGATACTTTCAGACTTGGCTGAGCATTTGGGGTTGCGCTCACGCGAAGAACTGAATAAATGGATTGCCAATGCGGGGTTGAGCGTGATTGAAAAGCTGGATATTCAGCCAAAACATGCCAAAGCCAGCGACCAGTCAGATCCGTTATATTTAGCTCGTTCAAAAGAAATCACATCGCTTTATAGATTAAAATAAACACAACAATTGTTAGAGAAATAGCATGAGTTTAGGCCCGGTTATGTTAGATGTTGTCGGCAAAGAATTGACTGCCGATGACGTAAGAAGGTTGAAACACCCGCTGGTAGGCGGTGTGATTTTATTTGCGCGCAACTTTGAAAGCTGCGCGCAACTGAAGGCGCTGACAGCCAGTATCCATGCGGTTAGACAGCCGCCCTTGCTGATCGCGGTGGATCATGAAGGCGGCCGTGTGCAGCGCTTTCGCGAAGGTTTTACCAAAATCCCGCCCATGCGCGAGTTCGGTAAAATCTGGGATAAAAATCCTAAAAAAGCGCGTGAGTTGGCAGTAGAAGCAGGCTGGATTCTGGCGGCAGAATTGCGCGCGCATGGCGTGGATTTTAGCTTTACGCCGGTGCTGGATATGGATTACGGCGATAGTCTGGTGATTGGTGACCGCGCGTTTCACCGCAACCCACAAGCCATTAATGAGCTTGCGTTTAGCTTGATGCAAGGCCTTAAAAAAGGCGGCATGGCGGCGGTAGGCAAGCATTTTCCGGGGCATGGTTTCGTGGTGGCCGATTCGCACGTGAGTATTCCGATTGACGAGCGCGAGTTCGACCAGATTGCGCAGAATGACATGCAGCCGTTTCGGAAAATGATTGATGAAGGCTTGGCAGCAATTATGCCGGCGCACGTGATTTACCCCAAAGTGGATGACAAGCCCGCAGGCTTTTCGAACAAGTGGCTGCAAAAAGTGCTACGCGAACGTCTGGGTTTTAATGGCGTGATTTTCAGTGACGATTTAAGCATGGAGGGCGCAACGGTGGGTGGCGATGTGACTACACGCAGCTTGGCTGCGCTCAATGCAGGCTGCGATATGGTGCTGTTGTGCAATCGCCCCGATCTGGCGGACGAATTGCTGGAGAATTTAACATGGAAAATGCCTGCACAGAGCATCGCCAGACTGGCGCGCATGCATGGCGCACATCACCCGAAAAACATGGACCATCTGCATGAAAGCGGTGAGTTTTTGGCAGCGGTGCATCGGGTTGGCATGGTTGGGAAATCGGAAGCGGATTTGTTTGCCTGAACGAGCCGGTATCCGCATTTGCATTGACCAAACGTACTGGCGCGCGTAAAATTCGCGCCAATTCTTAAGGCGCTTCAATGGCTCAACAGGCTTCTCAAAAAAACGCAAAAAAAATAGTTGTTGCGAACTGGAAAATGCATGGCAACCTCAAGCAGAATGAGGTCATGCTGACAGATTTTATCGCAACGCTTTCAGGCCTGAAACATACCCAAGTCGTTGTTTGCGCGCCGTATCCTTATCTTGCGCAGTTGCAGATCTTATTGCAGCATACCCCCATCGCCTGGGGCGCGCAAAATGTCGCCAAAAATGAAGAAGGCCCATTTACAGGTGAAGTCAGTGCGGCGATGTTGCGCGATTTCGGCTGTGCTTACGTGATTATTGGCCACTCCGAGCGCAGCACCGCGTATTGCGAATCTGACGAAAATATTGCACAAAAATTTATGGTGGCCAAAAAGCACGGCCTTACGCCGATTTTGTGTGTAGGTGAAACGCTGATTGAGCGCGAGGCGGGTGTTATGGAGATGGTGGTAGGCAAGCAATTAGATACCATTATCAACATGTATGGCGCCGAGGTTTTTGCCGATAGCGTGATTTCGTATGAACCAATCTGGGCGATTGGCACCGGCCTGGCAGCCACGCCGGCACAGGCGCAAGCCATGCATAAGTTCATTCGCGGCAAAATCTCAAGTCTGAATGCAGGCGCTGCAGATCGGTTAAAAATCCTCTATGGGGGCAGCGTAAACCCGCAAAATGCGGTACAATTATTTGTTGTGCCGAATATTGATGGCGGGCTGATTGGCAAGTGTTCACTCAATGCGCAAGCGTTTGAAGAGATCTGCCTTGCGGCTGATGAATCAGCGCAATAATAAAGTCGGAATTACAGAATTCATCATAGTTAAAATATTATGATCAATAATAATATTTCAGCTAATTAATATTTTTGAAAGATTTAAGTTAGATGGAAAATTTAGTAACAATTATTCATGTGCTGGCTGCGGCCGGCGTGATTGGCCTGGTGCTGTTGCAGCACGGCAAGGGCGCAGATATGGGTGCGGCGTTTGGCAGCGGCGCCTCCGGCAGCCTGTTCGGCGTGAGCGGCTCATCCAATTTCATGAGCAAAGCTACCGCAATCTGCGTCACGATCTTTTTTGCAACAAGCTTAACGCTGGCTTATATGGCAAGCCATCGTGCGGGCAATGGCAGTGTGGTGAAGGTGCAGGAGGTTAAATCGGAAGCGGCTAAGGCAACAGAAGCTAAGCCTGCAGAAACTAAACCAGCAGATGCTGCGCCGGCTGGCAATGTTGCGAAAGATATTCCTAACTGATTTTTAGGCAGACCTGATAAACAGCCGTCGTGGTGGAATTGGTAGACACGCTATCTTGAGGGGGTAGTGACGAAAGTCGTGCGAGTTCGAGTCTCGCCGACGGCACCAAAGTTAAGCAAGGTTAGTTTAAAACTTAAAGTGTTGAATTAAGCATTTATTCCAGTGGTGATTGAAATAACTGCGTAGTAAAAGTCATGTAAAAATTAAATGATAACTGTCGATAGTTTTTATTGATTTCTGTTTTTGGTCATTAAGTTTGGGGCTAGCGAGTGCTAGAAAATTATTTTCCGATATTGTTGTTCATTCTCGTAGGCCTGGCGGTCGGTGTCGGTCCGCTTGTGCTGGGCAAGCTCGTATCTCCCAGCAAGCCGGATTCTGAAAAAAATTCCCCCTATGAATGCGGTTTCGAGGCGTTTGAAGATGCGCGTATGAAGTTTGATGTGCGTTATTATCTGGTGGCCATCCTGTTTATTCTGTTCGATCTGGAAATCGCGTTTTTATTCCCGTGGGCGGTGGTGCTGAAAGAAATAGGCCTGGCAGGCTTTCTGGCGATGATGCTGTTCTTGTTTGTGCTTGTTGTAGGGTTTATCTACGAATGGGTGAAGGGCGCGCTCGAGTGGGATTGATATGAGTTTAGAAGGCGTCCTGGAAAAAGGCTTTGTCACCACCACGCTGGATACGGTGATTAATTACACACGTACCGGCTCCATGTGGCCGATGACGTTCGGCCTGGCCTGCTGTGCGGTAGAGATGATGCATGCGGGTGCTTCGCGCTACGATCTGGATCGCTTCGGTATCGTGTTTCGCCCAAGTCCGCGCCAGTCCGATGTGATGATTGTGGCAGGTACGCTTGTCAACAAAATGGCACCAGCTTTGCGCAAAGTTTACGATCAAATGGCGGAACCACGCTGGGTGATTTCGATGGGTTCGTGTGCCAATGGCGGTGGTTACTATCACTATTCCTACGCGGTGGTGCGTGGATGCGATCGCATCGTGCCGGTGGATGTGTATGTGCCAGGATGCCCGCCGACTGCAGAGGCCTTGCTGTATGGCATTATTCAATTGCAGAAAAAAATCAGGCGCACCAATACCATTGCACGCTAACCCATAATAAAAACCATGTCCGCTAAACTAGATCATTTATCCGCACAGCTTAAATTGGCTTTAAGCGGCTATATTACAAAGCACACGGTTGCTTTGGGTGAAATTACCATCGAATGCAAGGCAGAGCATTTCATCGAGGTATGCGCCAAGGTGCGTGACCATGCCGAGCTTAAGTTTGAGCAGCTGATTGATTTATGCGGTGTCGATTATGCTGATTACAAAGATGGCACATGGGAAGGCGCGCGTTATGCCGTAGTGCTACATTTGCTTTCAGTCAGTTTGAATCAGCGTGTACGGTTGCGTGCGTTTGCACAGGATGACGATTTTCCTGTGTTGCCAACCTTGGTTGATATGTGGCCTGTTGCAAATTGGTATGAGCGAGAGGCCTTTGATTTATTTGGCATTATGTTTGAAAACCATCCTGATTTGCGCCGCATATTGACGGATTATGGTTTTGTCGGTCATCCGTTCCGTAAAGATTTCCCCATGATAGGTAACGTTGAAATGCGTTACGACCCCGAGCAACAGCGTGTGATTTATCAGCCGGTTTCGATTGAACTGCGCAATAACGTGCCGCGCGTGATTCGAGATGAAGGTGCACATGGCTGAGATTAGAAACTATACGATGAATTTTAGCTTCGGCCATTCGATGCAAAATCAATCGAACTTAACTTGCTGGCGCAAGTTAGCCTGCACTGAAATTCATCATAAACGCTTTTCAAAGCAAGATTTCTCGAAAGTTAACTATAGTGGCTGAGATTAGAAACTATACGATGAACTTTGGCCCGCAGCATCCGGCTGCACATGGCGTGCTGCGCCTGGTGCTGGAGCTGGATGGGGAAGTGATTCAGCGTGCTGATCCACATATTGGCTTATTGCATCGCGCGACTGAAAAGCTGGCGGAAAATCGTACTTACCTGCAATCAGTGCCTTACATGGATCGCCTCGATTACGTCTCGATGATGGCAAACGAGCATGCCTATGTGATGGCGATTGAAAAGATGCTGGGCTTGGACGTGCCAGTCCGCGCGCAGTACATTCGCGTGATGTTTGACGAGATTACGCGCGTGCTGAACCATTTGCTCTGGTTAGGCGCGCATGCGCTGGATGTGGGCGCGATGACGGTGTTTTTATATGCTTTCCGCGAGCGCGAAGATTTGTTTGATGTGTATGAAGCGGTTTCTGGCGCGCGCATGCACGCGGCGTATTACCGTCCAGGCGGCGTATATCGCGATTTGCCCAACCAAATGCCACAGCATGAAACCACTAAATTTAGAAGTGCGAAAGAAATCAGCAAGCTCAATGAAAATCGCCAGGGTTCGGTGCTGGATTTTATCGAAGACTTCACCAACCGTTTTCCTAAGTATGTGGATGAATATGAAACCTTGCTCACGGATAACCGTATCTGGAAGCAGCGTACGGTGGGCATCGGCGTGGTGTCGCCTGAACGTGCATTGGCACTGGGCATGACCGGACCGATGCTGCGCGGTTCTGGCGTGGAATGGGATTTGCGTAAAAAACAGCCCTACGAAGTGTATGCTGATTTGGATTTTGACATTCCAGTGGGTGTGAATGGCGACTGTTACGACCGTTATCTGGTGCGCATGGAAGAATTCAGGCAATCTAATCGTATTATCAAGCAATGTGTGGATTGGCTGCGCAAAAACCCGGGCCCGGTAATTACGGCGGACAACAAAGTGGCGCCGCCTGACCGCGAGAGTATGAAAACCAATATGGAAGACATGATTCACCACTTTAAATTGTTTACCGAAGGTTTCCATGTACCAGCAGGTGAGGCCTATGCGGCGGTGGAGCATCCCAAAGGCGAGTTTGGCATTTACATGATTTCAGATGGCGCCAATAAGCCATATCGCTTGAAAATACGTGCGCCAGGTTTCCCGCATTTGGCAGCGTTGGATGAGATGACCAAAGGGCACATGATTGCCGACCTGGTAGCGATTATTGGTACGCAGGATATAGTCTTTGGCGAGATAGATAGATAGAAGCATGTTAAGTAAAGAAGCTATACAAAAAATCGACTACGAGCTCACAAAATACCCCGCTGATCAGCGCCAGGCGGCGGTGATGTCTGCCTTGCGCATTGTGCAGACTGAGCGCGGCTGGTTGTCACAGGAATGTATCAGTGAAGTGGCTGAATACTTGCGCATGCCTGAAATTGCGGCGATGGAAGTGGCGACGTTTTACAATATGTATGATCTGGAGCCGGTCGGTAAATATAAGCTTACGGTTTGCACCAACATTTCGTGCATGCTGCGCGACAGCGATGCCATTGTGAAACATCTGCAAACCAAGCTGGGTGTAGGGTTTGATGAGGTCACGGCTGATGGTAAATTCTGCCTGAAAGAAGGCGAGTGCATGGGCGCATGCAGCGGTGCGCCACTTATGACGGTGAATAATCACACCATGCATGAAAACTTAACGCCTGAAAGCGTGGATGAGATTCTTGAGGGCTTGAAATAATGGCTACCAAGACTGTTCAATCTAAAGCAAACAAGCCTGCGAAGGCTGATTTAAAGGGCCAAACGCTGGTCACTTTGCGTACTTTAACCGAGAAAAATCCAGCTTCGCTTGAGGCATACGAGAAGCTGGGTGGCTATTCACAACTCAAAAGAATCGTTACCGAAAAAGTAAAAGCGGTTGATATCATCAGCCAGGTGAAGGTGTCTGGCCTGCGCGGACGTGGCGGTGCGGGTTTTCCGACCGGGCTTAAATGGAGTTTTATGCCGCGCTATTTCGATGGCACCAAGTACCTGGTCTGCAATACCGATGAAGGCGAGCCGGGTACCTTTAAAGACCGCGATATTCTGCGCTACAACCCGCATCAGATCATTGAAGGCATGGCAATTGCAGCTTATACGCTGGGTGCACGCGTGGGTTACAACTACATTCATGGCGAAATCTGGCAGGATTACGAGATTTTTGAGGCGGCCTTACACGAAGCCAAGGCAGCTGGCTATTTAGGCCAGAATTTATTCGGCACTAACTTTAGCTTTGATTTATACGCCGTGCATGGCTACGGCGCTTATATTTGCGGTGAAGAAACCGCGCTGATTGAGTCTATCGAAGGCAAAAAAGGCCAGCCGCGCTTTAAACCGCCGTTCCCTGCTAGTTACGGCGTTTTTGGCAAGCCAACCAATGTGAATAACACGGAAAGTTATGCCAGCATTCCGTGGATATTACAGCATGGTGGCCAGGCGTTTGCAGAGCTAGGTGTACCTAACTCAGGCGGCAGCAAGATATTTTCAGTCTCAGGTCATGTAGAAAAACCAGGTAATTATGAAG
>JAKQTN010000056.1 GCA_029563075.1 Pseudomonadota bacterium
GGGTCATACTGCTGATGGTGTTGTAATGGATGAAGCCGCATACATACACCGGAAAGCTTGGAACGAAGTATTGCGTCCGATGCTGATAGATACGAATGGCTGGGCATGGGGAATTGGTACGCCTTGTGGACGGAATTGGTACTGGGAAGAGCATGTTAAGGCTGCAGATGATCCTGATAGTATGGCGTGGCAAGTGCCAACGTTAGGTGTGCGGATGACTGATAAGGGGTTGGTGCGAGAGCCTAATCCTTATGAGAATCCAAATATTCCGTTCTCGGAAATTGAGAAGTTATTTTACAGTCAGCCGCGCCAGATATTCGAACAGGAAAATCTCGCGCAATTTGTGGAATTATCCGGCGGCGTATTCAGGCGGGTACAAGAGGCGGCTGTTTTAGAGCCAAAAGAGTATGGGGAAGGCAAGCAGTACATTGCAGGCGTTGACGTTGCGGCTTCGGTTGACTTTACTGTTGTATCGGTGCTGGACGCGGAATCAAAAGACCAAGTTTATCTCGATCGGTTCAACCGCGTGGATTATCCGGTGCTGATTGACCGGTTAGAAGCTGTTTATCACCGCTACCATTTGACTTCGATGGTGGTTGAGAGTAACAGCATTGGCAGACCAGTCATTGACGAGTTAGTTGCACGCGGATTAAACATCGTGCCATTTACAACGACTTCGGCAACGAAGCAATCTATTATTCAGAACTTGCAAGCTGCGTTTGAAAATGGGCAAATTAGAATTATTAACAATCCTATTCTGATTGGTGAATTATTGAGCTTTGAGAGCAAGCGCAATGCATCGGGCGGGTTTAGTTATTCTGCACCGGACGGGATGAATGATGACTGCGTGATGAGCTTAGCAATTGCGTGGTATGGGGCGAACAGCGGTGGTACAATATTGTGGTTAGAGGAATAGCGGAGGCGGGATGGCGGACACTTACAAGACGATAACAAACGTTCCCGGATGGGTTGAGGTGCTCACCAGTGATGGCGTGCCAGA
>JAKQTN010000041.1 GCA_029563075.1 Pseudomonadota bacterium
TCGCGGCGGTGCTCGAGGAAGATCTCCAGCAACTGCTTGATGTTGCACAGCTTTGGCTGGCCGTCGATCAACGCCACCATGTTGATGCCGAAGGTGTCCTGCAGCTGCGTCTGCTTGTACAGGTTGTTCAGCACCACTTCAGGCACCGCACCGCGTTTGAGTTCAATCACCAGGCGCATGCCGGACTTGTCGGATTCGTCCTGGATGTGGCTGATGCCGTCGATCTTCTTCTCGTGCACCAGCTCGGCAATGCGCTCGAGCAGGGTCTTCTTGTTCACCTGGTAAGGGATCTCGTCGACGATGATTGACTGGCGCGCGCCACGGTCGATGTCCTCGAAATGCACCTTGGCGCGCATGATCACCTTGCCGCGGCCCGTGCGGTAACCCTCGCGCACCCCGTTGACGCCGTAGATGATGCCGGCGGTCGGGAAATCAGGTGCCGGGATGATCTCCATCAGCTCCTCGATGGTGGCCTCGGGTGCCTTCAGCAGGTGCAGGCAGGCGTCCACCACCTCGTTCAGGTTGTGCGGCGGGATGTTGGTGGCCATGCCCACCGCGATCCCGGCCGCGCCGTTGATCAGCAGGTTGGGCAGGCGCGCCGGCAGCACCAGCGGCTCTTTTTCGGAGCCGTCGTAGTTGGGGCCGAAATCCACCGTCTCCTTGTCGATGTCGGCCAGCATTTCGTGGGCGATCTTCGACAGGCGGATTTCGGTGTATCGCATGGCAGCGGCGTTGTCGCCATCCACCGAGCCGAAGTTGCCTTGGCCGTCCACCAGCATATAACGCAGACTGAAATCCTGCGCCATACGTACGATAGTGTCATACACCGCCGTGTCGCCATGCGGGTGGTATTTACCGATCACATCACCCACAATACGTGCAGACTTTTTGTAAGGCTTGTTATAGTCATTGGATAGCTCATGCATCGCAAATAAAACACGGCGATGCACCGGCTTTAAACCATCCCGCACATCGGGTAGCGCACGCCCTACAATCACGCTCATGGCGTAATCAAGGTAGCTGCGGCGCATCTCGTCTTCTAAACTGATTGGCAGGGTTTCTTTAGCGAATTGATCCATGTTATTCCGTTAGTATTTCGTATTATTTTGCGTGCAAACTTTAACTTTAATTTAAGTTTTTGAGCTTCTCTAAAACTACTTTTTTACTTATTTTTAACCGTCGAATTCTAACATGCTTAGCCATGCAAAACACGCACATTCGGCGCTTAAAATGCGGTTTTTGCGAATTAAATTGATGCGGCATTTTCACCCAAAACAAATGTATAATAAAAACTATTGAATTATATTTATTGATAATTTTTATTTATCAATGCCATAAAAATATTCAACTGGACGATTGAAGCATTAAGCGTAAAATTACTGTGATGAACAGGAGCTAACCTGGGCATTTAAACCAATTTGAGGAGATCAACATGCAATTAAAAGGATCAAAAACCGAGCAAAGTCTAAAAGACGCTTTTGCTGGTGAATCACAAGCTAACCGCCGCTATTTATATTTCGCTAACAAGGCAGATATCGAAGGTCAAAATGATGTAGCAGCACTGTTCCGCTCTACAGCCGAAGGTGAAACTGGTCACGCGCATGGTCACTTGGAATTTTTAGAAGCTTCCGGCGATCCGGCGACTGGCTTGCCGATCGGCCCGACACGCCAAAACCTGGAATCAGCCGTCGCAGGCGAAACGCACGAGTACACCGACATGTACCCGGGCATGGCTAAAACAGCACGGGATGAAGGTTTTGACGAAATCGCCGACTGGTTTGAAACACTGGCCAAGGCAGAGCGCAGCCACGCAAACCGCTACGCAAAAGCACTGGCTGAGTTAGTAGATTAATTCAAACAGCATCCTTCCTCTTACGAGGGGGATGATGAGAGCATCCGAAAACGATGCTCCCATCATCCAAGCAATTAAACATATACAAAAAAACATGAGGTTAAAATGAGCCGAGAAGGTAATCTAGAAGCCCCTACCCGCCATGCATTAGATTGGAAGAGTCCTGACTTTTACGATGAAGAAAAGCTTAACCATGAGCTAGAACGTATATTTGACATCTGCCATGGCTGTCGCCGTTGTGTAAGTTTGTGCAACAGTTTTCCCACACTGTTTGATTTAGTCGACAACAGCCCGACTTTAGAAGTAGATGGCGTGGACAAAAAAGACTACATGAAGGTGGTAGATGAATGCTATATGTGTGATTTGTGCTACATGACCAAATGTCCATACACGCCACCTCATGAATGGAATTTAGATTTTCCACACACTATGTTGCGCGCCAAAGCCATCAAATTTAAAAAAGGTGAAGTAGGCCTTAATGAAAAAATATTGGCATCAACTGATGTGCATGGGCAATTCGCCGGGATTCCTATTGTTGTTCAGGTAGTGAATGCTGTAAATAGCACAAAATTGATGCGTAGCGTGATGGAGGCGACATTAGGCGTAGATAAAAACGCCTGGATGCCAAGCTTTGCCACTGAAAAGTTTAGACATGGTGCGGCTAAGAGCGAAGATTTTGTGGTAAAAAATGGCGAGCGCACACCTGGAAAAGTGGCTATTTATTCAACTTGCTATGTCAATTACAACGAGCCGGGCATTGGCCATGATTTACTTAAAGTGCTCGACCATAACGAAATACCTTATGTGTTAGTGGATAAAGAGCAATGTTGCGGCATGCCAAAATTCGAGTTGGGGGATTTAGATAGTGTTGCAAAGAGTAAAGAAGCGAATATCCCACACTTGGCTAAATATGCAAAAGAAGGCTATGCGATTCTTTCTGCAATTCCTTCCTGCACGCTCATGTTCAAGCAGGAAATTCCGCTGATGTTCCCCGGTTGCGCAGATACCAAGCTGGTGCAGGAGGCGATGTGGGATCCATTCGAGTATCTGGTTGCGCGCAAAAAAGACGGTCTGCTGAAAACCGACTTCAAAAAACCGCTCGGCAAAATCAGTTACCACATCCCATGTCACGGACGCGTGCAAAACATCGGCAAAAAGACCGAGGAGTTTTTGAAGCTGATACCTGAGACAACCATTAATACGGTCGAGCGCTGCTCTGGCCACGCGGGCACGTACGGCGTGAAAAAAGTACACCACACGATGGCGAAGAAAATCGGCAAACCGGTGGCCAAACTCATGGCCAATGGCGAGCCAGATTACATCAGCTCCGATTGCCAGTTGGCCGGTCACCACATCGAACAAATGATGGATGAAAATAATCTAGTGAATTCACAAAAACCGGCCAAGCTGGCGCATCCACTCACCTTGGCGCGCACGGCTTACGGAATAGAATAGGCATGCCCTGCAATCCGCATGGATATTAGCTCCCAGGGCATTATTTTCAGAGTTATTCAAGGAAAATTGAATGAGCATTACCCGTGACAACATCATGACGCTGGAAGCGTATAGCAAATATCGCAAAGAGCACAAACCGCAAATCATGGCGCATCGCCAATTGCGCTCCGTGCATTTGGGCGAGCATGTGAACATGCAATTTGAATCCGAACTCACCATGCGCTATCAAATTCAAGAAATGCTGCGGCTTGAAAAAATATTTGAAGAAGAAGCCATTCAAGATGAGATCAATACTTACGCGCCGTTGGTGCCTAATGGCAGCAACTGGAAAGCCACCATGCTGATTGAATATCCCGACGTGGAGGAGCGCAAAATCGCGCTCGCCAAGCTGATTGGGATTGAAGACAAAATCTATATCGAGGTCGAAGGCTTTAAACGCGTTTATGCGATTTCTGATGAAGATTTAGAACGTGAAACTGCTGAAAAAACCAGCGCCGTGCATTTTTGCCGCTTTGAATTCAACGAAGCCACTAGAAAAGCCATCAAATACGGCGCAAAAGTTACCTTAGGCTGCGATCACCCGAACTACAACATGAGCACCGTCATACCACTCAATCAGTTAGAGTCGTTAAGGGAAGATTTAAATTAAAAAAATAATGCCCTGAAAGCCGCATGAGTATTTGGCTGCAGGGCATCATTATTCATTTTGTCGTGTCTGACCCCATTCATTCCGTTCCGGCAACATAAAGCGTAAAATTTGGCGTTTATGTAAGCACTTTATTTTTTAGAATTTTAACCAAAGGAGATATAAATGGCCGTATTAGTAGGCAAACCAGCACCAGACTTCACCGCCGCAGCGGTAATGGGCAACAACGAAATCAGAGAAGACTTTCATCTCGCCTCGCACATCAAAGGCAAACCAGCGGTCATTTTCTTTTACCCGCTGGATTTCACTTTTGTATGTCCTTCAGAACTCATCGCGTTTGACCACCGTCTGTCCGAATTCAAGAAACGCGGCGTTGAAGTCATTGGCGTTTCAATTGACTCGCACTTCTCACATCTGGCCTGGAAAAACACACCGATTGATAAGGGTGGTATTGGTCAGGTAGCCTACCCGTTAGTCGCAGACATCAAGCATGAAATCTGCAAAGCTTATGATGTGGAAGCCGATGGCGGCGTAGCATATCGCGGCTCATTTCTCATCAACAAATCTGGTGTAGTGGTACACCAAGTGGTAAATGATTTACCACTAGGCCGCGACATTGACGAAATGCTGCGTATGGTCGATGCGCTGCAATTCTTTGAGCAGCACGGCGAAGTATGCCCGGCGGGCTGGAAAAAAGGCAAAGCAGGCATGAAAGCCTCGCCTGAAGGCGTCGCCAATTATTTGGCAACTAATGCAAAAGACTTATAGTCCTTGCTTGTAAATGCGTAAATAAAAAAACGGAGCCATAGCTCCGTTTTTTTATTTGAATAGCTAAAATCGCAGGTCAGTTTTCAAATCATCCACATGTTCCAAGCCCACGGCGATACGCACTAAATTATCTTTAATGCCGGCTTCTGCTCGTGCCTCAGCCGTGATGCGGCTATGCGTGGTAGTAGCCGGGTGTGTAATGGTGCTTTTTGCATCGCCCAGGTTAGCAGTGATCGAGATGAGTTCGGTCGCGTCGATCAGCGCCCAGGCGGCCTCCTGCGCAGTTTGTCCCGCTTTTGGCTTGATTTCGAAACTGACGATGCCACCACCGCTGCTTTGCTGTTTCATAGCAAGCGCATGCTGTGGATGTGAGCTTAAGCCAGGATAATACACGCGCGCCACCTGTGGCTGCTTTTCCAGCCAAACAGCCAGTTCCAGCGCCTTACGGGCATGCGCCTCCATACGCACATGCAATGTTTCCAGGCCTTTCAAAAACACCCAGGCATTGAAAGCACTCATGGTTACGCCAGCTGTGCGCAAAAAGCCGTACACCGGCTCCATCAGTGCTTTGGTGCCCAGCACCGCGCCACCTAAACACCTGCCCTGCCCGTCAATGTATTTGGTCGCAGAGTGAATAATGATGTCCGCACCCAATTCCAGCGGCTTCTGAATCGCAGGCGTACAAAAGCAGTTATCTACTACCAAGTATGCACCTGCTTGATGGGCAATGTTAGCCAAAACCTGAATATCACATACCTCTGTCAATGGGTTCGAAGGCGTTTCCACAAAAAACAGCTTGGTTTTAGGCGTAAGCGCAGCTTGCCACTCTGCTGGATTGGTCAGCGACACAAAAGTCACCTCCAGCCCCCAGCGCTTTAGAATGTTGCCGAACAATTGCACGCTGGTGCCGAATATACTGCGCGAGGCCACCACATGGTCACCTGCGTTACATAAACCCATCACACAAGCCAGTATCGCAGACATGCCCGTTGAAGTCGCTACGCATTGCTCAGCGCCTTCAAGCGCCGCCAGTTTATTTTGAAACATCGTGACCGTCGGATTAGTGAAGCGCGAATAAATATTGCCCGGCTCCGTGCCGCCAAAGCGTGCAGCTGCCTGTGCGGCGTTATTGAATCTGAAGCTTGAATTCAGAAACAAGGCTTCTGAATTCTCGCCAAATTCGGTCGCCTCGGAGCCCGCGCGCACACTCAATGTTTCAGGATGATATTGATGCTTATCCATAATAATCTCAAATTCTATAGGTATAAAAAAACCCGTAATAGCAATAAGGCTAAAACGGGTTTTTTACAGCTCTCGCTTTAGCAGAATTTATTACGCGCCCGCAAGCTGAGTAAGGCTTTGTTTAAAGTTGGCCACTCAAATCAGCGCATTTATATGGTATGCCTAACATCACCGCACGTCAAGCAACTTATTTCAGAATTATGCCTCTGCAACCTCTTCCGAGCTTTCATTTGCCTGCGTATCGATCAGGTTCAAATCCATCTGCGTGCTTGCGTTGGCAGGTTTTTGCTTTTTAATGGCATCGCCACGCGCTGCTTCAATGCGGTTCAAATAGGCCGTATCTATATCGCCCGTCACATATTTACCATCGAAACAGCTGCAGTCAAATACTTTCATTTTTGGGTTGGATTTGGAAATATCGCGCACTAGAGCATCCAGATCTTGATAAATCAGCGCATCCGCTCCGATTTCCTTGCAAATCTCGTCGTCGGTGCGGCCGGTAGCCAGCAGCTCGTCACGGCTTGGCATGTCGATGCCATACACATTGGGGAAGCGCACCGGCGGTGCGGCCGAGGCAAAAAAGACTTTATTGGCACCGGCATCGCGTGCCATCTGTACGATTTGCTGCGATGTTGTACCGCGTACGATGGAATCGTCCACGAGTAATACATTTTTGCCTTTAAATTCAATACCAATCG
This sequence comes from Pseudomonadota bacterium, assembly GCA_029563075.1. Classification (GTDB taxonomy): domain Bacteria; phylum Pseudomonadota; class Gammaproteobacteria; order Burkholderiales; family Methylophilaceae; genus Methylotenera_A. Next base: position 6,662 of record JAKQTN010000041.1, read on the forward strand.
GGTTGAGCTTTTGCCGTACGGATTTTTTGCGCAAGGCCTGACCTGGCATGATGAATGTGCGGCCGATATAACGGTTTTTAATAAACCCTTCTCGGTAATCCAGCCCCAGCGCAATGCCCACCTGCAAAGCACTTGGACGGCTGGTATCCGGGATGGGAATCACCACATCAATTTTCTTATCCGGCCATTCGCGCTTGATTTTTTCGGCCAGACTGGTGCCCATATCCAAACGGGTCTGATACACCGAAACACCGTCAATCACCGAATCTGGCCGTGCAAGATAAACGTACTCAAAAATACAGGGGGTAAGTGTAGGATTTTCGGCGCATTGGCGGCTAAAGAAATTGCCGTCCATGTCAATAAACACCGCTTCGCCAGGCTCTACATCACGTATCAGCTGAAAACCCAGCACATCGAGCGCTACGCTTTCCGAGGCCACGATATACTCTGTGCCTTTGTCAGTCTCCTGCTTGCCGATCACCAAGGGGCGAATGCCGTGCGGATCGCGGAACGCCAGCAGCCCAAAATTGGCGATCATGGCAACCACCGCATACGCACCCTTGCAGCGCTTGTGTACACCGGCAACCGCGTCAAACGCCATATCCGTATTCAGCACCGCATTACGTGAGGTTTTTTCGATCTCATGCGCCAGCACATTCAGTAACACTTCAGAATCTGAATTCGTGTTGATGTGACGCAAATCCTGGCGGAACATTTCCGACTTCAGCTGCTCTGAATTGGTCAGGTTGCCGTTATGCCCCAGCACGATGCCGAAGGGCGAGTTTACATAGAACGGCTGTGCTTCAGCCGCGCTGGAAGATCCGGCCGTAGGATAACGCACATGGGCGATGCCCACATTGCCGATGAGACTGCGCATATGGCGGGTTTGGAACACATCTTTCACCAGTCCGTTGTTTTTGTGCATGAAGAATGTGTTCCCGTCACAGGTCACAATGCCGGCAGCATCTTGGCCACGATGCTGCAGCACCAGCAAACCGTCATATAACAACTGGTTTACCGGGTTTTTACCAACGATGCCTAAAATTCCACACATAAAGAATGTCCTGAATCAATTACACTATTTAATCATGATTAAGCTAATCATACTTGATATGTTTTGCTACAGCTTGCGGTACCCAAGGAAGCGCCGCTTTTACCAGCGCCTCCAGCGGCGAGCTGAACATGGCATTTGTCCATCGCGCATCTTTGGGCAGGCTGGTCAATCCCGCCAGAAACACCAGAATACAAACAATGATTAAGCCACGAGCAAAGCCAAATAAAGCGCCAACAAATCGATTCAGCCAGTTTAGGCCAATTTTTTTTATTAAGCTAGATAGCGCTATCGTGAGCAAACTTGCAATGAGCAGCACGCCCAAAAAAAGTATTAAAAACGCGGCCAACACTTTCAACGGTTCCGTAGGAATATCTTGCGGCAGCACGGGAACAAGCTGCACCGCATAAGTTTTCGCCACATAGAATGCAACCAGCCAGCCCGCAATCGCCAATACCTCGCGCACTGCGCCCCGCATCATGCTCACGATTATCGAGATACCGATGATGAGCAAAACCGTGTAATCAAAACTGGTCATTTCGCTTTATTCAGCCAGTTAAAGACGCGCATTACTGGCTTACCACCATCCCGGTCAGGCCGGCGTCTTTAATGTTTTCCAGCGCAATGGCGGCCTCGCTCCTGTCACTAAACACCTGTGTCCGCAACCGAATTTTCTGGCCCTTCGCTGTATCTATTTTTTCAGTTTGTGATTTATAGCCCAAATCACTTAATTTGGACTGCAATTGTTTAACATTGGATTCATCAGAAAAAACCCCGATTTGCACATAGAATTTGTGTGCGGTTTCTTCTTTTGGCTTGGCTGTATCCTTGGCAGGCGCCTCTTTAGCTGGTTTCTCAGATGCCGCCTCAGGATCAGGCGTCTGTGATGGTTCAGGCGCCTGCCCTGCCACTTCCGGGACTTCTGCAACAGGGGGCTCGGCTGGCACGATGCTAGAGTCAAAATCGGAGGGTGGCGTGGCAGTGAGTGTTTGTTGATCCCCCGGTAAGGTAATTGTGATTTTTTCTTGCGGCGGCAAAGCGGTACGGTCTTTCAAGATCATCGGCAACACGATCACCATTAATAGCACCAATGCAATCGCGCCAACCAGACGGCGGCGTGCACGTTTTTTAAACATTATTTCCTGATCACTGGAGGGGGACTTTTGCATGTAACTTACCTTAAGACATTGGCTTTCAAATAGGCGCTCTTAATTAAACTGCACGCGCGGACACCCAGTTTATGGCATCTGCAACCGTATAAAACGAGCCAAACGCGATTATTCTATCATTTTTATCCGCATCTTTACAGGCTGCGGCGAGCGCCATACCGACGTCATCAAACAGTCGCACTGAAGATTGATTCACTTGTCTGACAAGCGTCTTTTGCAAATCCAGCGCTTTTGCGCCGCGCGCAGCCTGAATGTCAGCGATATACCAGCGCGAAATACACGGCGCAACCGCGCTAACAACGCCTTCAATATCCTTGTCTGCAAGCATCGCGAACACCGCCAAAGTACGCCCTGCACAAGGCGTAGATTGCAGGTTTTGCGCCAAGGATGTTGCCGCATGCGGGTTATGCGCCACATCTACGATGATCTGCGGTTTGGATTGAACTTGCTGGAAACGGCCTGTTAATCTCACCGCGCCAAGAGCCGCATGGATATTGGCTTGCGAGACAGGCAAAATATGCTTTAAATGATGCACAGTGCATATGGCACAGGCTGCGTTTACAAGCTGAAATTCACCGGCAAGCCCAAGCACCGGCAACAGCAACACCAGCGCTTCATCTGAATATTGCCAGCCTTGCCCAGTTTTTTTTACCTGAAAATCGCGGTTGATCAGCTTTAAATCTGCACCTATTGTTTCGGCATAGTTAAGCAGACTTTCCGGCGGATTTTCATCACCGCAAATGGCCAGTTTATTGGCCCGGAAAACGCCGGCTTTCTCAAAGCCGATTTTTTCACGCGTTTCGCCCAAATATTCCATGTGGTCCAAATCAACCGTGGTGACAATAGCGCAGGCAGGTTCAAATATGTTTACCGCATCCAGGCGACCACCCAAGCCCACTTCCAGAATGACAACATCTAAATTGGCGCGACAAAAATGCCACATCGCGGCAAGCGTGCCCATCTCAAAATAGGTGAGCGCGATATCCCCGCGCGCCGCTTCGACCGCCTCAAATGCCATGCATAAATCCCGGTCGGAGACCTCCTGATGATTAACACGCACACGCTCGTTATAACGAATCAAATGCGGAGAAGTATAGCAGCCAACTTTATAGCCAGCTTCGCTGTATATCCGGCTTAGCATCTCGCAGGTAGAGCCTTTGCCGTTCGTGCCGGCAACCGTAATTATGGGGAAACTGGGGAATAATGAAAGCTTACTTGCGACGGCTTGCACCCTGTCCAACCCCATGGCGATGGATTTAGGATGCAAGGCCTCAATGTAAACCAGCCACTCTTGTACAGTTGTTGGCTTTGGCTGTGTGGCGGTCACGAGAAACTGATATTGATAAGTTTAGGCTGCTTTAGGAGCCCGCATTAGGCTGGATAAAATATTGGCCAGTTTCTGGCGCATTTCGCGACGATCAACAATCAAATCAACAGCGCCATGCTCAACTAAAAACTCTGCACGCTGAAAGCCTTCTGGCAAAGTTTCACGTACTGTTTGCTCAATCACACGTGGCCCTGCAAAGCCGATTAACGCATTCGGCTCGGCAATGATAATATCGCCCAGCATGGCAAAACTGGCTGATACGCCGCCCATGGTCGGGTCAGTCAACACCGAAATATAAGGCAACCCGGCTTGTGAAAGCCTGGTCAGCGCAGCGCTGGTTTTAGCCATCTGCATCAGCGAGAACAAGCCCTCCTGCATGCGCGCACCACCACTTGCAGAGATGCAGATAAACGGTGCTTTTTGTTTGATGGCCGCTTCTACGCCGCGCGCAAAGCGCTCGCCTACCACTGACCCCATCGAACCGCCCATGAATTTGAATTCAAATGCGGCTACCACCACGTTCAGGCCGTGGATCTTGCCTTGCATGACGATTAACGCATCCTTCTCGCCACCCTCTTTTTGCGCGGCTTTCATGCGGTCCGCATAGCTTTTGCTATCTTTGAATTTGAGCGGATCAACCGGCTCTACGTTTGCACCGATTTCCACGTGTTTTTCTTCAGGATCCAACAATTGATTCAAACGATCCCGCGCGCCAATCCGGTTGTGATGCCCGCATTTCGGGCAGACTTCTGCGTTATTCTCCAGATCGGTTCTATATAGCACCGTCATGCACGATGCGCACTTGCTCCATAATCCTTCAGGGACATTTTTCTTTTGCGCCACATTAACTGCGCGCTTGATTTTCTGTGGAATTTTATCTAACCAACTCATCTTTTACTCCTTAAGCATCAATCGCCGTACGTAGCTCCGCCATCAATTGACTGATATTTGAAAGCAGATTATCTTCACTAGATTGCTCAATCGCAACCACTACGCGGCTGCCCACCACTACCGCATCGGCGATTGCGGCCACTTTCCTGGCAGTAGCCGCATCTTTCACCCCAAAGCCGACTCCGATTGGCAAATCGGTCTTGGTACGAATTGCTGCGACACGCGCTTTCACTTCTTCAATATCCAAATTAGCCGCGCCCGTTACGCCTTTTAGTGAAACATAATACAAAAATCCGCTGGCTTGATTCACGATCAAATCCACGCGTGCCGCATCCGAAGTGGGTGACAACAAGAAAATGCTATCCATACCACTAACCTGTAATGCAGCAATAAAATCTTTACATTCTTCCGGCGGATAGTCTACGGTCAGAACTCCATCCACACCTGCCGCTTTGGCTGCCTGGGTGAATTTCTCCATTCCCATTGCCTCGATAGGATTGGCGTAACCCATTAATATGATGGGAGTTTTTGTGTCTTTCTGGCGAAACTCCTGCACCATGTCCAATACTTTTCTTAAACCTACTTTATGCACCAAGGCACGTTCACTCGCGCGCTGAATCACTGGGCCGTCAGCCATCGGGTCAGAAAAAGGGATGCCCAGTTCAATCATGTCAGCACCGGAACTTGCCAAAGTATGCATTAAGTTGACGGTGTGTTTCGGATGCGGATCACCTGCAGTAATGTAGGGGATCAAGGCTTTTTTGTTATTGGCTTTGAGCGCGGAAAATACTGTTTGAATACGTGACATGAGTTTATTTTTATAAGGTTATATTAGAAAGTTTGGCAACTGTATTAATATCCTTGTCGCCGCGCCCCGATAAATTGACCAGGATGATTTCATCTTTACGCATGGTTCTGGCCATTTTTTCAGCATGTGCCAACGCGTGGCTGGATTCCAGCGCAGGGATAATCCCTTCCGTGCGGCACAAATTATGAAACGCTGCCATGGCTTCATCATCGGTAATCGCGACATATTCAGCACGTTTGATATCCTTTAACCACGCGTGCTCCGGACCGACACCCGGATAATCCAGACCGGCTGAAATCGAATGGGTCTCGATGATATTGCCATCGCTATCCTGCATCAAGTAGGTGCGGTTGCCATGCAATACGCCCACTGGGCTATTAGCAGTCAAGGGTGCCGCGTGCATGCCGGTTTCCAAACCATGCCCCGCCGCTTCCACGCCAATCAGACGCACGTTCGGCACATCGATATACGGATAAAAAATGCCCATGGCGTTAGAACCGCCACCCACACATGCAACCACCGCATCAGGCTGACGCCCGACCATTTCCAACATTTGTTGTTTGGCTTCTATGCCGATCACTGACTGAAAGTCACGTACCATCATGGGGTATGGATGCGGGCCTGCCACCGTACCAATGATGTAAAACGTGTTGGAGATATTGGTCACCCAGTCGCGCATGGCCTCATTGAGCGCATCTTTCAGCGTTTTGGAGCCACTTTCTACGGGGATGACTGTTGCACCCAGCAACTTCATTCTGAACACGTTAGGCGCTTGGCGCTTCACATCCTCAGCCCCCATGTAGACTACACACTCAAGACCCAAGCGGGCAGCTATAGTGGCTGTCGCCACGCCATGCTGGCCTGCGCCGGTTTCAGCGATGACTCTGGGTTTTCCCATCCGCTTGGCCAACAAGGCCTGGCCGATGGTATTGTTGACCTTGTGCGCACCGGTGTGGTTTAGATCTTCGCGTTTGAGGTAAATCTGCGCACCGCCGACCCGCTTCGTCCAGCGCTCAGCAAAGTAAACCGGGCTGGGGCGGCCGACAAAATGTTTTAAGTCATAAGCAAATTCAGCCAAAAATTCTGGATCATGGCGATATTTCTCATACATCACGCGCAGTTCTTCCAGCGCCTCGACCAGAGTCTCTGCTACGAAAATACCACCGAATTGTCCAAAATGACCGCGCGCGTCGGGCATATCATAAAGCTGCATTGCTCACTCCTTGCATAAATGCGGCAATTTTTGCCGCATCCTTGATTCCTTTACCGGCTTCCACACCACCACTCACATCTACCGCGTAAGGCTGCACTTGCCTGATGGCCAGCCCCACATTTTCCGCATTCAAGCCGCCTGCCAGAATAACCGGCATGTGTAGATTCGCCGGAATTAAATTCCAGTCAAATGTTTGTCCCGTACCGCCCATGGCAGCTTCAGAAAAAGCATCCAGCAACAATGCTTTTGCTGTGCGATACTGCTGTGCGCATTGTATCAAATTTGTGTCTGCTTTGACGCGAATTGCCTTGTAATACGGCAAGTTTATTTGTTCGCAATCTTCAGCCGTTTCGTCGCCATGAAACTGCAAAATATCCAAACGCACGCGAGATAAGATCGATTCGATTTCCACCTTAGGCGCATTTACAAACAAGCCGACGATACTCACAAAGGGTGGAATCGCCGCCGCGATTTTTTGCGCTTGTTCAACTGTCACTGCACGCGGGCTTGGTGCATAAAATACCAGGCCGATGGCATCCGCGCCTGCATTGACAGCCGCTAGCGCGTCTTCGACACGCGTAATCCCGCAAATTTTTACTCGGGTTCTCATCAAGGTTTCCATAAAACGTAAGCGTAACTTAAACACTTCGTGCTGTCAGTGTTAGCCATCAAATAATACCTAGCTGGCGCTGTGTTATGGGCAAATCCCATTTGTTATCGTACTGCACGCCGCTTAAATACAGGCCATGTGGCGAAAATGTTGGCGGCGACAAAGTGCGGTCCTTTTGTGTCAATAACTGTTGAATGAATTCCGGTGGATATTTGCCGTTGCCCACATAAACCAAAGCTCCCACCATGTTGCGCACCTGATGCTGCAGAAAAGCGTTCGCAGCAAAATTAAAAATAATAAAATCACCATGCGCCTTGATTGACGCAACCTGCAGATGTTTGACCGGCGATTTCGCCTGACATTCGCTGGCGCGGAAGGCGCTAAAATCATGCTCGCCGCGCAAATACACTATCGCTTCCTGCATCGCGGAAACATTCAGCGGCATATGATACCAGCCGGCCTGATCGGCATAAATGGCAGGAGCCGTAGGCTGGTTTGCCAGCAGGTACTGATAGCTGCGCTGCGTGGCCGAGAATCGTGCGTGAAATTCTGCATCAACAAGCTTTGCCCAAAGTACGCGAATCGTTGCAGGTAAAAATGCATTCACTCCACGCACCCAGGCACTATCCGGGCGACTGGCGTCTGAGTCAAAATGCACCACTTGCATCATTGCGTGAACACCAGTATCGGTGCGGCCTGCAGCATGGATGCGTATAACGTGCCCGGCAATTTTTGCGACGGCATCCTCCAGATAGTCCTGCACACCACAGCGGCTAGGCTGACTTTGCCAGCCACAATATGACGTGCCGTTGTACTCTATCCCCAATGCGATACGCATTTATACAAATGCTTTCGCTACAAGCATGATCAGCAAAACAACAAAGCAGGCTATCAGCCCGTAATCCGGCCAACAGAACCTAGGGATAGTAAAAACTATCGAGGATGCCTCATTCCCCGGATAGGAATCTATCGTGGTCATCGCTCTTAGCCGGCCAAGAAAATCCTGCTGTGATTTATTTTCGCGCTGCAATTCCACATAATGCAGGGTTAGCCACAACCTCACCGCAAAGCGCTCAACCTTTAATCCGAAAATTTTTAATGGCATCAGGATGACATAAAACCCAGAGATAAGCTGCTGTCTGGTGTTGGAAGCCAGAATCAGGGAAATAGCTGCCAGCATGACGATAATCCTAAGGACTTGTGTAAGACCGGCTACGATGCCTTCATAGGTCGGGGCAAATGGAAACGGCCAGGCAGGGACATGCTCCCCAGGCGTATTCAGCGAGAAAATCATAATCATCACCAAAAAAAGCCATTTAAACCGCTTAATGAAATGCAAAAACTGAGAGGTTCTGTTCAGCAGCAGAATCATAGAAAAAATGATTGAAACCGACAGCAGGATATTTAAACTCAACTGGTTGACCATTACTGCAAATATAAAAAAGCTGAGCAATTGTGTAATGATGTTTATTTTGAACATCCTGCTATTTTATTAGCTTTTGCCTGAAATTTCTGGCAACAAATAAAAAAACCGGGCAGTCACCCGGTTTTTTTGCAAGACATCTAGCCAATCTAAGCCAATTTGGCCAGCAGCGCTTCCGCACGCTTACGTTGATTGGCGCCGCCTTCTTTCATTACTTCATCCAAAAGCTCTTTTGCACCTTCTTTATCATCCATCTCAATATAAGCCGCTACCAAATCCAGTTTGGTTTCAACCTCAATCGGCTCATGCTCGGACAATGTCATCTCCACTGCCTGGGCTGAACTTTCTTCCGCAGCAGCGCTTGTGTCTGCGCCGTCGCTCAAATCCAGGCTAATTGTGGTTAAATCAAACGCGTTAGACTCGGAAGTATCTTTGTTTTTTAAGTCTGATGCCTCAGGTGCAATCGTGTTGATTTTAAAATTGAAGTCGCTCGATTCGCCTTCGCTATCTGTACCGCTAATATCAAGCACTCCTGCTTTCGGTGAAGTTTCTTCCACTGCTGGAAAATCAAAATCTTCCAGCTTGATTTCGTTTAGCTCCGGCAGACTCTCCGTTTTCTCGCTGGTTGTGTCCGTTAGAGCGGCGCCGGTTTCTGGCATGAATTGCGGCGCATCAAAAGTTGGAATATCCAGACTAGGCATAGTATGTGCAAACGCTTCTGTGCTTGCCTGAACAGGTTCTTCAGCCACAGCGTTCAATTCAGCTGTATTGAAATCCCCCAGATTAAAGTCCAGGCCACCATCAGTCTCTGAAGCTTTATCTGCCTGTGTCTGTGAGACTGAGAAATCTACAGCATTATCAGCTTCCGGCTTAGCTAAATCCAAGTCAATTTCATTGATTGTCGCAGTATCCGGAGCGGCAAAATCCTGTGCCGTAGGCTCATTGTCAAATGAAAAATCCAGATCTTTTTCTGCTGCTAACGGTGAATCAGAAAAATCTGAGGCATCCAGTTTGTCGCTTGAATCCGCTGACTTGTTACTAGAACCAGCTGGACTGCTGCCTGCCTGATACAACGGGTTGTTAGGTTCCAGCTTGATACCGATTTCCGCCACTTTTGCCCATGTCGGATCTTCAGCACCTAAAGTTGTATAAAGCTCACCTGCGATTGTTTCGAAAGCCGATAGATTCTTGCTGGCAGCATACATTTCCAGCAATTTAAGATGCAGTTCATAGCGTTTCGGCTCTTTAGAAATCGCATCCTTCAGGATCTCTTCGGCCTGTGCATCGCGTCCATAGGCCATGTAAACCTCAGCCTCGGCGATCGGGTCAACATCATTGGTGTCAATCATGCCGCCATTAGCGCTCTGTGAAAAGTCGGTCAGGAATGAGGTGTCACCTGTATCAACACTGGCGCTTGCCGTGTTGCCAAATACCGTGTTCGCCTTCAGGCCACCTGAAGTCATGATGCCCTGCTCAAAGTCGGCCAGACTGCGCTCCCGTTTCTTGCGCAGATACATCCAGCCGCCGCCCAACAACGCCAGCAAACCACCGGCAGGCAAAAGCGTCGTTAAATCCAGACCGCCCAAAATGCTGTCCAGGAAACCCGGCTCTGGAGCAGGTTCTGGCGCTGGAGCAGGTTTTGCGGCAGGTTTAGGTTGCGCTGGAGTAGCTTCATTCATCGCCGCAACTTCCGGTTTTGCGGGTTCGGCTGGTGCAGCTTGCTCAGCCGGCTTTGTGGAATCCACCGGCGCTGGAGTCACCTCAGCAGGCATGCTTTGTTGTTTATCCGCTGCTTCAGCCTGTTTCTGCAAATCGGCCATGTCGCCGTTTTTCAGCGCCAGCAGTTTCTGCATATCAGCGATTTGCTTCTCTAGCGAAGCGGTTCTTTCTTGCGCTTCTTTTACACTTTTCTCACGTGCCGTGGCTTCCTCTTGCAGCGCAGTGACTTTATCCTCAAGCGATTTTATATTTTCCGCACTGGCTTTAGCAGCGGCCGCATCCCCTGCGGAAAGCTTAACGACGTCCTTTGGCTCAGTGCTCGCAGGCATTGATTTGTCTTCAGCCGCGCCTTTGATTTTACCACCGGCGGATTGTGAGCTGGCTTCCGCTTCACCTGGCGCCGCATCCGCAACGATACCTGCCAATTTATTGCGGTAAGCATTCCAGTTTGCTGTTTGAACTTTGATCTCTTGGGAAGCTTCTTTGCGTGATATCGCATCAAGCGTTGCTTCAGAAGGCTGGCGTAAGATCTGCCCTACCTTCAGGCGGTTCATATTGTCGCCCTGGAACGCATTTGGATTGGTTTGGTACAGCCCTACCAGCATCTGCTCAAGACTGACACCTTCCGGCTTCATATCACGCGCGATTTTTGCCAGGGTGTCGCCACGCTGGGTAACGTATTCCTGACCGTTTGCATCAGAAACGGCCGCTATATCCTCTACCGGCTTTGTCTTTCTGGCACCTTTAGTTGTTTTTTTTGAACCGGATGGCGAGGCAGTCATTGTTTCGCCATCCATTTGGCCATTTTGTGTCAGGCTGCTTTGAGTTGATCCGCTAGATTTAACCTGGGGCAGTTGTGCGGTTTGCGTATCCGGCTCTGACTCGCCCGTATAGCCTGGCGGATCAAGCAAAACGGTGTATTCACGTAATAAACGGCCTGTGGCCCAGTCCACCTGTATCAGCATATCTAAAAACGGCTCGCTGATGGGCTGCGTCGATTTCAGTTTTAATACTGGCGTGCCGCCTGCATTTTTGGCAATGTCAACCTTGATCGTGTTATGGGATGCCGGCTTCTCGATGCCTTGGGTTGCGTATGCCTCTTCAGAGGCAATGGTTGCGGTAATGCTGCTCAGCTCTTCGGCAGTCACCGAAATCAGTTCTATATCTGCTTTAAGGGGTTCGCCCAGACCTGACATCACATTGAGCTTGCCTAGCCCCGCAGCAAACACGGAAATTGGCACTAACGCCATGCATAAGGCAACTGTTATTCGCTTTAATTTTGAGTTATGCACTATCCCACCCTTAATTTACTAAAATATTGCAATAACAAAAATAACATCAATCAGTTAGAGATGCAAGCTCATAATACACATTATATTCAGTGGCTATGTGCATACATGGGAGTATTGTTGGTTTTTTTCAACGCTGACGCTGAATCCAGGCGTTCTTAGCGTGCCACCAATATCCGCAGCATGCGGCGCAGCGGCTCGGCGGCACCCCACAGCAACTGGTCACCCACGGTAAACGCGGAAAGATAATCGTTGCCCATATTCAGTTTACGCAAACGTCCCACTGGCGTGATAAGTTTACCCGTCACCGCAGCCGGCGTCAGTTCGCGCATGCTGGCCTGACGCTCGTTAGGAATCACCTTCGCCCATGGATTAGCCTCTGCCAGCATCTGGTTTATTTCATCTAACGGCACATCTTTGGTTAACTTGATAGTCAGTGCCTGACTATGACAGCGCATCGCGCCGATACGCACACACAGCCCGTCAATCGGAATCGGATTATCGCTTAAACCCAGAATTTTATTGGTCTCCACGCCGCCTTTCCATTCCTCTTTACTCTGCCCATTGCCGAGATCGCTATCTATCCAGGGAATCAGGCTGCCAGCCAACGGTACGCCAAAATGCGCCTTGGGGAAAGCTTCGTCACGCAGTGTACCCGCCACTTCACGGTCAATATCCAGAATGGCAGACGCAGGGTCTTTCAAAAAATCACTCGCCACACGATGCGCTTCGCCCATCTGATTCAGCAATTCACGCATGTTCTGAGCCCCCGCGCCCGAAGCTGCCTGGTAGGTCATGGAAGTGATCCACTGTACCAAGTTAGCTTTAAACAGGCCATTTAGCGCCATCAACATGAGCGAAACAGTACAATTACCGCCCACCCAGTTTTTACCGCCCTTATGCAGCGCATCCTCAATCACGTGCATATTCACCGGATCGAGCACAATCACTGCATCTTTTTCCATGCGCAATGTAGAAGCCGCATCTATCCAGTGGCCTGACCAGCCTGCTTTTCTTAATTGCGGATAAATTTCGCTGGTGTAGTCACCGCCCTGGCATGAAACAATCGCATCCATGGCGCTAAGCGCATTGATGTCCTTGGCGTCTAATAGCGCAGGCGTTTCCTTGCCAACGTTCGGCCCTTTGCCGCCCACTTGTGAAGTTGTAAAAAACTGCGGCTCGATTTCGCCAAAATCATTTTCTTCCATCATGCGCTGCATTAGCACACTGCCCACCATGCCACGCCAACCAACAAACCCGACTTTTAACATATTTTTCCGTTCAAAATTCTAAAACTGCTTATTACCAACAATGCTTATTTCGTTGACTTTTTGATGGCTTCGCCAGCCTTTTCGATATCCTGCCCCACACCATGTACCGTGTTGCAGCCCGTCAACAGGAAAGCGCATACAATAATCGCGACCATCTTACCCATTCAAGCTCCTTAATCTCTAAAATTACCAAACTGCAAAGGAAAATCCGTCACGCTCTTTTTGACGAATGCGATTGCCTCTTGCAAATTGTCCCGCTTTGCGCCATTTACACGCACCGTATCACCCTGAATGCTCGCCTGCACTTTCAGCCCACTATCCTTAATCAGCTTGGTGATACGCTTGGCAAGCTCGCTGTCAATCCCCGCGCGGATTTTCAGCTCTTGCTTGACTTTATTCCCACCAATTTTTTGCACATCCTTATGCTCCAAGCGCTTGGATGAATCCGGCTCTTTTTTTTCCATGCCAGGCAACAAAATATCTTTGATTTGATCAAGCTGAAAATCATTATCACCAAACAAGGTAATGATGCTGTCCTTTTCATTCAGCTCTACCTTAGCGGAAGTGCCTTTAAAATCATAGCGATTGGTGATTTGCTTACCCGCAATATCAATTGCATTTTTCAAAGCGACCATATCAACTTCTGAACTGATATCAAATGAAGGCATACGTTCCTCCTATTCGAAATGACAGACGTAATCCAATGTTTCAATCGTTTCAATATCAAAACTTGAATTACCAGGTACAGTAAATTTCTCGCCAGCACCATAAGTTTTCCAGGCATCTTCACCCTTTAGCCGCACTTTACAAACACCCGAGTTGATTTCCATTAACTCGGGGGTCGCAGTGTTAAAAGTGAGTAGGCTTGGGAAAATCACACCTATCGTGCTACGCGTGCCATTTGGAAACATCACAGTATGGCTCACGCATTTACCGTCAAAGTAAACGTTGGCCTTCTTTTTTACACTCACATTATCAAATTGTGCCATTTTTTAACTCTCCAAATGATTTTATTCCATTATACAGATTCTGGTTTCAATTCGAAGGCAAGACAAGGCGGTGACGAGCGCGCGACGCAGACAGTACGTTCGTATACGACTAGGAGCGCGCAAGAAAGCTAACACAGTATTGCCAATGAATTGTAAGCGGAATTACATTGCGGCGACTATTTGGTCACCCATCTCACTACAACTCACCCGATTCATGCCTGCTTCATAAATGTCGCCGGTACGGTAACCCGCCGCCAGCACTTTTTTAACAGCATTCTCGATACGCGTTGCGGCGGCCTCGTTGTCGAAGGTGTAGCGCAACATCATCGCAGCAGAAAGAATCGTCGCGATCGGGTTGGCCAGGTTTTTGCCGGCGATATCTGGTGCGGAACCATGCGATGGCTCATACAAGCCTTTTTTGGTTTCATTCAGCGATGCCGAAGCCAGCATGCCGATAGAACCGGTGAGCATAGAGGCTTCGTCAGACAAGATATCACCAAAAATATTACCAGTCACCATCACATCAAATTGTTTCGGGTTGCGAATCAGCTGCATCGCTGCGTTATCCACATACATGTGGCTTAATTCAACTTCCGGGTACTCCTTGGCAACGTCGATCACGATTTCCTTCCAGAATTCGGTGGTTTCCAGCACGTTGGCCTTATCCACGGAACAAAGCTTTTTGTTACGCTTCATCGCAATACCAAACGCCACATGCGCGATACGACGCACTTCGGATTCGCTATACACCATGGTGTTAAAACCTTCGCGTTCACCCTTTTCATTCGTGCGCATGCCACGTGGCTGGCCGAAATACACGTCACCCGTCAATTCCCGCACAATCATGATATCCAGGCCAGCGACTACTTCCGGCTTAAGCGTAGAGGCATTTGCCAGTTCCGGATACAGCACAGCTGGGCGCAGGTTGGCAAACAACCCCAAATCCTTACGGATCGCCAGCAGGCCACGTTCCGGGCGCAGCGGGCGATCCAGCGTGTCGTATTGTGGGCCGCCCACGGCACCGAGCAACACTGCATCGGCTTCGCGACAGATTTTTTGGGTAAATTCCGGATAAGGTGCGCCATACTGGTCGTAAGCCTGGCCGCCCAGTGGTGCCTCTGTGAACTCCATGGGCATGCCTTCTTTTTTCAGCACATCCAGCACGCGGAGCGCTTGTGCAATGATTTCCGGGCCAATGCCATCACCAGGTAAAACTGCGATTTTCATTGTCATTTTAATGATTCCTAAAAAAATAATTCTTTATCTTAAACCTTTAAACTGGCAGAAACTGTAACGAGTAACTGATAATCAAGGCGCAAGGAGCACAGAAACCAGAATGTACACGTAGTACATGAGGATTTCGAGCACCGCGCAACGCCGAGTATCAGTTACGCAGTAGGTTTCAAGCGAATAGCCAAGGTTGCGCGGCTTTATGTTTTACTTCAAACGCTTTGATCTCATCAGCATGCTGCAAAGTCAGGCCAATCTCATCCAGACCGTTCAGCAAGCAGTGTTTACGATGTGGCGTAATATCAAAGCTGAATGTCTTGCCGGAAGGTAAAGTCACAGTCTGTGAAGATAAGTCTACATTTAACTTGTAACCCTCGTTAGCTTCGCATTCCTTGAACAGTTGATCCACGATTGCAGCATCCGCCACGATCGGCAGAATGCCGTTTTTGTAGCAATTGCTAAAGAAAATATCTGCAAACGATGGCGCGATGATCACGCGGAAGCCGTAATCCTCAATCGCCCAAGGCGCATGTTCACGGCTAGAACCACAGCCAAAATTATCACGCGCCAACAACACTTGCGCACCTTGGTAACGCGGTTGATTCAATACAAAATCTTTGTTGATCGGACGTGTGCTGCAATCCATGCCAGGCTCACCATAGTTAGTGTAGCGCCATTCGTCGAACAAGTAAGGGCCAAAACCCGAACGTTTGATGGATTTTAAAAACTGTTTTGGAATAATCGCATCGGTATCGACGTTGGCACGGTCAAGCGGACAAGCCAAACCATTGAGTTGTGTAAATGCTTTCATGTTGTTTCCTTATATCTGGTTGCGAACGTCGACAAAATGACCCGCAATCGCTGCGGCCGCGGCCATTTCCGGACTCACCAAGTGGGTACGGCCACCTGGACCCTGACGACCTTCAAAGTTACGGTTTGAGGTGGAAGCACAACGCTCGCCAGCACTTAAACGGTCAGCATTCATCGCCAAGCACATAGAGCAGCCTGGCTCACGCCATTCAAAGCCCGCTTCTATAAAAATCTTATCTAAGCCTTCTGCTTCCGCTTGACGCTTCACTTGGCCTGAACCTGGCACCACCATGGCTAAGGCAATATTGCTTGCCACTTTTTTACCCTTAGCTACGGCCGCTGCCGCACGCAAGTCTTCAATACGTGAATTGGTGCAAGAGCCAATAAAAATCTTATCCAACTTGATTTGCTCAATCGGCGTATTAGCGGTTAAGCCCATATATTTCAATGCATTTTCAATGCTGGTGCGTTTCGTTGCATCGGTTTCTTTGGCTGGGTCTGGCACGGTTGCACCAATCGGTAACACTTGCTCAGGTGAAGTTCCCCAAGTCACTTGCGGCGCAATCTCAGCACCTTTTAATTCAATCACAGCATCGAACTCTGCATCTGCGTCTGATTTCAAGGTATTCCAATAAGCTACAGCTCGTTCCCATTGGTCAGCTTTAGGTGCGTATTGACGGCCTTTCAGGTACTCAGCCGTTTTTTCATCTGGCGCGATAATGCCAGCGCGTGCGCCTGCTTCAATCGCCATATTACAAATCGTCATGCGGCCTTCCATACTTAAGGCGCGAATCACTTCCCCACCAAACTCAATGGCATAGCCTGTACCGCCAGCGGTACCGATTTTGCCAATCACCGCTAACGCTACGTCTTTTGCCGTCACGCCCTTGCCCAATTGGCCATCCACTTTCACCAACATGCGTTTTGATTTTTTAGCAATCAAGGTTTGTGTCGCCATGACATGCTCAACTTCTGAGGTGCCAATACCGTGTGCCAATGCACCAAACGCGCCATGGGTAGAAGTATGGCTATCACCACACACTACGGTCATGCCAGGTAGTGTGGTACCGTTTTCAGGGCCAATCACATGAATAATCCCTTGGTTGGCGTGCTTAAACGGAAAGTAAACCAACGCACCCGTTTCTTTGATGTTGTTATCCAAGGTTTCCACTTGCAAACGTGAAATCGGGTCTTCAATACCCTTTGCCCAATCTTTTGTGGGCGTGTTGTGGTCAGGGTTGGCCACAATGGTGTCGGCGCGCCATGGTTTACGGCCTGCCAAGCGCAAGCCTTCAAACGCCTGCGGGCTGGTCACTTCATGCACCAAATGTCTATCAATATAAATCAAGCATGTGCCATCCGCATCTTCATGCACAAGATGTGACTCCCATAATTTATCGTAAAGCGTTTTTCCCGCCATGACTAACTCCTTAAATTGACGCTGAATTTTGAAACGATATTGTTAAAACATGTGCAGAATAATCATTTTCCAATACCCTGACAAGACTATCAGTTATACTAGTATTAGAATTAACAGGATAGCTTATGGACAATAGACGAAAAGAGTTGGGTGAGTTTCTGCTCGCCCTACGGCAGCGCGGAACGCCGGAAGAGTTTGGTTTCCCTTCAGGCGCACGCCGCCGTACAGAAGGCCTGCGCCGTGAAGAAGTCGCGCAGCTCGCCGGTATCAGCGCCACCTGGTACACCTGGATTGAGCAAGGCCGTGAAGTGAACATTTCGTCAGAGGCGCTTGATCGGCTAGCACAGGCGCTCAAGCTATCACGCACCGAACGCGCTTACCTGTTCGACATGGCCGATCGCCGCGACCCGCGTGCCAGCGCGGCAGAAGAAGACGCCGTGCCGGAAACGCTGGTCAGTATGCTCGACAACATTAACATCCCCGCTTACATCATGGGCCGCACATGGGACCTGCTGGCCTGGAACCATGCTGCGGAGGTGCTTTTTACCGGCTGGCTGGATAAACCAGTCGTCGGCGACTCAGCCCCCAACTTACTGCGATATGTGTTCCAGAATCCGGATGCAAAACAGTTCGTGGTGAATTGGGAAGTCCGTGCCCGCAGACTGGTGGCGGAATTCAGAGCTGATTGCCGCAGCCGGCTGGAAGAACCGGAGTTGCAGCGGCTGGTCGCAGAGCTATCGCAAACCAGTCCGGAGTTCGAGCACTTCTGGAAACAGCACGACGTATTGGAACGACAAGGCGGCCCTAGGGAATTCAACCATCCGCAACTCGGCATCATCGGCTATCACCAGGTCACGCTGCGGCCGGTGGAACAGGAACAACTTAAGCTGGTGCTATTGCAGCCTTCCTAGTGTGGAAGTGTGGCATCTATTTTCATTGTATAAACCATTGGCCTAAAAGCCGCATCCTGCCTGCCTCGCAGGGCAACACTATTCATAATGAAGCGCGTACGTACGATGATGTCCGCACAGCGGCGAACCCACCTTCGCATTGGCGCTCCAGCGCTAAGCCGCGCCAGCCAACTCGCTTGTTGCCCTCACCTCATCACGCATGAGCTTGTATTCGATAGCATCTAACATGGCGCGCCAGGAAGCATCAATCACATCTGTTGAAACACCCGTGGTTGTCCAGCTTTCATATTGGTCGGCAGATTCAATCAGCACACGCACATTCGCCGCCGTCGCGCGGTCAGAATCGAGCACGCGTACTTTGTAATCAGTCAGCCGCACATGCTTAATCGCTGGGTAAAAGCGCTCCAAGGCGCGGCGCATGGCGTTATCCAGCGCGTTCACCGGGCCATCACCTTCCGCGGCGGTGATTTCCTCTTTACCATCCACCGCGATCTTGATCATAGCTGATGAGTTCACGCCATTCAGTGCAGGCTCGTGGATATTGACCTGATATTCCCTAAATTCGAAAAATGGGCGGAATTTCCCGAGTTGCTTGCGTACCAGCAACTGGATAGAGGCTTCGGCACTTTCGAACTGATAACCTTCATGTTCCAGAGTCTTGATATGTTCCAGAATGCGTTTGGTGTCTGCCGAATCTTTGGCGAGCGAGGCATCTACCTCGTGAATTTTAGACAGCAAGGCGCTACGTCCTGCGACTTCCGACACCAGGATATGACGCATATTGCCAACTTGTTGCGGGTTGATATGCTCATACGAAATCGGGTTTTTGCTCACGGCATCAATGTGCATGCCGCCTTTGTGCGAGAACGCATCGTTACCCACATAAGGCGCCTTGTCATTGAATGGCATATTGGCGACATCGTTCACGTAGCGGGCCGCAGCCGTTAAGTGTGCGATGTTTTGCTGCGGGATACAGGACAAGCCAAGCTTGAGCTGCAGGTTCGGGATGATCGAGCACAGATTGGCATTGCCGCAACGCTCGCCGATACCGTTGATAGTACCTTGCACCTGCACTGCCCCCGCCTGCACCGCTGCGACGGAATTGGCAACCGCCATCTCGCAATCGTTATGGCAGTGGATGCCAATTTGCACTTTCGGGAAACTGGCGGCCACTTTTTGCGTAATCTCAAAGATCTCGTTAGGAAAGGTACCGCCGTTGGTGTCGCACAGACAAAGCACGTCCGCACCGGCATCTGCCGCGGCCTGCAAAGTCTTTATCGCATAATCCGGGTTAGCTTTGTAACCATCGTAAAAATGTTCAGCATCGAATACCACCTCTTTGCCCTGCTGCTTCAAAAAAGCAATGGTATCGGCAATCATGCTCAGGTTTTCCTGCAGCGTGGTGCGCAGAATGTCGGTAACCTGGTAATCCCAGCTTTTACCGAAAATCGCCACCGCGCTGGTATTGGCGCGCAGCAAGGACTTCAGGTTGTTGTCATCCGCCGCATTGACACCCACTTTACGGGTGCTGCCAAACGCGATGATCTTGGAACTCTTGAGCTTCAAAGCGCCGACGCGCTCAAAAAACTCCAGATCCTTTGGATTGGAACCCGGATTACCCGCTTCAATATAGCCAATGCCTAAATCATCCAGACGCTGGACGATCTTGAGCTTATCTTCTACCGTAAAAGAAACCCCTTGCGCCTGCGCGCCGTCACGCAAGGTGGAGTCATAGGCAACAACTTGTCTGGACATAAGAATGGTTTATTTTTTCCGGTTACGCAAATTGGCGGCGATACGCATCCTGAGCGCGTTGAGCTTGATAAATCCGCCGGCGTCTTTCTGGTCGTATGCGCCCGCATCATCTTCAAACGTCGCAATCGTGGAATCAAACAGCGAATCCGTTTTACTGTCGCGTCCTACAATGATCACATTGCCTTTGTACAGCTTCACGCGCACCCAGCCATTCACGGATGTTTGCGTATGGTCAATCAGCGTCTGGAGGGCGATACGCTCCGGACTCCACCAGTAGCCGTTATAAATCAGGCTGGCATAACGAGGCATGAGATCATCTTTCAAATGCGCCACTTCCCTATCCAATGTCAGCGATTCAATGGCGCGATGCGCCTTAAGCATGATGGTACCGCCCGGCGTTTCGTAGCAGCCGCGCGATTTCATGCCCACATAGCGGTTTTCTACCAGATCCAGACGACCAATGCCGTGCTTGCCGCCAAGCTGATTCAACTGGGCGAGCAACTCGTGTGCTTTCAACTTTTTACCATTGAGTGAAACCGGATCGCCGTTCACATATTCGATATCCAGATACTCGGCGGCATCCGGTGCTTTTTCAGGCGAAACACTCCAGCGCCACATTGATTCTTCGGCTTCGGCAGCCGGGTCTTCCAGATGACGGCCTTCATATGAAATATGCAGCAAATTGGCATCCATACTGTACGGGCTGCCACCTTGTTTGTGCTTCATGTCCACAGGAATGCCATGCGTTTCGGCATAGGCCATGAGTTTTTCGCGGCTCAGCAAATCCCACTCGCGCCATGGTGCGATAATATGAATATTCGGGTTGAGCGCATAAGCGCCCAGTTCAAACCGCACCTGGTCGTTGCCTTTGCCTGTCGCGCCGTGCGAGATCGCATCGGCGTTGGTTTCACGTACGATTTCAATCAACCGTTTGGCAATCAAAGGGCGCGCAATCGAGGTGCCGAGCAGGTATTCGCCCTCGTACACCGTATTGGCGCGGAACATGGGAAACACGAAATCGCGCACAAACTCTTCACGCAGATCGTCAATATAGATTTCTTTCACCCCTGCCGCTTTGGCTTTGCTGCGCGCTGGCTCCAGTTCTTCCCCTTGCCCCAGATCGGCAGTAAATGTCACCACTTCGCATTTGTATTCGTCTTGCAGCCATTTCAGAATGACTGAGGTATCCAAACCGCCTGAATAGGCGAGGACTACTTTATTTACAGCAGGTTTTACCTCGGGTTTTACCGTATTTTTCACTGCGGTTTTTACTGTGTTTTTTACATTTTTCATGGATTGCTTTCCTTTTAATCGTTAACTTTTCCGAGGAGTAAAAACTCCATCAAGGCTTTTTGTGTGTGCAAGCGGTTTTCAGCTTCATCCCACACGACGCTTTGCGGGCCGTCAATGACTTCTGCCGCTACCTCTTCGCCACGATGGGCAGGCAGGCAGTGCATGAAAAGCGCATTCGGGGCGGCTATGTGCATCATTTCGGCGTCCACCTG
>JAKQTN010000060.1 GCA_029563075.1 Pseudomonadota bacterium
TTGACCAAGCCTTTTTGCACCACTGGTGGCAGCACCACTTGAATACGCTCATCGTTCGGCAAGTTGGCAGAAATAATAGGTGCTGACTTATTGATGCCTTGATTGCTGTAATTCCCTACCGCCACCGCAATTTGTTCAAGATGTGCCAAGCTCAGCGAGGGTGCTTTTATCTTTTTTCGGCCTTTGTCATTTTTAACGATAATTTCATACGGCTTATTCACAAAAATATCGGTCACACCGTCTTCATTTAAATAATGCGTAATCGGTTCAAGTAACAGACGTAAGGTTTCATCGCCTTTTATTTCACACTCTTGAAACTCATTCCCTATGGCTTGGCCGTGTTGCACTAAATCAGCTTGGCGTTGCTGATTTTTAGTATGTTGAGTATCGTCAGGCATTATTGCTTATCCCTAACGCTCATGCTGTCGTTAGCTTCTAACTGATACACCTCACTAAAATCTAAATCACGCGCCACCACAATCGCTACGCGTTCGCCTTGGTTTTTAGTGAGCGTGGGCGGAATATTGATACTTTGTTTCAATACTTGGCTGGCCAAGTCATTGCCTGCGGATTGGGTGTTTGAGAAACTTGCGCTGGCAATATTGCTGCTGGCATTGCTATTTTTAACGGTTTCATAAGCAACCAAATCTTTAAAGCTGGACATCAAGAACGCTGAGCCAATACGCTCCAACCAGTGCTTATCTATATCCCCATCAAAACCACCGCGACCGAGCGCATCTGTACCCAATGAATCTAGCGCAATCACCACACCTTCAGGCGTTTTGATTCTGTCCCATAACACACGTAATCTGGTATCGCCATGCTTAAGCCCCGTATATTCACCTGTCAGCAATGAGCCACGCTCGACTAGCACTACTTTGCCATTATCTGAATAACTATTACTGGTCGTGGTGCAAGTCACCATGCCTGGATTAGAGGAGTTAATTGCAGTATTGAGTGCGCAATCAAATTCATTGCCTTTGGCTAACACGTAATTGCGGTTTCCCAGTAGCCTTGCCTTGGTTTTAGGCGTGTATGTGGGTGTTAATTGCATACCGTCTGGGTTAGAGCGAGTAGACCTGTCGAACGCACCCTCACTTTCGACCTCTTGGCTCAAGGGTCTTGCTATCTTACTGTTGTTTGTGTTTTGGTTGTACAGACCTTGATTAGCAGTACCTGTTGCTACAGCTAATTGCGACTCGCCTTGCTCTGGCAGGATGTCAGCATCATAGCGGCTTGGGTTTGGTTTAACTGTAACAGTTTGCCCATGTTGCATTTGTTGATTATTAGGTACTACGCCTATCGGTGTAACACCCATATTTGCGTTATCAGGCATCGGTGTTGTCTGACCCTGCATTTCTGCGGGTTTAAGCAGTGTACCTTCGCCTTCAACACCCATTGGCTTAATGGTATTTTCTGCGGTAAATTTATGTGACTTTTGTTCCTCTTTGCTGGTCAATAAGTGAGCTTGATAGCGAGAATATGCGAAATAACCTGCACTGCCGAATAACAGTGGAATCGCTAACATCAATAGCATTGCGCCCCAATTTTTTCTGGCAGTGTAAGCTTGATCAATACTGGTTTTATGTGACCCGTCGCGTAGCCCCATCTCATCAGTTGAGTTTTGTTGCTTGTCGTTATGCTCTATGGTATTGGTCATGATTATTCTGCCACCTGACGTGATACGCCTAAGGTCACCGTGCCATTTTTAGGGCTAACACCTTCAATATCGTA
>JAKQTN010000069.1 GCA_029563075.1 Pseudomonadota bacterium
AGCACAACATTACCAGTTATGCTTGGCGGCCATAGCGGTTTGGACCCACCCCTTCCCATCTCGAACAGGGCCGTGAAACGAACCAGCGCCAATGATAGTATGCTCTTCGCATGCGAAAGTAGGTCACCGCCAAGCTATTTACAAATCAATAAAACCCTCCTAGTGAGGGTTTTATTGTTTATGCAGTTGATTCGTACGAAAAAAGCAGTGTTTTATATTTTAAAACGCGGTATAGTAAAACTTAGCGTTTTAAAATAATCGGTAATGAAAAATACTATTTTATCTTTAGTGACGTATTTATTTCTCGCATCCTCAGGTGTGCAGGCTGATGATGTAAACGACAATAGTTGTAATTGCACCAATAAACTTTCAGCTTGTCCGCAAGAAAATCTCATGCGTGGTGCAGAAACTCCCATTCTAACGCGTGGTAAGCATGACGAAGATTTATCGTCTGGCAAACGCAGTGACGATTTATCTTTTAGCAAGAAATATGAAGAGCTAAGCCGTGGTAAGGACACCGCGGCTTTGTCGGTAAATAAAAAAGATGATTTTTTGACTTTTGGCAAAGAAACTGCACCATTAACGCGAGGCAGCAAGAGTGATGATTTGGTGCGCAGTGTCGCTAACGATGATTTAACCTTTAGCAAAAAAACTGATTATCTAGAGCGTGGAAAGTCGTCAGATGATTTGTCCTTTGGCAGGCGAAGCGATGAGCTTGGCCGCGGCAAAGAAGAGGAACCTCTCAGCCGCTGCAATTAGGTGCTGCTAATCTTCTTCTACAACCAAATCCGGCACATGGTTAAACGCAATACGCATGGGCGCGTTTTTTAACGCGTTATGCGCGCCGGCCAGATACACCGTGTTTTTACCATATTTCAAATTCAGCAGATCCAGTGCTTTGTTCAGCCTTTTTTCAGCAGCGCTAGGCTTGCTTGCGAACAAGTCATCCACCAGATCGTCTGCATTGCTTAGTTGGCTAAAACTCACCCCCACTGCAATTGGCTCATACCCAGCTTCAATACTAGCAAATCTTCCGAGCAGGTTTTCCAAGGACTCGCTAAGTTTAAGTGTGTTATCGGTAGCCGAAATTCCACTTTCGGCATAATAGCGGGAAACTACCCTGGTTTTACTGTGGCGCAGTTTGATTTTGATGCTCAGGTGTGCAGTCAGTAATTCATGACTGCGCATGCGCATGGCAGCTTTTTGCAGCAGGCGATGCAGCACGGCCTTTGCACCGGCTATCGTGCGCTGCTCGGGTGGAAGAACGTGTGAATGGCCGAGCGAGCTACGCGTATTTTTAACGTAATAAGGCTCTATACCGCGCAGTTTGTCATAATAGCGTTCGCCTTCAATGCTGCCCCAGACAGCCCGTAATTGCTCGCGGTTAAGTGCATATAATTGTTGTACGGTTTTGATGTTATGGTGATTCAGCCGTGCTTCCATTTGTTTGCCGATACCATTCAAAGCACGCAGTTTCAGGGTGTAAAGTTTTTCGGGAATATCATCATCTTCTATCACTGTACAGCCATCAGGTTTTTGCATATTGGATGCGGTTTTGGCTAAGAATGTGTTCGGTGCAATGCCAATCGAGCAGCGGATATATTCAAATCGCTTATTGATCTCACGTTTGATTTTGGCGGCGAGTTTCAGCGCGTTTTCTTTCACTTGCTGGCTACCGGTAAGCAAACACACCATTTCATCAATTGAGAGTACGCGCTCAACATGCGTGCAGCTCTCGACAATCTCAATCAATTTGTGGTGATACTCAACATAAAGTGGCGGACGCGCTTCAACGAACACAATGTCGCGACACAGCTTGTGGGCATCGCGCACCATGGTGCCGGTCTTGATACCGAACGCTTTGGCCTCGTAGCTCGCTGCGATACAGCAGGTAGTCTCTGCCATCACGGGTAATACGCCAATTGGCCTGCCGCGCAACTCAGGGCGCAGTTGTTGCTCTACCGAAGCGAAGTAGGAATTGAAATCAACGTAAAGTGCATTCAGCAATTTGAAACTGCCAAATTAAATGGGCTTCCATACGCCGTCGCTCATCAGGCAAGCGCGTTCCTGCCTAGAGTCATCTATATCGTTACCGCTCATGTAGAGCATGTAATCACGGCATTTACGGCCATTTTTAGTGAAGCTGGAAAGCGGTGTTACACGATAATTGATACCGTTATCCGGGTTAACCCACCTGACGGTCTGCCTGTCATGAGCAAGTTCCAGCGAATGGCCGATACAGCCGCGGTCGTTATCATCAATCGACTTGCCAACCTGGTTGCCTATCACAGCCCCCAGCACGCTGCCTATAATAATGGCGACAGTTTTATTGCCGTCCTTGCCTACAGATGCACCTACAGCACCACCCACAACACCGCCAAGCACGGTGCCGATGGCTTGCCAATTACATTCGCCACTAATGATGCCATAATCTTTATTCCATTTTTTACCGGAGTATCCCACATAATAAGGGTCATGCTTTTTGCGCCAGCCATGCGCAGGTGCCCATGGGGGCGGGTCTGCATAAGCACTTGGCGCAACTGGTAAAATTAATGCAGCGGCAAATGTAAGGATTATCAGTTTGGTGCGATTAATCATAGCGGCTAGGCCTTTCTATGTTAGATTTGGCTTAATTGTAAACTTTTTTATTTGCTAACGTGTGAGTGTTTTCAAGAGTTGACTGGAGAAATAAACATGCAAACAAATACGAGTGATAATGACAAAATTGCAATTTTTGCTGGCGGCTGCTTCTGGTGTACCGAGCCCGTGTTCAGCCAGCTAAAAGGTGTTAAAAGTGTCGTGTCAGGTTACATCGGCGGCCATACGTTGAATCCAACCTACAAAGATATCTGCAACGGGGATACCGGCCATGCTGAAGCGATTCAGATTACTTTTGATGCCGATGTGGTTAGTTATGATACTTTGCTGGAAATATTTCTCGTTTCGCACGACCCAACTACCATGAACCGCCAAGGCAACGATGTCGGCACACAATATCGTTCGGCCATATTCTGCCAGGATGAAGCGCAGTTTGCCGCTGCGCAGAGCATGATCGATGCGTTTAACGCTGCCTATATTTATAGCGCACCGATTGTCACAGAATTAAAAGGCCCAGAAACATTTTATCCGGCTGAGGATTATCACCAGTATTATTTTGCCAAGAATCCTAGCCAGCCTTATTGCCTGGCTGTTGCCGCACCTAAAGCGGCGAAGATACGCGCAAAATATGCCCAGTTAATAAAAGACTAGGTCTTGCTGGTAAGCCATTGCCTGCGCCAGAAAATCAAAATCATGATTAGCGCAATTGCGCCCATCACGCCAAGCGCCCACCAAAAACCGTTGTATTCCTCTATCCACGGCATATGCACAAAATTCATGCCGAAAATGCCAGCAATCAGAGTCGCTGGCATAAATAGCATTGCGACCACGGTTAAGGCCCGTACTTCCAGGTTCACGCGATTACTTACACTTGCCATGTAAATATCCATCATGCCACTTAAGGTGTCGCGAATTGATTCCAGTGATTCAATAAAACTCACTGTATGGTCATACACATCCCGTAAATAAGGCATCGTGGCCGGTTTGAAGAAACCTTTTTCATTGCGCGCTAAGCTGTTAATCACCTCACGCAGCGGCCACACGGCACGCCGCAGCTCAATGCTCACATGCTTAAGCTGATGAATGCTATGCAGCTCTGCATTGCTAGGCTTGCTTAAAAGTAAATCTTCCAGGCTTTCGCTATCTTCGCCTACATCTTCAAGCACATTAAAATATCGGTCTACGATGCTATCTAGCAACGAATAAGCTAAATAATCCACCCCAAGTTCACGAACTTGTGCACGGCTTGCACGCAAACGCTCACGCACCGGCTCAAACGCGCCTGTGGAACGCTCCTGAAACGTCAGCAGGAAATTATGCCCCAGCACCAAACTGATTTGTTCGGAGTTTACTGACATGCTTTCTTTATGATAATAAAAAAGGCGTGTTTCCAAAAAAACGTAATCATCAAATTCATCAATTTTAGGGCGCTGTTCGGTGTTTAGAATATCTTCAATTACCAGAGGATGTAAATTAAATAAATCACCGATTTGCTTAACCAGGGATACATCATGCACGCCATGAATATTCAGCCAAAGCCGTTTGTTTGCATCGGGTTTGAATGAGGCAAGGTCATCGCTGGTCAGCATGCGTTCGCTGATGACGGCAGCGTCATACGCGATGACACTAATTGCAGGTTGGATTTTTGTGATTTCACTGTCTGCTTCGCCAACATAAACCAGTGAGCCAGGCGGCAAACCGATTTTTTTGGAATGATGTTTTTTATGTTTGCGCATGGCGAATATGATAACTTATTCTGCGCGTAATGCGTCAATCGGGTCTAAACGGGAGGCGCTCCTTGCGGGTAGCACACCAGCAAGCAGACCAATGACAGCGGACATGGCTAATGCACCTACTGCAAAACTCCATGGCGTATGTACTGGAAATGCAGGCAATGCCAGGCGTAACACCTGCGCTAAGCCGATGCCTAATAACAATCCTAATATACCGCCGAGTGCAGCAAGCATGACGGCCTCACTCAAAAACAGATTCAGAATGGTGCGGCGGCGTGCGCCCAAGGCTACCAATAGGCCGATTTCATTAGTACGTTCTGTGACTGAAATCGTCATGATGGTGACAATCCCCACAGCGCCAACCAGTAATGAAATACCGCCTAGTGCGCCCACCGCCATGGTGAGGATATTAAGAATGTTAGATAAGGTTTTCAGCATATCTTCCTGCGTGGTGACGGTAAAATCTTCATGGCCATGGCGTAGTGCAAGCCTTTTCTTGACAGCTGCTGCTACAGTGGCTGCTGAAGCCCCTTCCGCATAAAGGACGTGTATCTCTGTTAGCCCTTCACGATTGTATAATTCCATCGCACGTTGGGCGGGTATGAATGCGGTATCGTCCAGGTCAATTCCAAGAAATTGACCTTTTGGCGCCATCACGCCAATCACGCGAAAATGCAAACCGCCGATGCGAACGCGCGCTCCCAAAGGATTCGCTGTACCAAACAACTCATTACGCAGCTTGCTGCCTAATACAACAAATGCACGCGAGCTGCCTGCACCTTCACGCGGAAGAGAGTTGCCAATTTGCACTTTGGCGCTGAATACATGAATAAAATCTGCATCCACACCATAAATCGTGGTTCGCCGTAAACGGCCATTGCTCTCGACTTCTGAATTGCCCCATACCATGGGCGAAGAACCGGTGACCTGGGGTAATTGTTTAAGTGACTGCGCATCCTCCATCGTTAATAACCGCGCTGTGGTCGGGATGCCGGTAGGTGGCTGCCCGCCGGTTTTCACCTTGCCTGGCGCGATTCCAATCACGTTAGTGCCAAACTGCGTGAACTCTGCCAACACAAACTGATGTACCCCTTCGCCGATAGAAGTCAGCAGAATGACCGCTGCGATGCCTACTGCAATGCCTAACAGGGTGAGAAAACTGCGCATGCGGTGCGAGGTGATGGCCTGAATCGCAAAGCGGCTGGAGTCGGTGAGTAACATTGCTATCTCTTGCTTAAAGCCTGGATTGGGTCAAGTTGCGCGGCGCGGCGTGCCGGCATTACGCCAAAAATCAGGCCAGAGGCAAGCGCAGTGCCCAAGCCTGCCAGTACCGCCCATAATGGCGGATAGGCAGGAAATGTAGGGTAAAGGTGACGCAGTATGGCTGCACCCAAATAGCCCAGTGTTGTGCCGAGTAAACCACCCGTCAGTGACAGCAATACCGCTTCCACCATAAATAGCTGACGCACTGCCGCAGAAGTGGCGCCCAGCGCTTTAAGCAGACCGATTTCACCCGTGCGTTGGGTGACTGATACCAGCATCACATTCATCACAAGGATACCCGCTACAGCCAGGCTGATGGCAGCGATGCCGGCAACACCGAGTGTCAGCACATTCAAAATCTTATCGAAGGTCTGCAGCACCGCGTCTTGAGTGATGACGGTCACGTCTTCTTCACCTTCATGGCGCTGGGTAATCATCTTTAAAACACGCGCCTTGACTTCACCAATCTGCTCTCGGCTGCGTGCTTCAACCAAGATGCGAAATAAGGTATTAGAGTTGAGCATAGCTTGCGCAGTAGCCACTGGCACAATCACTAACTCATCGGTGGTCATGCCCATGCCGCGCCCGCCCTCGCTGAGCACACCGACCACGCGCAGTCGTCGGTCGCCAATGCGCACGGTTTTTCCTAACGGGTTTTCTGCGCCAAAAATCTCCTGACGGATAAGCGCGCCCAACACCACCTCAGCCGAGCCATGACCTACTTCATCTTTGGAAAGAAAGCGTCCAAGTCCCATTTTCAGTTGGCGCACCCGGACAAATTCATCGTTAGTGCCCAGTAGCATGGCCTCGCGCAGTTTACCAGTGGCGTTGATTTCAGTCGTGGCAATCAGGATAGGTGAAATGCGTTGTACCCCAGGCAGCCGAAGCAATGCAGCAGCATCGTCCACCGTCAAATCGCGCGGCGTGCTGGTTAAGAGGTTTGCTGGGTTAAAGCCGCGCGTTTCGGAACGGCCAGGTAGCACGATCACCAGATTGCTGCCGATGGCAGAAAATTCTCCCACTACATAGCGGCGCGCGCCATCGCCCAGCGCGGTAAGTATCACCACCGCGGCCACGCCGATTGACATCGCCAATATCAGCAAACCGGTACGCAAAGGCGTTCCGGTAGCGGCATCACTAGCGTAGCGGAATGTGTCGGTGATTTTCAATGTAGCTCCTTGTAACCTAAGTAGCTAAATCTGGAGTAACTGAATCTGGGGTAGCTAAATTTGTGGGAGCTATATTAGGTGTAACGATGCCAGGAGTAGCAGCATCTGGCGATTTGGTAACATCACTTACAATGCCGCCATCATCCATCCTGATTTGGCGTCGCGCTCGCGCGCCAAGTGCCTGGTCATGCGTCACCACAATCAGCGTCATGCCTTGCGCGTTAAGCGCTTCCAGCAGTTTTACCACCTCTTCGCCGGTAACGCGGTCAAGATTGCCTGTCGGCTCATCCGCCAGCAGCACCGCCGGGCGCAGTATGGTGGCACGTGCAATGGCCACACGCTGGCGCTGCCCGCCAGACAACTCATTCGGGCGGTGGTGCGCTCTATCCGTCAGGCCGTATTCTTTCAGTGCCTGCGACACACGTTTAGCGCGTTCAGCCGACGGCATGCCAGACAAAGTAAGCGGCAGCTCAATGTTGGCAGCGGCAGTCAGGCGTGGTACCAGATGAAAGCTCTGGAATATAAAGCCGATGCGTTCACTGCGCACTTTCGCCTGCTCGTTCGGGTCGAGTGTTGTGACATCACGGCCTTCGAGTTGGTAAGTGCCGGCATCGGCGCGGTCAAGCAGGCCGATTAAGTTAAGCAGGGTGGATTTTCCAGAGCCGGATGGGCCCATCACCGCAATATATTCACCGCGATTGATATTCAGATTCACATTGCGCAAAGCATGCACCTGGCTGTCACCCAGCGTAAAGGTGCGGTCTATGCCATTGAGTTGTATGAGGCTTTCAGCGTCATCAGGCATGTGAAATCATTTTGCCTTAATTGATTTAGGATTAGCTTCTGTTTTTTCTGGTGTCACTGCAACGCCCGCTTTTACGCCTTCGCGCTCCAGTGAAGCCACAATTCGGTCGCCCTGTTTTAACCCATCCAGTACTTCGGTGTATTCCCAGTTGGTAATGCCCGCCTTGATTGCGCGCTCTTCCAGTTTTTTGGTTTCTGGCTGGTAAAGCAGTACTTTGTTGCTTTCCATCAGGGTGGATGTCGGCACGCGCAGCACGTTATCGCGACTATCCAGCACAACTTCCACATCGGCGCTGTAGCCAACTAATAATTGTTTGGTGTCGTCGCTATTGTCCAAAGAGACTTCTATATCAACGGTACGCGCCTGTTTCTCCACCGCCACCACATAAGGTGCAACGCGTTTTACATGCCCTGGCAGCGCCTTGCCTGGCAGCGCGTCTAAAGAAACCCGCGCCGGCTGGCCAATATGAATCTTGGGGGCATCCACTTCATCCATTGGCGCCTCAATATACAGGCAGGAATCATCGATCAGGTCGATGGCGGGCGGCGTGGCCACACCGGGCGGCGAGGGCGTGGTGTATTCCCCCAGTTCGCCGACGATATCCGCCACAATGCCGTCAAATGGTGCTACCAGTAAAGTACGGTCTTGCTCTACCTTAGTAAGTTTTACACGTGCCTGCGCCTGCTTCACATCGGCACGCGCGGCATCGCAGGCGGCGCGGCGCGACTGTGCCTCGTAACGTGATTTTTCTTCACCGCTTTTAGAGATAAAGCCTTTTGCACGTAGCTCAGCCATGCGGCCTGCTTCACGTTCGGCGTTATCGGCAATTGCGCAGGCCTCGGCGATGCGTTTCTGGCTGCTGGCTACTTGGGTTTGCGCCAGGTTGCTTTGCGCCTGCTGGTCATCGTTCCACAGGCGCAATAAAACTTGCCCCTTTTTAACGTGATCGCCTTTTTTAATGCCAAGATAAGCGATACGCCCGCCGCTGATGGGCGAGAGCCGTGTACGCAGGCAGGCTTCCACGCTGCCGGCGCGCGTGTTGGCTACGCTGGCCTCCACTTTGCCACGCCCAACTTCAACCAGCGCTACAGCAATTGGCTTCGGCTTGGTAAACCACCAATATGCAGCACCAACGCCTGCTATAAGTACAAGGATAATTAAAATGCGTCGCATAGGTATCTGTTGTTTTTCTGCCTAGTCTATCTAGCTATTATGATACTGTTAATTATAGGCTTTTGGGTAAGTTCGAGCTTGCCTTAAGTGCTCGCCCTTACATCGACCATAAAACAAAGATGGCGTTCAAATTGAATTTTTCAAAAGAATATCCAAGAAAGGTTTTGCTACACCTCAAGGTGGCTATACAGCACGGTCGAAAGATAGCGCTCGCCGAAGGATGGAATAATCACCACAATCAGTTTGCCCTTGTTCTCTGGCCGTTTGGCGACTTCCATCGCCGCCCAGGCTGCCGCGCCGGATGAAATGCCCACCAGCAGGCCATCCTCGGTCGCCATGCGGCGCGCGGTATTCATGGCATCATCATTTTTTACGCGAATCACTTCATCGTAGATTTTGGTATTGAGTATGGAGGGCACAAAGCCTGCGCCGATGCCCTGAATCGGGTGTGGGCCGCGCACGCCGCCGGAGAGTATCGGGCTGGCATCCGGCTCCACTGCGATAATTTGAATCTTCGGGTTGCGCGCTTTCAGCACTTCGCCCACGCCGGTAATGGTGCCGCCGGTGCCGATGCCGGAGACGAAAATATCCACCTTGCCATCGGTATCGCGCCAGATTTCTTCTGCCGTGGTTGTGCGGTGTATCTCCGGGTTGGCGGGGTTATCAAACTGCTGCGCAATCACGTAGCGCGCATCGGTTGCCGCCAGTTCTTCGGTTTTTTTAATCGCACCCGGCATGCCGTCCGGCCCGGGGGTTAAAATCAAGTCTGCACCATAAGCTTTTAGTAGCAGCCTGCGCTCGCGGCTCATGGTTTCCGGCATCACAAACGCACATTTAATGCCGCGCGCCGCACACACCATGGCCAAGCCGATGCCCGTGTTGCCGCTGGTGGCCTCTAAAATAATGGTGTCCGGTTTAATGCGCCCTGCAGCGGTGAGCGCATCAATAATCGAGACGGCAATACGGTCTTTTACGCTGCTGGCGGGGTTAAAGTATTCCAGCTTGCAGGCGATTGTGGCATTTATGCCTGCCGCAACGCGGTTGAGTTTAACCAGTGGGGTGTTGCCGATAAGCTCGGCGGTATTGTTAGCGATGCGCATAATGACTCCTTATGTTATTTTCCGGCTGCTTTGATGGCATCTTGAATGGATGGCATTGCTGGACTATGGTCGCCAGCGAGTAAACCAGAATCACTTCTGCTAAACAAGGCTTGCAGTACAATATTTCTTGATTCAGCATCAACTTTATTATCATTACTTAAAGCCAAGTATAGATGGGTAAGTTGTTCACGTTCTTCAGCATCTCGCTGCAAGTGGAATGCGCTAAACGTTAGTTTGGATAGGGTTTTTATTGCAAATGCAAACACAGAAATAGTTGCAGCGAATATAACTGCGCCTTCGAGAGTATTTAAATTAATTTTTGTGCTATAAGCATGTAGCCATGCAGCCATTAAAAATACAAAAATAATTACTGCTGAAGTTATTGTTGCGCCTAGTAACCTAGCCCAGTATTCACCTTGCTCTTTACATTCTTCTGCACGGTCTTTCCAGTATTTTGCGGGCCCCTCGAGCCGCATATGCTCTACGTAAGTTTTTGTTACATTGTCAGCATTTGTTTCGAAATCAGAAATTTCGCTCACTAAATTGTCTTTTTGTTCAACGAGTACGCCTCTTAAGTGCTCAAAAGCCTGCGCTTCAGAGTCTCTTCGTTTTGTAATAAATGATTCACCTTGCAATTCAAATTCATATGCTAAAAGATAGCCTTTAAGCCAGTCGTAGTTGCTGAAGTTAGGTATTGTTCTAGTTAGCGTGGCTTGGATAAAGCCTTCTCCAGCTGCTTGCGAAACTTTGTAGGCATTTAGCCAAGCAGGAATAAATGGCTGACCACTCCATATCCATTTTGTGTGGATTATACTTAGCTGGCTAGTATTCAAGCTTTGAACTTGAGTGGAAAATACTGATTCTTCTAAATTCTTTGAATCTTTTTTCCAAGTTTTTGTTGTATTGAGTATTAACTGAAAAATGGCTTCAATATTTAAGTAGGGATTAGTAAATCCTTTTGTTTGTAAAAGTTCTGAAGCTTTTTCAGCCCAAAATCTTTGCTCCACTTTAATAAAATCAAGAAAAGTTTCAAGTTTGTCGAATTCGAAAGTTTTGCCAGTAGCATCTTGAAAGTTTAATTTTATTGGGAGTTTCATAGTATTCCTTACTTTTGCCAAGCATCCCTCAAAGTCACGGTTCTATTAAACACAGTCTTGCCTGCCGTGCTGTCTTTTCTATCTGCCACAAAGTAGCCGTGGCGCTCAAACTGAAAGGTTTCGGCGGGTTTTGCGTCTTGCAAACTTAACTCAAGCTGTGCGGTAATCGTCTGTGCCGAATTCGGGTTAATGTCATCCAAAAAGTCTCTATCGCCGCTTCCAGGATTCGCTTCTTTGAATAATCTGTCGTACAGGCGCACTTCGGCCGCGTAGGCATGTGCCGCGGAAACCCAGTGGATATTGCCTTTCACCTTCACGCTATCGGAGCCCGGTGTGCCGGATTTGGTATCCGGCAGGTATTCGCAATGCACCACGGTGACGTTACCTGCGGCGTCTTTCTCGCAACTTAGGCATTTCACCACATAGCCATAACGCAGGCGCACCATGTTGCCCGGAAACAGGCGGAAATAGCCTTTGCTGGGTTCTTCCATAAAGTCTTCGCGCTCTATCCAGAGCTCTTTTGAAAGTTGAATAGTGCGTTTGCCAAGCTCCGGTTTTAGCGGATGGTTAGGCGCAAAGCAATCTTCACTTTGGCCTGCAGGGTAGTTATCAAT
This sequence comes from Pseudomonadota bacterium, assembly GCA_029563075.1. GTDB lineage: Bacteria > Pseudomonadota > Gammaproteobacteria > Burkholderiales > Methylophilaceae > Methylotenera_A. Next base: position 11,553 of record JAKQTN010000069.1, read on the forward strand.
CACTAGTTTAATCGGGTCTAGCACGGCAATGCGGCGCTCTGCGGCCTCGTTCAGCGTTTCACGCATGCAGTCTTCGAGGATGGTGTATTCAATCCATGAATCAGCTTTGCTTACGCCGATACGGTCTGCAAACAGCCTGAAGCCTTCCGGCGTATAGCCGCGGCGGCGCGCACCTGCCAGCGTAGGCAAGCGCGGGTCATCCCAGCCTGATACATGTTTTTCTTCCACCAGTTGTATGAGTTTGCGTTTGGATAGCACCACGTAAGTAAGGTTGAGCCGCGCGAATTCGTATTGGTGCGGCAGCGGATGTGCTAAAAGAGATGCCTCTGCAAGCCGCTCCAGAAGCCAATCGTAGAAGGGCCTTTGGTCTTCGAATTCCAGCGTGCAGATGGAGTGGGTAATGGTTTCCAGCGCGTCCTCAATCGGGTGCGCAAAGGTGTACATAGGGTAGATGCACCATTTGTCGCCAGTGTTGTGGTGGTGCGCGCGGCGGATGCGGTAAATGGCAGGGTCGCGCATGTTGATGTTGGGCGAGGCCATGTCGATTTTCGCACGCAGCACCATGCTGCCGTCCGGGTGTTTGCCATCGCGCATCCCGCGGAAGATGGCAAGGTTCTCGGCAACGCTGAGGTTGCGGTAAGGTGAATCTTTACCTGCTTCAGTCAATGTGCCGCGGTTGGCGCGCATCTCATCGGCGGTTTGCTGGTCCACATACGCATGGCCGTGTTCAATCAGGCTTTCTGCCGCCGCGTACATAAAATCAAAATAATCAGAGGCAAAATACAAATTACTTTCGCCATTATTTTCCCAACCAAAGTCAAGCCAGTGCACCATCTCGGTGATGCTGTCGACATATTCCTGGCTTTCTTTTTCTGGGTTGGTGTCGTCAAATCGCAAGTGGCAAATACCGCCGTAATCGCGCGCCAGGCCGAAATTCAGGCAGATAGATTTAGCATGGCCGATGTGCAAATAGCCATTCGGCTCGGGTGGAAAACGCGTGCGGATTTTGGCGGTATCCACCGGGCCAGTAGCTTGGTGCGCTGCATCGCCGGGGCTGCCTGCCCAGTGCTTGTTGGCGAATTTATTTTCGGCCAAGTCGCGGTCGATAATGCCGCGAATAAAGTTGGAGGCAGGCGGTACAGGTGTTTTTTCGGATGACATGGCAGCAAGTTTAATTAAGTTTCTGTTATTTTACACCAGCTTATGGGGTTCTATATGGCTGTGCTAAACTCTTGCCCTATATGAACGCGCTTACTTTTCCAATATTGCGACTGCTAGCGGATGGAAAATTCCATTCCGGCGAGGATTTGGCGCAGCAGTTTAAGGTGACGCGCGCCACGATATGGAATGCGGTTAATCATGCAGAAACTTTGGGGATTGAAGTTTTTTCGGTCCGCGGGCGGGGTTACAAATTGCCGCAAGCCATTGAATTTTTAGATGAAAATGAAGTGCTTAAAGCTATCGGCGAGCAGCGCGCCTGGTTTAAACTGGAAGTGCTGGATGAAGTGGCTTCGACCAATACTATTCTTATGCAAAGCAAACATGCGGCGCATGCCACATGCGTGGCGGCACACGTGCAAACCAGCGGCAAGGGCCGGCGTGGTAGAACTTGGGTATCGCATTTGGGTTCTAGTTTAACGTTTTCATTGTTATGGCGCTTTCAATGCGGGGCAGCAGCGCTTTCCGGCTTGAGTCTGGCGGTGGGCGTGGCGCTGATGCGCACGCTGCATGGCTTTGGCATAAACCAGGCGCAGCTTAAATGGCCCAATGATGTGCTGATTGACAGTAAAAAACTGGCGGGCATTTTGATTGAACTGCAGGGTGATATGGAAGGCCCGAGCGCGGCGGTGATCGGTGTGGGCGTTAATTTGAATCTGCCAAAAAATGTGCTGCATAACATTGACCAGCCTGCGATTGATTTGGCGAGCACGAGTGTGCCAATTGATCAGAACGAACTGCTGGGCGTGCTGCTGAAACACCTGGCAGATGTGTTGAGCGGCTTTGAACAGCAAGGATTTATTGGGCTGCGGGACGAATGGCTGAGCCACCATGCATACCACGGCAAGCCGGTACGCATGCATTTACCGGATGGGCGTGATGTGCAGGGCGTAGTGAAGAGCGTGGCAGAAGACGGTATTTTGCTGGTAGAAACCGCGCTTGGTTTGCAGCGGTTTTCTGCAGGAGAGATTAGTCTGCGCGGAGTTTAACCCGCGCAGACTTTAAACACTGCTTAATATTTCAGGGTTAAGCCAACGTTTACAGAGCGCCCCATGCCCGGTACAGATACACCATGTGCTACGCCTGTTCCCATTGTCGCGCCTTGACCAAGGTATACGCCACCTAATGGGTCGTAGTAATGTTTGTCGAAGATGTTTTCAACACCCAAATCCAGTCGTGCGTGTTTCCAATCGTAACTGGTATAAAAATTAAACAACGTGTAACCGGCAGTTTTAAGTTCTTTGCGCACCGCCTGGACGTTGTCTTTACTATCCACCAGTCTCGCTTGAAGAGTATTAGACCAGCCACCGAAATAATGCACCAAAGCCAAGTTCGCATTGAGCGGCATGATGTTGTATAAATCATCATCCGTGCTATTGTTTTTACCGCGCACATAACTTAACGTGCCCTTCGCCTCAAAGCTGCCCATACCCGTGTTTTGCACCAAAAGCATTTTCCCTGACAGGTCTACGCCGTATAAACGAGCAGATTGATTATCTAGGCTTAAGTTAACAAACCCATCGGTACGCGCTGGACATGTTTTACCAACTTTTGTGCAAGCGACCGCATCAATGTAATCATCCACATAGGTGAAATACGGCGTTACTTTTAAGTTCCAATGCTGCTGCGCCGCATCATGCCAATTGCCGGAAACACTTAATGTATGTGCTGTTTCAGGCTTAAGATTTAAATTGCCGACATAGCCGTTACCATCACCATATAGATTATTCATGTTCATCACCATGGTGTTGTTATTAGACCACGCAAACCGCTCATAGATATTAGGGGACCGAGTTTTCATGGCGTAACCCGCTTCAAAAGCTTGGTTTTGATCCAGCGTAAAACGCGTCAAAGCGGTAACATCTATATTGTTATCGGTATTAGAGCGATCGGCGGCATTAAAAGCACCCGGAATCGTTGCCGGATTAGTTGGGTCGCCGTAATCCATCATACCCGCGCCATTGTTGTAACCCTGTACTTTCCCAGTATCCATTTTTACCGTGCTGCTGCGCAGACCTAGCTGAGAGAACCATTGCTCACTCCACTTTGCTTCCCACTCTGCAAATACATCATAGCGGTCACGTTCGCCATTGTTGATGTTCCAGAAAGTATTCGGCCCCATCATCGTATTCATCATCAGTCCGGGTGGTGATGCGCGCCAATAGTCGTCTAAACGATAGCGTTGATATTCTGCACCGATACGTAATGTATCGCGCTGTGAAAGATTAATATCGCCTTTTACAGTAACACCAGTGGTTTTGCCCTCTGTGTCCATGGGCATGCCTGGCGCAGTACCCATCATGCTGGTGTAAAAATACTGCTTGTCGTCACCAAACTGCATGCTATGGCGCGTTCTCTCGTGATAAGCGCGTGCTTCTAATGTGCCCCAGTCATACTTGCCTTTGTAGCTCAGGTTATATTGTTCACTATCATTTCCGGTCATATCCATACGTTGATTCACAAAGCCTTGATATGGAATATCTTGTAAGCCTAACTTGAACTCAAATAGATGGTTTTCATGCTGCAAGCCGAAAGCCAAGGCGTGATTACGTGACTTGTAAGCGGTAGAACCAACTTCCTCACCATCTCTTAGCCAGTTTCTAACGGTTGTTGACAATGTGGACTTGAAATCATCACCTGCTTTATAGTTATTTGCTTCAACCGTTGAGCCTGTATAGCGCATATAGGCATTTTCATTGGCTACGCTAGCAGAAAGATTCACGCCACGCGCGTCATTATTGCTGCGGTAAAAAGTATTAATCTGGCCTTTAACTAATAGGTCTTGTCCAGATTCGGCAAACTCCGGTGTTTCTGATTTGACCAGTATGGTTCCTGCGATGCTGTCGCCGCCAAGACTCACCGGCGAAATTCCTGCAAACACTTGCAGGTTATTTACATTTGCAGGATCAATATAAGAAAGTGGCGGATTCATGTGGTTAGCACAGCTAGAAACTAAATCCATGCCATCTACTTTTACACGCACCCGGTCATCGGCTAGACCGTGAATAACAGGTAAACTGGATACTCCGCCGGCACGATAAAGACTAACGCCCGGCTCATCACTTAAAAGGCTCGCTGTGTCACTGGTATTGAGTGGTGATTTGTTTTCGTCGCTAATTTTATCGGCGTGAATTTCAATGCTCGGCAAATCCAGGTGCTCTGCCTTCGCGCTGAGGGTAACTGCGCTAAGCAAACATGATGTTAGAATGGTCGTAAATGCAATGTATTTCTTCTTGAATGGCAACATAACCTTATTCCTAGAATGGTTAAATAATGGTGAGATTATATTGGTTAACGCGCGTACTGAGAATGTGGCAAATTGTCGCAGATAAGGCACTGTGTGTTTTTAGTGATTGATATTGGCAATACCCGCACCAAGTGGGCGCTGGCAGATGCTGAAGGGAAATTGTCAGAAGTAGAATCATGCTTTAATGCGGATATCGCTACCTCGTCTTTACCGCAGGACGCCATGCGCTCGCAGAAAGCCATTATTGCAAATGTCGCGGCAGAAGCCGTTGCGCATCAAGTCGCGCAGCTATTGCAGGCAACAGGCAAAGAGTTTCATTTTGTGGCTGCAAAAGTACAGGCCTGTGGCGTGATTAACGGCTATCAGAAACCGCACACATTAGGGGCAGACCGCTGGGCGGCGCTGATTGCGGCTTGGCATCTTTATAGGCACGCGGCGGTTGTCGTGAATGCAGGTACAGCGATTACGGTTGATGCATTAATAGAAGATGCCACCAATAACAATATCGGCGAGAACGGATTATATCTTGGCGGCACTATCATGCCGGGCCTGCGCTTGATGCACGAATCGTTAAGCCATCATGCTGCTCAGCTAAATATACCTTCTGGAGCCATGAGTACATTCCCGATCAATACGCAGGACGCGATGCAGACTGGCTGTTTGAATGCGGCTTCTGGCGCAATTGTTATAATGTGTCAGCAGCTTGAGAAGCATTGCGGTGTAATGCCAAAGGTGGTGATGAGTGGCGGCGATGCTGGCAAAATTGCTGAAGCCATAAATGCCAACTTAATCCCCGGCTTAAAACAGGTTATCATTGTAAAAAACCTAGTGTTGCAAGGCTTGGTATTGTTAGAGAAAGAGTGTAGATGAAATTACTGGTTTGGTTGCTGGTGCTGTTCAATGTGGGTTTGCTGGCTTATTTTAATATGGATTTAATCTTACCTCAGCCAGTGGTTGCCGATAGATCGATACAGCCGGAAAAGCTGAAAATATTAAGCGCCAAAGATCTGGAAACAATGCCCAAGAAAGAGGCTCCGCCAGCGGCTACAGTGACAGTGGCGGCGCCGGTCGAAGCGCAAGCGACAAGCTGCTACAAATGGGGGAATTTCACCAAGACCAATCTGCCGGCAGCGCAAGTGGTATTGGCGAGACTGGGTTTGCAAGGTGAGGTCAATCAGGAGCAGGGCGCGCAGGAGGACAGACGGTTCTGGGTATATTATCCGCCTTTAAAAAATGCGGAACTGGCAAAGCAAAAAGCGGCTGAAATTAAAGATTTAGGCGTGCAGGAATTGATTATCGTGCAAGATTCGCAGTGGCGTCACGCCATTTCATTTGGCCTGTTTCAAGATGAGCAGCTCGCCATTAATTTGCTAAATGATCTGCATGCAAAAGGAATAAAAGGTGCTACCAAGGCTCTGCGCAGTCCGGGTAAATCGCTTAGCAGCTTGTTGATTAAGGCGGTGACGGCAGAAGCTGCCCTGGAATTGCACAAGGTTAAGCCGGAGTTTATCGGCACGGATATCGTACCTGCTGCCTGTCCTTAAAACGGGCAAGTGTTTGTACTTGCCTTAATCGTGAATGGCTTAATGAATGTTATTAGCTTCCGCAGCTATCTTTTCTTGAGCTGCTTTTTCCTGTGCAGCTTTTTCTTCAGCAGCTTTTGCTACTTCAATTTTCTTTAACTCTTCAGGTGAGGCTGGTTGACCTAACATGACTTCGTTGTCCTTATTGTTTTTTCTGTCAAAAACAAGGTTGTCACCCATAATGACGCGTATCCAATCAGGGTAACTATAAGCAGTACCTTTGTTATGATCAATAATCGCGCCAATACCTCCGCCAAATAAAATATTGCCAAACATGCCACCGTTAGCACGTGAAATAACCGTTGCAAAGCCTGGTTCTTCACCTTCTTTTTCACAGCTGACAAGTAAGTTCTGACCTGAACGGTGCACGGAAGCTGAATTTGGAGTGTTGGTCGTCCACTCGCCACGTTCATTTTTCGCGGTGCACTTGGCGCCGATTACAGCCTGATTACTTTTAGAATATGTTTCGATTTTTACAGGTTGGTTCGAATCTTTAGTAATACTGGCGCAGCCGGTTAATAAAGTTTGTAAGGTTAGTGCTAAGATAAGGGCTTGACGATTAACTTGCATTATTTTTCTTCTTTCTTGGTTGTTGTAATTTTTAACGTTTTTTAATATAAAGGTCGGTAATCGTACCTTCTTTAACTTCCGCAGCGAAGCAAACCGTTTCAGACAGCGTTGGATGTGCGTGAATGGTCAAGCCCAAATCATGCGCATCTGCACCCATTTCAATCGCAAGCACGGCTTCGGCCAGCAGCTCGCCGGCATTTACGCCAACAATGCCCGCACCAATCACCCGGTGGGTTTCTTTATCGAATATTAACTTGGTCGAGCCTTCGGTGCGCGCAATCGAAAGCGCGCGTCCGCTGGCCGCCCATGGGAAGCTGGCTTTTTCGATTTCGATGCCTTTTGCTTTGGCTTCGGTTTCCGTCATGCCAGCCCAGGCTACTTCCGGGTCAGTATAGGCGACGGATGGAATCACCATAGCCTGAAACTCCACCTTATAGCCAGCAATCACCTCGGCAGCCACTTTGCCTTCGTGCGTGGCTTTGTGCGCCAGCATGGGCTGGCCCACGATATCACCAATGGCAAAAATGTGCGGCACGTTAGTGCGCATTTGTTTATCGACACTGATAAAACCGCGTTCATCCACTGTCACGCCAGCGTTTTCTGCACCAATATTCTTGCCGTTAGGGCGGCGGCCAATCGATACCAGCACGCGGTCGTACACTTGTACACCTTCAGGTGCATTTTCACCTTCAAAGCCTACATGGATGCCGTCTTTTTTGGCTTCCATTTTTGCAACTTTGGTGGATAGCATAATGCTCTCGAAACGCTTCTCCATGCGCTTTTGCAAGGGGCGCACGAGGTCGCGGTCACAGCCGGTAATCAGGCCGTCCATAAACTCAACCACGCTCACTTTTGTGCCAAGTGCATCGTAAACCGTGCCCATTTCCAGCCCGATAATGCCGCCTCCAATAACCAGCATGCGTTTCGGAATGTCTGCCAAAGCCAATGCGCCGGTGGAGTCCATAATACGTTCGTCATCCGGCGCGCCAGGGAATTTAGTCGCTTGCGAACCTGCAGCGATAATCGCGTTCTCAAAGCCTACTGTGGTGACTTTGCCATCTGTTGCGGTCACGGCGATTTGATTTGGGCTTGTGAATTTACCCACGCCTTGAACAACGGTAACCCCACGTTGTTTTGCCATCTGTGCCAGGCCACCGGTGAGCTTGCCTACGACATCGTTGGCTTTCCAGTTGCGCAGTTGTTCAATATCGACTTTTGGCACCCCAAAACTCACACCGTGGTGTGAAGTTTCTTCGGCTTCGGTAATTACTTTGGCAGTATGCAGCAAGGCTTTGGAAGGAATGCAGCCTACGTTTAAGCAAACGCCGCCGAGCGTGGCGTAACGTTCAATTAACACAACTTTTAAACCTAAATCTGCTGCGCGAAAAGCTGCGGTGTAGCCGCCAGGGCCCGAGCCCAGCACGACCACCTGTGTATTGATGTCGTTGTTGCCTGCTGGTGCAGCGGGAGCGGGTGCTGCAACAGCCGCTACTGGCGCTGACGCAGGTGCGGGTGTTGCCACCTGTTTAGTTGCAGGGCTTGTGGCGGCCTCAGCTTCGATAAGCAGGATTAACGAATCTTTGCTCACCTTGTCACCCACTTTGACTTTGATTTCTTTCACCACGCCCTCTTGAGAGGCAGGAATATCCATCGATGCTTTGTCGGATTCCACGGTGATTAAGCTGTCTTCTTTGGCAATGCTGTCGCCAGCTTTTACCAGCACTTCAATCACATCTACACTATCGAAATTGCCGATATCTGGAACTAGAACTTCAATTATATTGCTCATGTCAATTTCCTGTTACAGCAAGAGGCGACGCACGTCAGAAAGCATCATACGCATATGGCTGGTGAAACGTGCGCCGTCGGCGCCATCGACTACACGGTGATCGTAAGAGAGCGAAAGCGGCAGGATCAAACGTGGCTCAAATTCTTTAGTGGCAGCATTGTAAACAGGCTGCATGCTGGAACGCGAAACACCAAGAATCGCCACTTCCGGGCAATTAATGATGGGCGTGAACATGGTGCCGCCGATACCGCCAAGACTGGAAATGGTAAAGCAGCCGCCTTGCATTTCTTCAACTTTAAGCTTGCGTTCGCGTGCTTTTGAGGAAAGCTCCATCAAATCACGTGCAATATCCAAAACATCTTTTTGCTGCACGTCCTTAACCACCGGCACGACTAAACCATCTGGCGTATCACAGGCAAAGCCGATGTTGTAGTAATTTTTTAAAATCAGGCTGTCCCCATCCGGTGAAAGCGATGAGTTGAAGTTTGGATAAGCTTTAAGCGCATTGACTGAAGCTTTGATGAGAAAGGCCAGCATGGTCAATTTAACACCGCGTTTCTCTGCGTCCGCCTGCATGGATTTCCTGAAGTCTTCCAGGTCGGTAATATCTGCTTCATCAAATTGCGTGACATGTGGCGCAGTGACCCAGTTACGGTGCAAATTGGCGCCTGATAATTTTTTAATGCGTGAAAGCGGCTTGGTTTCCACTTCGCCAAACTGGCTGAAATCAATCACCGGCATTGGCAGTGTAGCTAGCGCACCTAAGCCTGCGCCCATGTTTTCGGTGCGCGGTTTGGCCAGTTCGCCTTTTACGAAGGCTTGCACATCGCTTTGCAGGATACGGTTTTTGGCACCACTGCCTTTTACCAGTGCCAGATTCACGCCCAGTTCGCGTGCGAATTTACGCACGGACGGGCTGGCATGGGAAAGTTTGCCCCCATTTACCACAATACTTTCGCCGACTGGCAACGGCTGATGTGCGGGCTGCACCTGTTTTGGTGGCTCCGGTGCAGGGCGAGTAGGTTCGGGAATAGGTTGCTCGGGTATTGCAGTTTTTGGCGCTTCCGCTACTGGCGCGGCTGTAGGAGCCGGCGATTTTTCTGCTGCGCCTGCCGCACTTTCTTCGAGCATTAAAATCAACGAGCCTTGCGAGATTTTATCGCCAATTTTGGTTTTAACTTCTTTCACCACGCCGGCAAACGGCGCAGGAATATCCATTGAAGCCTTGTCAGACTCCACTGTGATCAGTGAATCATCTTTGGCGATCGTATCGCCTGGCTTGACCAATACTTCAATGACATCGACAGAATCAAAATTGCCGATGTCAGGAACAAGAACTTCTTTTAATGCCATCTTGTTTTATCCTTAAATGCTCGTTGGATTTGGTTTATTCGGATTGAGCTTGTATTTTTTTACCGCCTCGGCCACTTTGGCTGCAGGCAGCTTGCCTTCATCGCTTAAGGCTTTAAGTGCGGCTATGGTTACATAGTGGCGATCCACCTCAAAGAAATCGCGCAAGGCTTCGCGGCTATCTGAGCGGCCAAAACCATCGGTGCCGAGTGCTACAAATTTATTCGGCACAAAGCGCTGAATTTGCTCGGCGAAACTCTTCATATAGTCGGTTGAGGCGATCACAGGGCCTTTTGCATCTTTCAGGCACTGGGCGACATAGCTCAGTTTCTGTGGTTTTTCAGGGTTGAGCATATTCCAGCGGTCGCACTCTAGGCCTTCGCGACGCAGTTCGGTAAAGCTCGGCACGCTCCATATGTCGGCCGAAACGCCCCAATCTTGTTCCAGCAGTTCTGCAGCTGCAATCACTTCGCGCAGAATCACGCCGCTGCCCATCAATTGCACCTTTTCGCCCTTGGCCTTGGATTTGTTGAAGTTGTACATACCTTTGAGGATGCCGGCTTCCGCGCCTTTGGGCATTTCTGGATGGCTGTAGTTTTCATTCATGACGGTAATGTAGTAATACACGTCTTCCTGATTTTGCACCATGCGGCGCAAGCCTTCCTGAACGATCACAGCCAATTCGTAAGCAAATGTAGGATCGTAGGAAATACAGTTCGGGATGGTAGCGGACATCAAATGGCTATGGCCGTCTTCATGCTGCAGGCCTTCACCGTTAAGCGTGGTGCGGCCTGCGGTGGCGCCAAGCAGGAAGCCGCGCGCACGGCTGTCGCCAGCTGCCCAGGCCAGATCGCCGATGCGCTGAAAGCCGAACATGGAGTAGAAAATGTAGAACGGGATCATTTGCACGCCAGTGACGCTGTACGAAGTGGCAGCGGCTAGCCAGCTGGAGAACGAGCCGGCCTCATTGATGCCTTCTTCCAGAATCTGGCCGTCTTTGGATTCTTTGTAGTACATCACCTGGTCGGAATCCATTGGCTCGTACAGCTGGCCTTGGCTTGCGTAAATACCAAGCTGGCGGAACATGCCCTCCATGCCGAATGTGCGTGCTTCATCAGGCACGATTGGTACGATATATTTGCCAATTTCTTTATCACGCACTAGCGTAGAAAGTATGCGCACGAACGCCATGGTGGTAGAGATTTCACGCTCGCCTGTTGCGCCAAGCATATTTTCAAAGGCAGATAATTCTGGCACCTTGAGTTCATTACCTTTGCGCCTGCGTTGTGGCACAAAGCCGCCCATGGCTGCGCGGCGTTCCGCCATATACTTCATTTCCGGGCTGTTTTCCGCAGGTTTGTAAAAACTCAAGTTCTCAACTTGTTCATCAGAAATTGGCAAGTCAAATCGGTCGCGGAATTTTTTCAGCGACTCAATATCCATGCTCTTTTGCTGGTGCGTGGTATTTTGAGCTTCCCCCGCTTCGCCCATGCCGTAGCCTTTGACAGTTTTGGCTAGAATCACGGTTGGCTGGCCTTTGTGATTTACTGCTGCGTGGTAGGCTGCATATACTTTGTGCGGGTCATGTCCGCCGCGGTTCAGGCGCCAAATGTCCTGGTCGCTCATTGCTGCCACCATTTCTTTCAGCTCAGGATATTTACCGAAGAAATGCTCGCGGGTATAAGCACCGCCTTTTTGCTTGAAGTTTTGATATTCGCCGTCCACGCATTCTTCCATGCGTTTTTTCAGCAAACCATCTTTGTCCATGGCCAGCAATGGATCCCAGTATGAACCCCAGATCACTTTGAGCACATTCCAGCCGGAGCCGCGGAAGTCAGACTCCAGCTCCTGAATGATTTTACTGTTGCCGCGTACCGGGCCATCCAGGCGCTGCAAGTTGCAGTTGATCACAAAAATGAGGTTGTCCAGCTTTTCGCGGCTGGCCAATGAAATCGCGCCTAGCGACTCAGGCTCATCCATCTCGCCATCACCGCAGAACACCCATACTTTTCTGTCGCTGGTGTCGGCAATGCCGCGGTCGTGGAGATACTTCAAGAATCTGGCTTGGTAAATACCTTGCAGCGGCCCTAACCCCATCGAAACCGTTGGGAACTGCCAGAAATCTGGCATTAACCACGGGTGCGGGTAGCTGGATAGGCCGTTGCCGCCAGTTTCCTGCCGGAAGTTATCCATTTGTTCTTCAGTAATGCGGCCTTCTAAAAAAGCACGTGCATATACGCCGGGCGATGAATGGCCCTGAAAATACACACAGTCGCCGCCGAAGTTCTCATTTGGCGCGCGGAAGAAATAATTAAAGCCGGTGTCGTATAAAGTAGCGGCTGACTGGAAGCTGGCGATGTGGCCGCCCACGCCTGGCGATTTTTCATTGCCACGCAGCACTGTCATGATGGCGTTCCAGCGCACCAGGGCGCGAATGCGACGTTCCATTTCCGGGTCCCCCGGCAAGCGCTGTTGCAAATGGGTCGGGATGGTGTTTACGTAAGCGGTCGTGGCATTGTAAGGCAGATTGCTGCCTGAGCGGCGCGCCTTGTCAATCATCGCTTCAAGCAGGAAGTGAGCACGCTCGGTGCCTTCGTTCTCAATCACTGAAGTAAGCGCGTCAAGCCATTCCTGCGTTTCTTGTGCGTCTGTTTCCTGCACCATTTTTAAAGGTTGCCCTGTCTGCTGATTCATTGCCATGCGTGAGATTTCTCCGTGTCGCGTTTGCTGCGCGTATAATCTACGCAGAGGGCAAACGTGAATTAGAATGTCCTATAAAGCTGTAAGTGTGTCTTTTTTAGGCATTTTGGTCAAGTTAAAACATGGTTTAGTAGAACGACAGATAACAATTTTGCTATCATGGCCTTAGATATTATACAAGAGTTAAGGGCGATTAAATGTCAATAAAATTAATACAACATGCTGCTATTGGCAGCGAAAAAACATTATCTTCTGAAAAACACATACTTTTTGTGCTGGAGGGAAAAACAGAAAGAAATTTCCCGTTTGCCAAAATCCTCGAGCGCAAGCTGCAACGTACCAGAGGTGAATATAAAGATTTGAATAAAACGCCAATCGTCATTGAACTGCCTGATGGCGGCGTGGCCAGCTTCGTAATGTTAGGCGAAAATCTCAGCATATTTCAGAAGCATACCCTGCTGCGCAAGGCTGTAAAACCTTTGCTGGATGAGCAGCCCGAGGCTTTGGCGATTTGTGTGTTTGGTGACGGCGCCGCGCGTGAAGCGAATGCTTGTGCGGCTTATTACGTGGCAACAGTCAATGCAGCCGAACTGCCAAGCCGTAAAAAAGACAACAAAGCTAAGCCGTTGAAAGAAATAAGCATTCATGGCTTTAAAGCCGAGCACGATTACAGCTATGTGAATGCGCGCGTGGCAGGCAATACGCTGTGCCGCAGCTTGACCATGCTGCCACCTAACGAACTGACGCCCACCATTTACCGTGAGAAGCTAAAAACATTAGCTAAACAATACGGCTGGGCCTGGGAGGAGTTTGATATGCCTGCACTCAAAAAAATGGGCGCCGGTGCATTTTATGCGGTGGGGCAGGGCTCTGAGCCGCAAGATGCTGCGATCGTGCATTTAACCTATAGTCCAAAGGAGGCCAGGAAGCACATCGCCTTGGTCGGCAAAGGCATTTGTTTTGATACGGGCGGACACAACCTGAAACCCGCCAAGTATATGCAGGGCATGCACGAAGACATGAACGGCAGCGCGGTCTCGCTGGGGATTCTAACGGCTGCAACTTTACAAAAGTTACCCGTTAAACTCGATTGCTGGCTGGCGATTGCGCAGAATCACATCAGCCCGCTCGCCTATAAGCAAAACGATGTCGTCACTACATTAAATGGCATGACGATTGAAGTCGTGCATACTGATGCAGAAGGCCGGATGGTGCTGGCAGACACGCTTACACTGGCTTCTCGTCAGAAGCCGGATGCGATTCTGGATTACGCCACACTCACAGGCAGTATGGCCGTGGCTGTGACAGACCGTATGAGTGGCGTAATTGCCAATCGCCCGGAGTTGGCCTGCAAGGCAATAGGGGCGGGTGCAGCAGCAGGGGAGCGCATCGTGGCTTTTCCCTACGAAGAAGACATGGATAGCGATTTGGACAGCGACATTGCCGATATCAAGCAATGTACCATGGAAGGTGGCGGCGACCATATGCACGCGGCGCGTTTTATGGGCAAGTTCATCGAAAACGATGTGGCCTGGCTGCATGCGGATTTGTCCAGTACCAACCGCAAAGACGGCCTGGGAGCTGTGCAAAGCGATGTGAATGGCTTTGGCGTTGGTTTTGGTTTGGAAATGATTAATAGGTTAATCGGCGATTAATGTTTTTGTGGAAAATAAGCTGAGATGTTGCAACAATAAGCGAATGCTGACAGTTTGCGGGTTACATAATAATCAAGTCAGCTTTTTAGGGGATAGAAAATGGAGAATTTATCTTGGCTGGAGAGCTTTCCGCCATTATTGCAGTTGGAGCCTCACGCGCGCGACATTCTGGCTAAATCCGCAAGGATTGTGGAAGCGCCGGTAGGTACAATCGGCTATCGTGAAGGCGGTGCCTGCGGGGCTTATGTGATGCGGCTTGCAGGTCAGTCGCGCGTGTATAAAATGTCATCTTCAGGGCGCGAAATCTTGCTTTACCGTGTGGCAGCAGGGGAAACTTGCGTGATCACCACGACGTGTTTATTGGGCAATAGCAATTATCCAGCATCAACAATCGTCGAAGAACCGATAAAGGATGTCATTATCCCTTCTGCCGCTTTTAATCAACTGATGGTTGATTCGAAAGTGTTCCGTACTTTTGTGATGACCAACTACGGCGCGCTGATCAGTGATCTGATCGTGCTGCTGGACGAAGTGGCATTTCATAGCCTGGATGCCCGCCTGGCCAAGCTGCTGCTGGATACGGGCAGCGCCACGATCAGCAGAACACATCAGTTGATAGCCGATGAACTTGGGACTGCGCGCGAGGTGGTGAGCCGCCAGTTGAAACGTTTTGAGCAAAAGGGCTGGGTTACGCTTGGGCGCGGCCATGTAGAACTGACCAATCGACCAGCTTTGGAAAAGCTCGCAGCTAGCTAATGTTGCAGTGGCAGCCTGTGTTTGTTAAAAAGCCGAAAAACCTTTAGCAGCCAGCATTAATGCTGCAATTAACGCCAGCACGGCAAAGCCGCGCTGGCTAATGACTACCGGTATTCTAGGGCTGATCAGCCTGAAGATCAACATGCTGACCATGGTGCTCGCGGCAAATGGAATGGCGATTTGCCAAAGAATATTGCTGTGCAGCAGATAGATTGAAATGCTTACGACTGAGACGATGGCGATAGCCATGAGAGAAGTGGCGATGATGGTTTGCATATCAAAGTTACTGACTTTACGTAAACTTGGCACAATGACAAAGCCGCCACCTACACCCAAAAGGCCTGAAAGAAAGCCTGCGAGGCTGCCTGTGATCATCAGCCTTTTTGTACACGGCGCTGTCCAGAACAATCTGGATGTCGCAGGGTTCAGCACGCAGGCCGGCGCAGGCTTGTAATCATCCGGCTGCAGATTTTGTGTGTTTTGGTGCCACATACGACAGGCGATATACCCAAGTACAATAGCAAAGATCAGACTCAAGTGCTGGTTTGATGCGAGATGCGCCAGCCAAACGCCAAGTGGTGCAAACAGAATGCCGAAGCCTGCGATCAGCGTGGCGGCTTTGTAGCGCACAATGCCCACCCGCAGGCCTTGCAGAGCGCCGACGCAGGAAGCCAGCATCACGGCAAGCAAGCCGATGGGTGCGGCCTGTGCCATGCTGAGGTGTAAGCCGAAAGCCAATAGCGGTATTGCTAGAATCGAGCCGCCCGCACCGGTTACGGCTAACACCAGTCCTGTAAACAGCCCTAATGCGATGCTGATCAAGTTTGCATCTAACAGCATAGTGCTATCAATTTTTGGGTGGCGTCCAGTTTGAGCCTGGGTTCAAGGTCAGGCTTTTTTACACCAATTACGGCACAAGAACATGAGCGGGCATTTGGTTTTATACCAGCTGCAAAGTTGGCTAAAGACGCATTTTCCTTTTAACCATGCCATTGAACTTTGGTTTTGAACTGGCGGATGAACTGCTTCGGTGCTTGTTTGGGATTGCTTGAATATGGTCGCGGCACGGTTACCTGTTCTGCAAAAGCCAAGCACTGGTTTGGCTGCAGCGGCATAAACCGCGCTGAATTCTACAACATGCTCAGGCTGCATGTTGCCCGGGCTGAAGGGAATGTAAAAATAAGCCAGGCCTGATTTTTCGGCTGCGACTTTAATCTGTGCGCTGGCTGGCTGATCAGGGCCGCCTTCACCGTCAGGACGGTTGTTGATAATGGTTTTAAAACCTAACCGGGCGATTTCAGTAACATCTTCCACGCCGATTTGCGGTGCAGTGCTAAAACTCTCTGAATGCTTGGTGATTTGAATTGACATGATTTCCTTAAGGTTTGCAAATTTCCTGGCTCAAAACCCGCATCACGGCTAATGCTGAATGGCTTGAAATGTTATAAAAAATATTCTTGCCTTCACGCCGTGTTGCTACCAATTCTGATTCGCGTAACACTGTGAGCTGCTGTGACAGTGTAGGCTGCCGAATATCCAATATTTGCTCTAATTCGCCTACGGATTTTTCACCTTGCGAGAGCTGGCATAGCAGCATTAAGCGATCCGAATTCGCCAGTACCTTCATCAGAGAGGAAGCTTTGTCAGCTGAGGCGCGAAGCACATCAAAATTTATTTCTTTAATTTCAGACATGGGTTGGTTTGAAACAGGAGATAATATGTAATTTAATATTATATTAAAACATATAATATAATATCACGCCAGCCGGACTTTTAACGCTCTCTGAGAACACCCCTATGATTTTTAAGCAATTATTTGATAAAGCTTCTTCGACTTATACTTATTTCATCGCGGATACAGCGGCAGGTGAGGCGGTGTTTATTGACCCGGTGGATACGCATATAGAGGACCACCTTGCTTTGTTAAAGCAGCATCAATGTATGCTTAAATATTCGCTTGAAACACATGTGCATGCAGACCACATCACAGGTGGCGGTATGTTGCGCCAGAAAACCAATGCGCTCACTGGCGTCGCGAGGGCATGCGGCGCGGAAACCGCTGATTTGCAATTAAAAGATGGCGACGTGATTGCCTTTGCGCAAGAAACCATCAAGGTCATTGCTACGCCCGGGCACACGCCGGGTAGTATCTCTTATTTGTGGCGCGACCGCTTGTTTACAGGTGACACTTTATTAATTAATGGCTGCGGCAGAACAGACTTTCAGGGTGGCAGTGCAATCGCCATGTACGATAGCATTGTGAATAAATTATTTACTCTGCCAGAAGACACGCTGGTGTGTCCAGGCCATGATTACAATGGCCGCCGTGTAAGCTGCATCGGGCAAGAAATGGCCATTAATCCACGCTTGGCAGGAAAAACGCGAGATGAGTTTGTTGAAATTATGAACAATCTGAACCTGCCAAAACCCAGGCTGATCGATATTGCCGTGCCTGCAAATCGCATGTGCGGTGTGCCAGAACCAGAGGTCGTACAGGGTTGATTGATTTGGCAGAAAAAAGCGCGGGTAAGTACTAGACTTAACCGCGCCAGACTAGATAAGCTAATAGTTAGCTAGAATCTCGCGCCCATTTTGCAGGCGCTCTTTGCTGGATTCTCAGCCGTCATCATATTAGCTTCACTTAACTTTTTTGTTTCTGGCACCTCTGCCACCAGCGCGCAATTTACACATTTACCTTTGGCTTCATCGTAGCCTTTAATCGCTTCCAGGCCTTTTACGTTGGTCATAATCGTTCCGTCTAATATAGCCTCACCCATTTTTGCACCGGTAATATCGGCGCCTGTTAAATCGGCTTTGCTAAAATCGGCGCGGAACAAATCCGTATTGCGTAAGTTGGCATTGCGTAAATTAGCAAACCTGAAGTTGCTGCGATTAATATCTGCGCCTTCAAAATTG
The DNA here is from genome assembly GCA_029563075.1 of Pseudomonadota bacterium. Classification (GTDB taxonomy): domain Bacteria; phylum Pseudomonadota; class Gammaproteobacteria; order Burkholderiales; family Methylophilaceae; genus Methylotenera_A. Next base: position 29,337 of record JAKQTN010000069.1, read on the forward strand.
GTATTAGCAAAATTGCCGCCAATCGCATCAAAGCGCATGGCGCCCATCGGCTGGTTGCCAATATCCAGGCCAAAGCGACCGTTTTTAATGACGGCGTTGCTCATATTCACATCGCCTAGCGTGCCTATCATGCGGGCATTGGTGAGGTTGGCGCCTTCAAAATTCACTTTATCAAAAATAGCCTGAAAAATCGTGGCATCTGTTAAATCAGCTTTGCTTAGGTCTGCACCTTCAAGTCGGGCCAAATTTAAATAACTTTTCTGCATATTGGCACCGCTTAAATTCGCGCCGCGTAGATAGGCGCCAAAAAAGCTGGTATTCACCATTTTGCAGTGGCGCAAATCCATTTTATCGAACTCTAAGTAACCTGCATCCTTATTGCTCAAATCACAGGTTTTGCTGTTAATTTGCTTCAGTGCATCGGCCTGGCTGATTTTTTCGCGCTCAGGCTCAGCGTTTTTAGCATAAAAAGCAGCTGCTTTGGTAATCGTATTGTCCGGGTCAAGCAAAAATGAATCTTTTGCAGCCTGATTACCAAAACAATAGGTTTTGCCTTTATATAATTCGTTAATCTCACATTTTGTTTTGACCAGAGCGCCATTGGATAAACCGGTGGTGCAGTGGTCGCCAAATTCACCTGCAAAGGCCATGCTGGTAAATAGCAGCGTCGCGCTGGCAAGCATTACTTTTAAAGTTTTCATCATCATTCTCCAGTAGTTTAGTATTGCCGTCTGTCGCGGCATGTGGGCAAGTATAGGCGTATGGCAAACCTGCACAGTAACTCCAGTCACATAACAAATTTGATTGTTTAATCAGCCGTTGATTCATTGTAATTCACTACTTCTATTCGCTAAGTAAAATCATGAGTTACAGTTTATTTACAATTTGAAGTCGGCAAAGTTTAAAGCGGCCTCGTTGAACACTCACCTGCACAATGTTTTTTGGTAATAATAATTGCAGAGATAACTAAGGAGATTTAAAAATGCGTAACACATTATTATTTGGTTTAATAGCTGCGACTGTTTCATTGCCTGCACTGGCAAGCCATGATGATCGTGACGATAATTACGAAGACCGCGCCCGTGTCATTTCTGTGGCGCCACAATATGAGCGTGTGAACTCGCCACGTCAGGAATGCCGTACTGAGTACGTGCGAGAAAGTTATTACGAAGCGCCACAACGTTCATTGGGTGGTGCGGTTATTGGCGGTGTAACGGGCGGCCTGCTAGGCAGCACGATTGGTCGTGGCAATGGCCGTGTAGCGGCTGCTGCTGTGGGTGCTGGCGTAGGGGCCATTGTCGGGGATCGTGTAGATAATGATCGTGGTTATGGCAACCGTGGCCGCGAGCGTGTAGAAACGCGTCCGGTTGAGCGTTGCGAGACGGTGGACAATTGGCAAAACATTCCTGCCGGTTACCTGGTAAATTACGAGTATAACGGCCGTCAATATTCAACGGTAACGGACCGTGACCCAGGCCGCTTTATTCCAGTAAATGTTTCAGTTAGGTCTGGTGGTTATGTGTCACAAGTAAGTTATCGTGAAGGCCGAGGCGAGCGTAGAGGCTGGAAGAGGGGCCACGGTTATGGGCATCGTAAACATCACGACCGTGATTACTGGTAGTTGTTCGTAAGTCAGAAAGCCGCACCCCGTATTGATTAGGGAGGCGGCTTTTTTATTGGGCGGATGCTGGCGCTAAAAGTTTGGCTTAAATGCTAAAATAGCCAGCATGTTCGCTTTTCTTCAGAAATTGTTTCAATCCAAAGGACTCAATGCAGCGCTTGCCTGGCAGCAGGCTGGCAATCAGGCGGGGAGCGCTTACTGGCTATATGCCGCACCAGTGCATCTGGTGCTGCAGCGTGATAGCTTCAGTTTGGCTGCACCCGCACCTTTGTTGCTGGAAAGCCATGAAGCAGCTGCCCTGACAAACGCTTTCAATCAGCATTTCTCCAATGATGGCATGCAGTTTTTCTGGCATGAAACCACCTGGTTCCTAAGCTTGCAATCCAATCCTCACATAGAAACGAGCGCGCCAGAAACCGCATTGAATAAGGATATTAGCGCATATTTGCCAACAGGTGCGGGTGCAATCCAATGGGCCGCATTTCAAAACGAACTGCAAATGCTGTTGTTCGAACATCCTGTCAATCTGGCGCGCGAAGCCAAGCGCTTGCCGGTCATCAACAGCATCTGGTGTTACGGTGGTGGGCAGTTGGTCAATGATGCAGATTAAGACGAGGACAGTGAATGAAAGTGCGTATCAGCACCTGCTAGAGGCGGGCGTAGCGCCGCTGCTCGCAAGGCTGTATGCGGGGCGCGGTGTGGTTGATAAAAGCGAATTGGAAACTTCTTTGGCTGGAATCATCCCACCCGAACGACTCACCAATAGTGCTGAAATGGCGAAACTTTTGGCCGATGCAATTCAGCAGAATAAAAAAATCCTTGTGATCGGCGACTACGATGCAGATGGCGCAACCGCCACGGCAGTAGCGGTAAAGGGCTTGCGTAGTATGGGCGCTAACGTCGATTTTCTCGTGCCCAACCGCTTTGAATATGGTTACGGCTTAACGCCTGAAATCGTCGCGCTCGCCGCCATGCAAAATCCGGATATTCTGATCACGGTGGATAACGGCATCGCCAGTGTCGATGGCGTAAAAGCTGCGAATTCACTGGGGCTGCAGGTACTGGTTACCGATCACCATTTGCCAGGCGACACTACGCCAGATGCCACTTGCATCGTGAACCCCAATCAACATGGCTGCAATTTTCCCAGTAAAAATCTCGCTGGCGTCGGCGTCATGTTTTACGTGCTGCTGGCGTTGCGCGCAGAGCTTCGAGCGCGCGGAGCTTTTGAAAACCGACTTGAACCCAATTTGACGGAGTTGCTAGATTTGGTCGCACTGGGCACGGTGGCTGATCTGGTGAAGTTGGACGTCAACAACCGCATTCTGGTCGAGCAGGGCTTGCGCCGCATCCGCGCAAATGCTTGCTGTGCAGGCATTACAGCATTGCTGAAAATCGCCGGAAAATCACCCGAAAAAACCACTGCGCAGGATCTGGGCTTTTACGTAGGGCCGCGCCTCAATGCGGCTGGCAGGCTGGATGATATGCGGCTGGGCATCTCCTGCTTGCTGGCAGGAACGGAAACCGATGCGCTGCAAAAAGCACAGACGCTGCATGAGCTGAACATGGAGCGGCGTAATATCGAGTCCGATATGCAGGACAGTGCGCTAACAGCGCTGGATAACATTGAAGTGGCCGAACAATTCAGCCTGAGTCTGTATCAGCCCGATTGGCATCAAGGCGTCATCGGCATTCTGGCTTCGCGCTTGAAAGAAAAATATCATCGTCCTACGCTTGTGTTTGCAGATGCGGGCGAAGGGGTATTGAAAGGGTCTGGCCGCTCCATTGCCGGCTTGCATTTGCGCGACGCACTGGATTTAGTCACCAAACATCATCCGCAATTGATTATCAAGTTTGGCGGCCACGCCATGGCAGCGGGCCTGAGCATTCGTGAAGTGGATTTCTTAGCATTTCAGCAGGCGTTTGAAGCTGTGACCCGCACACTGCTAAATGAGGCAGATTTGCAAGCGGTAATGGAAACTGATGGCAATTTAAGCGCAAATGAGATTAGCCTGCAGGCCGCGCAGACACTGGCTTCCCAGGCATGGGGTCAAGGCTTTCCGCTACCGCTGTTTAACGATGATTTTAAAGTGATTAATCAGCGCGTTATCGGCGAAAAACATTCGAAGCTAATATTAGAAAAAGAGCAAAAACGGTTTGATGCGATTTATTTTAATTGTAGCGATGATTTGCCTGAAACCATTACCGCGGTATATGCCATGGAAGCCAATGAATACAAGGGGTTGCAGACGTTGCAATTGCAGATAAAGCACGTGTTTAATAATAATTTCACTTGAAACTTTTACCAATAATCGCTATCTTATCGATGTTGCCATTTGGCAAGTTTTTATAAGGAAATAACAATGTCAGATAATATTCAAGTATTAGGCCGTGAAGGTAGTTTAGCCACGCAAAACAAGGTGCTGCGCAACACTTACGCCATGCTTGGCCTGACCATGATTCCAACCGTGATTGGTGCGATGATTGGCATGAAAATGAATTTTGCGTTCGCGGCAGAGCATCCATTTATGTTTGCAATTGGCGCGTTGGCGGTGATGTACGGTCTGTTTGCGGCGATTTCTGCAAATCGTAACAGCAGCATTGGTGTGGTGTTATTGTTAGGTCTCACCTTTGTATTAGGTTTGATGTTAGGGCCGATTTTGCAACATGCGCTGAATTTAAGTAATGGCGCTCAGATCGTTGGCCTGGCCGCAGGCGGCACCGGTGTGATATTGATGACCATGGCGGGCATTGCAACTACCACCAAAAAAGACTTCAGCTTTATGGGCAAGTTTTTACTGGTGGGTATTATTTTGCTGATTGTGGCCTCGTTAGCCAATATCTTTTTACAAATCCCAGCGATGACACTGGCGCTATCCGGCGTGGGTGTACTGCTGTTCTCCGGCTTTATTTTGTATGACGTAAGCCGCATTGTCACGGGGGGCGAAACCAATTACATCATGGCAACTTTAAGCCTGTACATGAGCATCTACAACCTGTTCACCAGTTTGCTGCAATTGTTGATGGGCTTAATGGGCAGTAACGATTAAGTGATTTTTAAGCTATAAAAAACCCGCCAAGTGCGGGTTTTTTATTTGGTGCGGATTTTTATTGGCTTTTATTTAATCTGCGCTGTCTAAAAAAATCAGTTAATACTGCGCCACATTCCTGAGCCAGAATGCCATCAATGACTTCAGTATGGTGATTGAGTTTTGGCTCCGCCATGATATTAATGACGCTGCCGCACGCGCCGGTTTTCGGGTCGCTGGCGCCATACACCAGCTTTGCAATACGCGCATGCTGTATCGCGCCACAGCACATGGCGCAGGGCTCCAGTGTGACGTAGAGCGTGCAATCCACTAAACGATAATTGCCTAGGTGCTTTGCCGCTTCACGCATGGCGACAATCTCGGCATGCGCTGTGGGGTCGTGTAAACCTATTGGAGCATTACTGCCGCGACCAATCACCACGGCGTCTTTAACGACAATCGCACCTACGGGCACTTCGCCTGCCTGTGCTGCTGCCTGTGCAAGCTTCAAGGCAAGCTGCATATAACTTTGGTCTGTGTGGGCAGTATCTGTCAAATTCAATTGATTTATCGCTTGATAATTAGGCTTTAAAGCTTAATATTAGCACACCAAAGTATCAAAAATTGGCACATGAAAGGTGTTGTCTTATGCAGATCAGAGCCTCACATGAGCGCGGACATGCGAACCACGGCTGGCTGGATAGCTACCATTCCTTCTCGTTCGCTCATTATTACGACCCGGATTGGATGGGGTATTCGGTATTGCGCGTGATTAATGAGGACGTGATTGCGCCCGCACAAGGCTTTGGCATGCATTCGCACGACAATATGGAAATTATCACCTATATTATGCAAGGCAATTTAGCGCATAAAGATAGCCTAGGCAATGTGGAAGTGATTAAGCAAGGCCACGTGCAGCGTATGACTGCTGGCACGGGGATCAGGCATAGCGAGTTCAATGGGTCTGACACCGAACCCGTGCATTTGCTGCAAATCTGGATTATGCCGAATCAGCAGAATTTGCCGCCGAGTTATGAGGATAAGTTTTTTACCGATGCGCAAAAGCTGAACCAATGGTGTTTGCTGGCGTCAGAAAATGGTGAAAATGACTCGCTTACAGTTCATCAGGACATGGCGCTCTATGCGGCAAAATTAAGTGAACAAAAGCAGCTGGAATATGCGCTTAAAGAGGGCCGCTGCGCTTATTTGCAATTGGTGAGCGGTTGCATGGAAATTAACCGGAAGCAACTTGATGCAGGCGATGCGGCAATGTTCGATTCTGTCCAGACAGTTCAGATTAAAGCCACCGATAACGCAGAAATATTATTGTTTGATTTGCCAAAACTCTAATTAACAGGAGAATAACGTGAATAGTTTAATTAAAAACATTGCCCTGGGAGCCGCTCTGGTATTGGTCTGTAGCCATGCACTTGCAGAGCAGGAAGCCTATAAGATTGATGAGAACCATAGCTTCGCCAACTGGAGCATTCGCCACGTGGCCTCAAAAACTTCGGGCATGTTCAGTGACATCAAAGGCAACATAATGATCGATCCGAATAATCTGGCCAATTCGTCGGTGGAGGCGAAAATCAATATGTTGAGCGTCTATAGTGGCCATGCCAAGCGTGATAAGCACATTAAGGAAGCAGAGTATTTAGATACCGATAAGTTTGCCGAAATGACCTTTGTAAGCAAAAAAATAGAAGCAAAATCCAATACCGAAGGCGTGATGACAGGCATCCTGACCATGCATGGCGTCGCAAAAGAAATCACCTTTCCCTTTAAAGTGCTAGGTTTTGGCAGCGACCCTTGGGGCGGCCACAGATCCGGCTTCGAGGCGCGCACTTCACTCAAAGCGAGCGATTTTGGCTTTACCTGGCCGTTTAAAAAAGATGCGCCGGTAGGGGACGATGTTGAGATTACGCTGCTGATTGAGGGTGTAAAATTACCAGCAGCGAATCCAGCTAAGTAGTATCGTCAACCAAATAAATCAGGATTAAACATGCAAAAGCCCGCCATTACCCAAGTACCAATTAATGAGACGATTGCCAATCGCTGGAGCGGACGCGCTTACGATGCCGCCAAACCGGTCACGCAAGCGCAAGTCATCGCCTTGCTGGAGGCCGCGCGCTGGGCGCCTTCGTGCTATGGCGATCAGCCTTGGCGCTTTATCGTGTGGGATAAAAATACAGATAAAAATGCCTGGCAACGCGCGTTTGATTGCCTGGCGCCCGGCAACCAGAGTTGGGTGAAAGATGCGCCTGTATTAATGCTGGTATGTGCCGACACATTATTTGGCCATAACCAGCAGGCAAACCGCTGGTCGCAATACGATACCGGCGCGGCGGCAGAGAACCTGTGTCTTCAGGCAAGCAGCATGGACTTGATGGCGCACCAGATGGGCGGATTTGATGCAGATAAGACACGTGCGGATTTCGCGATTCCAGCGCAATTCACGCCCATGGCGATGGTTTGCGTGGGTTATCCTGCCGACATTGCCACCGTTACCGGCGAAGCTTTAACGCGCGAAACGGCAGCGCGTAAGCGCAAATCTCTGGGCGAGTTGTTCTTTACAGAAACTTGGGGCAGGCCAATTCAGACATAAAGCTAATAAAACAGATGCTCTGGAAGCCGCATGGATATTGGCTTGCGCGGCATCTAGTTTAAGTGTTTTTGTATGCACAATAATAAATTAACACCTTAGAGACCAAGACGGATAAGCGCTTAACTAAAAAGCCAAGCTCTGTTAGAATCACGCGTTACTAAATTTAAGGCAAAAAATCATGGCGGTTGTGACATTAACTAAAGCAAACTTTAAAGACACGATTGAAAATAACGATTTCGTGATCGTGGATTTCTGGGCACCGTGGTGCGATCCTTGCGTGGCCTTTACGCCTACATTTGAGGCGGCCGCAGCGAAGAACCCGGACATCGTGTTTGGCATGGTGAATACAGAAGCTGACCCGGAAATCAGCGATTATTTCGAGGTGGCGCAAATCCCTGGTATTCTGGTGGTTCGCGAGCAAGCGGGCATACATACCCAGGTGGGCGAGATCGGTGCGCCGGCGCTGGATGAAATCATCAAATGGGCGCGCGAGCGTGATATGACGGTGGTGCGCGAACATTATGCTGCTGAAGCTGCTAAAAAGAGTTAGTTAGCATCGTTGTAAATAGTAGTCTTGTAAAAAAAGCCACTTTTTGAAGTGGCTTTTTTATTGCGTAATTTAGTTAAAACCCACCCGTCGTGATAATGCGGTAAACATAAAACAAGCCGACCGCCATCATGGCGTACAAGGGTATATTGCCGGATTTCTTGCTTTCATTTTTGTTCGGAGTAGACATCCAGCGATTGAGCAGCCATGCCGCAAAAATAATCACCGGGATGAACATCATGTGCGTGGTGGAATCAAACAGCCATGCCAGAGCGGTTTTCAACCAGCCGCCTTCTTTAAAGAACTCCATGGCGATGCCGATAATTCCGATGATCATCAGCCCGAAACCCACGACAGACAACAGCGTTTTTGAAAGGGTATCAGCCTTGATATCGGCATTCTTTGCGTATTTGTTGGGATCTTTCTTGTAGTTTTTCGGTGCGGCCATGGTCATCTCCCGGATGATGTAATGTGCTAATTCTGATTCAGATACTTGGCCGGGTCAACTGATTTACCTAGGCGGCGAATCTCGAAATGCAGTTTGACCGTGCTGGAGTCGGTATTGCCCATTTCGGCGATTTTCTGGCCAGCCGTCACGATTTGGCCTTCTTTTGCCACGATTTTGCTGTTATGCGCGTACACCGATAAGTAAGTTTTATTGTGCTTAACAATAACCAGCTTGCCATAGCCGCGCAAGTCGGAGCCGGTATAAATCACCTTGCCGCTGCTGGCGGCGAGAATCGCCTGGCCTGTAGCGCCTCCAATATCAATACCTTTGTTGCTGGCTTCGTTAAAGCCGGCAACCACTTTGCCTTGTGTGGGCCATGCCCAGGTAATGGATTCATCGTCGGCAGGGCTGGCGATGTCAGGTTTTGTATCGGCAGGTTTTGTGTCAGCGGGTTTGGCTTCTGCAGGTTTGGTTTCTACAGGCTTGGCGGCGGGGGGTGGCGTGGCACGGTTGAGTGCTTCCAGACTATAAGGCTCACGTACGGCTTTGGGCTCGGTTAACACCGGGGTTACTGCAGAAGGCGCTGCTTTGGTTTCCACTACGGTTTTATCACCTATTACCGGTTCAGTTTTCATCGGCGTAATCACAACGCCATCTTCCGTGGTGCTGGCTTCTTCTATGACCGCTGCAGGTTTGGTTTTGAAGCTGGATAAATCGATTTTCTGCCCAATTTTAATCGGGTAGGGCGGCTCAATATGGTTGGCTGTGGCAATCTCTTTGTAATCAAGCCCGTATTCCAAGCCGATCCCAAACAAGGTATCGCCCTTTTTGACGATATGGCTATCCGGCCGCCAGTCCTTACCTCCGTTGGCAGTTGCTATTTTAGTATCAGTTGCTTTGGCTTCGGTTGGTTTTTCTTTGGGTGTTTGCGGTGCGCGCTCAATCACTGGCGCGGGCGGATTGGTTTCGCAAGCGGTTAAAAATAATATCAATAGAATTGCAGTAAAACGCATCTAGCTTACTCCGCCTAATAAAGGCACAAATTTTACCGGTTCCAGCTTGGTCTGTTTATATTCGTTGCCAGATTGGGCATTAGTGCGTTCGATCAGGTACAGTGTTTGCGTGCTGGTGCCGATGGGAATCACCATGCGCCCGCCGACAGCAAGCTGTACGAGCAGTTCTTCTGGCACATGGCTCGCGGCAGCGGTCACCATGATGCCGTCAAACGGTGCATATTCGCCCAGCCCGGCGCTTCCGTCTGCGTGATCCAGCTTCACATTGGTGCATTTGAGTGTGCGTAAATGGCCGCGCGCTTTCATCACCAGCGGGCGGATGCGCTCAAGCGAGAGCACCTCTTTAGAAACGCGTGACAGAACAGCAGTCTGGTAACCGCAGCCAGTGCCGATTTCCAGCACTTTATTGAGCTGTTTGCCATGACGCAGAATCTCGGTCATGCGTGCCACAATATACGGCTGTGAAATGGTCTGGCTATAGCCGATAGGCAGCGAAACATCTTCGTAAGCGCGAATCGACAAGGCCTCATCCACAAAGATATGGCGCGGAATCTCGCCCATGACATGCAACACGACTTCATCCTTAATGCCTTGCTCTCGCAGACGGGTCAGCATGCGCTCACGCGTGCGGAGCGAAGTCATGCCGATACCGCTTTTTGTACTTGGTCTTGCCAGCGCCATAACTAGATTAACCAGTCTTTCAGTGCAGCAATCTGGCTGTGCTTGGTTAAGTCGACCTGAATCGGTGAAACCGATACCTGATTGTGTGCAATCGCATAAAAATCGGTACCTTCGCCACCGTCGTTGGGCTGGCCTGCTGCGCCCACCCAGTAAACGGTTTCACCGCGCGGCGTTTTAAGCTGCATCACGGGCTCTGCCTTATGGCGCTTGCCCAGACGGGTGACTACTTTGCCTTGCAACTCATCATAGGGCACATCCGGCACATTGATGTTGAGCAAAGTAGGTGATGCGAGCCCTGTTTTTATATAATGCTGAACCAGTTCAACCGTGATGCGGGCGGCGGTTTCAAAATGGGTGGCGTTGTGCTGCGACATTGAAATGGCAAATGAAGGAATATCCAGCAGGTAGCCTTCCATTGCCGCTGCGACCGTGCCGGAGTAAATGGTGTCATCGCCCATGTTCGCGCCATCGTTAATGCCGCTGATTACCATATCTGGCGGAGAATCCATTAAGCCGGTGAGTGCCAGATGTACGCAGTCTGTCGGCGTGCCGTTCACATAAAAAAAGCCATTGCTGGCTTTGCGCACACTCAAGGGCCTGTCCAGCGTAAGCGAGTTGCTCGCCCCGCTGCGATTGCGTTCGGGTGCAACCACGGTAATTTCGGCAATTTTCGAGATATGCTGCGCCAGAATATTCAGGCCTGGCGCAAAATAGCCGTCATCATTCGACAGGAGTATTTTCATACGTGACTTACTAATAGCATTTGCATGGGCTTATTATAAATGAAGCCCCCGTTTATTGAGAGGTGTTTCGGCCGAGTTTTGCGTAAAAAATTGCACAGATAAAAAATATTACGCTCAGCAGGATTTCTATCAGCGCCAATCTGCTTGATATGCCGGTATCCGACCAAGCGCGTACAACACCTTCGGTGAAATAGAACAGGATGAACATGCTGGCCCATTGGTAAGTGTAGCGTCGGCCTTTGAGTATGCCAAAGAGCGGCAGCAACAAAGGCATGGCTTTTAAGATGAGCAGCGAGCCTTGCGGTTTAAGCGGTGCCAGCCAGCCTTCCCAGGCGATGCAGATTACGATAAGCGCGATCAGACTTGCACTCGCGCCTGTCTGTAACTGTTTGATCATGTGCGTGCTTGTTTAGACATGGCCACCAGCGCAGCTCTTGCAGTTGCCGCATCGCTGATGGGTGACTCAAACAGAAAGCGAAGTATCTGCTGGTTTCCCGCACTGTTTCCGGCTTTTACATCAAATCCGTCGCAGTCGATGCCTAACATTTCCGCATCTTGTGCGTCAAATCCATGAAAGTGCCTGCAATACGCTATTAAGCTATCCATGTGGTCAGCGTTCATGTGTTCGATGATGCTTGTTTCTACCTCTGCAAGCTGATTGGCAGGGGGCACCATGTCAACACCCGCCATCCACGACATCTTGCCGAAGCCTCCGATATAACGTGCTTGCGTAATCCCGATGCGGTAGAAGGCAAAATCATGCATGTCAAAATAACCCGCCGCTTGTGGAATATAACGCAGATAACGGGCACGTAAATCGACGTCTTCCTTGTCAATTTTGACAGCTTCGCCCAGCAAGGTGAGGCGCGCATTGGCCTGCAAGTCTTCCATGCCGGCAAATACCAGTAACGACACTTTGGAATTAGCGATAATGTTTTTGGTGTGTTCAGCGATGTTGCTGATCAATATCACAGGCTGACAATCGTGATCTAAGACAAAAGGCGCCACCGAGCCGAAAGGATAGCCCTCGAATTTGGCAGAGTGGGTGGAAAGGATGCCGCTATGCGTGCTGCGCAGGAATTGTCTGGCTTCCAGGCTTAGGCTCATTTGGCGGACAACTTCAATGCAGTTTCAGCCAACCGTTTACCCAGCGCGATACACAATTTTTTCTCGTCTTCGGTGATAGGTTTGTCATCCATGACGCCACCGATGTGGCTCGCTCCATAAGGCGTGCCGCCAGACGTTGTGCTGGATAAAGCCGGCTCTGAGTAGGGCAGGCCCACGATGACCATACCGTGGTGCATCAGCGGCAGCATCATGGTGAGCAAGGTGCTTTCATTGCCGCCGTGCATGGAGCCAGTGGAAGTAAATACCGCGGCAGGCTTGTCGATAAGCGCGCCTTTCAGCCATAAACCAGCCGTGCCATCCAGGAAGTATTTCATAGGTGCAGCCATATTGCCAAAGCGGGTAGGGCTACCCAGCGCGAGTCCGGCGCATTCTTCCATGTCTTTTAGCTCTGCATAGGGTGCGCCGCTTGCGGGCACATCGGGTTCCGTCGCCTCGCAATTGGCAGAAACTTTCGGTACGGTGCGAATGCGTGCCTTTGTATTCGGAACACTCTCAATTCCGCGCGCAATCAGGTTCGCCATGTCGCGTACTGCGCCGCCCTGAGAGTAAAAGAGGACAAGGATTTCTGTCATTTGTTTCTTTTGTCCTTGATGCGCTGTTTCTTTGCATCCAACTCAAATAGGCCAATTGTACTGATCAAGTAGCTGAATTTACTATAACCATAATTTCGTGAGTCAAAGGCCGAATAGTTTTTGACGATATGTTTTTTTACTTCGCTTAAATGAGCAAAACCATCCTCACTAGATTCAGATATTGTTTTAATCGCTGAGCGAATCAAAGAAACCAACTTGGCATCCATCGCTAATTCTTTTGATGTTTTTTTAACAACAGGTGCCAATGGCTTTGCATCATCATTTGAGACAGCTGTAGGTTTTATATCTGAGTCAGGTTTTGATTTTTCTACTTTAGAGATTGGTGCTTCTTTATAAGTGGAGGCAATTTCTGATATTCTGTTTTGCGACAGAATTTCAAAATATTTAAATTCAGTGCAGGCGGCTATCAGGGATTCTGGTGTCTTTTCTTCTCCAAAGCCATAAACTAATTTACCCGATTCTCTGAAGCGGACAGCTAACCTTGTGAAATCACTATCACTTGAAACAATGCAGAAGCCATCCAAGGGGGCTGTGTAAAGCAAGTCCATCGCATCAATAATCAGCGCACTATCGGTTGCGTTCTTGCCTTTAGTATTTGCATACTGTTGGATTGGTTGAATGGCGTGTTTTGGAAGTATAGGCTTCCAATTTTTAAGTTTTTCACTAGTCCAGTCACCATAAATGCGTCTTACACTAGCATCTCCAAATTTGGAGATTTCCTCAAACAACTCATCAATGATTGGAATAACCTTAAAGGTGTTGTCCGCATCAATCAGCACAGCGAGTCTAGGATTATTTTTATCGGCATTCAATTTGGCAACTCCAAAAGTTTAATTTATGTGCTTTGTCAGCTCAGCGGCTTTACCAATATAACTCGCAGGTGTCATTTCCAGCAGCGCCTGTTTTGCCTCTGCTGGAATTTCCAGGCCGCTAATGAATGCATGTAATGAAGTTTTATTAATGCCACCTTTGCCACGAGTCAGTTCCTTTAGCTGTTCGTAAGGATTCTCGATACCATATCTGCGCATCACGGTTTGAATCGGCTCGGCGAGCACTTCCCAACTGTTGTCCAAATCTTCGGCTAATTTTTCAGAGTTGATTTCCAGTTTATTCAGCCCGCGCAGGCAGGAATCATAACCCAGCAAAGCGTAGCCAAACGCTACACCCATATTGCGTAACACGGTAGAATCGGTGAGGTCACGTTGCCAGCGTGAAATCGGCAGCTTTTCCGCCATGTGGCGCAACACCGCGTTCGCTAAGCCCAGATTGCCCTCGGAGTTTTCAAAATCGATCGGGTTGACTTTGTGCGGCATGGTGGATGAGCCGATTTCGCCCGCCTTCACTTTTTGCTTGAAGTAGCCAACTGAGATATAGCCCCAAATGTCACGGTTAAGGTCGATCAGGATGGTGTTGATGCGGGCAAGCGTATCGTATAACTCTGCCATATAGTCGTGTGGCTCAATCTGGATGGTCATCGGGTTGTAAGTTAAACCCAAAGATTCGACGAATTTTTTGGCGAAACTTTCCCAATCAAAATCAGGGTAGGCAGATAAATGGGCGTTAAAGTTACCGACCGCCCCGTTAACCTTGCCAAGCATTTCATTGTTTTGTAATTGTTTCTGTTGGCGCTGCAGGCGATACACCACATTCGCCAACTCCTTACCCATGGTGGTAGGCGATGCAGTTTGGCCATGCGTACGCGACAGCATAGGCTGATCTGCCAATTGTTGCGCAAGCTCAGTCAGGCGTGCAATCAGGCTGGCTAAAAATGGCAGCATGACCATGTCGCGTGCGGTTTTCAGCATCAGGCCGTGCGATAAATTGTTGATATCTTCAGAAGTGCAGGCAAAGTGAATGAATTCACAGGCTTTCTTGATTTCCGGGTTACCGTCAAACTTCTCTTTAAGCCAGTATTCAAGGGCTTTAACATCATGATTGGTGCGTACTTCAATGGCCTTAACTTGCGCTGCATCTTCTTCACTAAAATTTGCAATCGCTCTATCTAACTCTTTAATGGTGTCTGCGCTAAAAGGCGAAATTTCGCTTAATTCTTTAGCTGCAGCAAGCGCTTTCAGCCACTCAACTTCCACCCAGGCGCGGTGCTTAATCAGCGCGTATTCACTGAAGTAAGGGCGTAGTGTATCTAGTTTGGTTTGATAGCGGCCATCAAGAGGGGATAGCGCATTGAGGGTAGTAAGCGACATAAAAAGCTTTCAAACAGCGGTTCGACAAACCGCTATTTTACCCTAAATTCTAATTGCTTATTAGTTGCTAGCTTTTGGTTGAGGCTATAGAGAGAGCATATCTACAAAAGTGTTGACTGGCATGGCCTCCAGCTTGGGTTGCTCTAAACATAAAGCCAGAATATCCGCTTGTTTTTTCACGTCAAAACGCCGTGCCAGGTTTACTTTGAATTTTTTTACCAATTCCGGAATGCCCTCTGCACGGCGGCGGCGGTGACCAATGGGATACTCCACTGCGATATTATTTGAGTTCGTACCATCTTTGAAGAAAATCTGAATCGCGTTGGCGATAGAGCGTTTTTCCGGGTCGTGATAATCGTGCGTATATTCTGGTTTTTCTACGCAGGTCATTTTAGCGCGAATGGCATCAATACGTGGGTCTGCGGCAGTTTTATCCTCATAATCCTGTGCAGTGAGACTGCCCTTGATTAAGCCGATTGCCGCCATGTATTGAATGCAGTGGTCGCGGTCAGCTGGATTGTTGAGCGGGCCAGTTTTGTCGATGATGCGAATGGCAGATTCATGCGTGGTGATGACGATTCTATCGATTTGTGCGATTTGCTCCAAGGTTTGCAATTTGTTTCCAGCTTCTTTGTTAAGCTGGAAGGCGCATTCCACTGCGGTCTGTGCATGAAATTCAGCAGGGAATGAGATTTTGAACAGCACGTGTTCCATCACGTAAGAGCCATATGGTCGCTGGAATTTGAAAGCGTTGCCTTTGAACAGCACATCGTAGAAGCCCCAAGTTTTAGCGGTGAGCGCGCTTGGATAACCCATTTCGCCTTGCATGGTCATCCAGGCCAAGCGCACTGCGCGACTTGTAGCGTCGCCGGCTGCCCATGATTTGCGCGAACCGGTATTCGGGCTATGACGATAGGTGCGCAGGCTTTGTCCATCCACAAACGCATTCGAAACCGCGTTGATAACATCCTCTTTATTGCCGCCGAGCAGCTTCGTTACCACCGCAGTTGAAGCGATTTTCACCAAGATGACATGGTCCAAACCTACGCGGTTAAAGCTGTTCTCAAGCGCCAGTACGCCTTGAATTTCATGCGCTTTAATCATGGCGGTCAGCACATCTTTAATGGTGAGCGGTGTTTTGCTCTCAGCCACGTTTTTACGCGAGATATAGTCTGCCACGGCCAAAATGCCGCCCAAATTATCCGAGGGATGACCCCATTCCGCCGCCAGCCAGGTGTCGTTAAAGTCCAGCCAGCGAATCATTGCACCGATGTTGAAAGCGGCAAGAATCGGATCTAGCTGAAAGTTTGTGCCGGGAACTTTTGCGCCATTTGGCACGATCGTACCTGCGATCACGGGGCCGAGCAGTTT
The DNA here is from genome assembly GCA_029563075.1 of Pseudomonadota bacterium. Taxonomy (GTDB): domain Bacteria; phylum Pseudomonadota; class Gammaproteobacteria; order Burkholderiales; family Methylophilaceae; genus Methylotenera_A. The sequence goes on from JAKQTN010000069.1 coordinate 45,320, forward strand.
GGTGCAGGCAGGGTAATCCAGTGCTTCAAAGCCGCAACCCAGCGTATCCATCAGGCAGTTGCGTGCGGTATCAAAAGCTTCATCGCTTTTGATTTCGTAATCGGCGACATAATTGGCAATGTCAACAAGGACTTGATCGGGAGCAGGGCGGACGTTGGAAATGTGAGCGGACATAATTTAATTACCCTTATCAATTAGTTTTTAAGCGAATCGCTTTGTTACGCGGTGTTCAAAAACCTCATGTACTTTGTGTACATTCCGGTTTTTGCGCTCCGTGCGCCTCGCACTTCATCTTAAAAGCTGAATTGCTACAGGCAATTAAACGCAACAAAATTTAAGTTTATCTTTTATCTAATGGCACATACGGCCGATTCTCTGGCCCAGTGTATTCCGCATTTGGGCGGATGATTTTGTTGTCGATGCGCTGCTCAATGACATGCGCAACCCAGCCTGTGGTGCGTGAGATCACAAAAATCGGTGTGAACATGCCGGTAGGAATACCCATCATGTGATAGCTGGAGGCGCTGTACCAATCCAAGTTTGGGAACATCTTTTTCTCGCGCCACATGGTCTCTTCAATGCGTGCAGAGACGTCAAAAAGCGTCATATTGCCGTTATCTTCGCCTAATCTACGAGAAACTGCTTTAATTGATTCATTTCTTGGGTCGGCAATCGTATATACAGGATGCCCAAACCCGATAATGATTTCCTTGCGCGCCATGCGTTTCATAATATCGGCTTCGGCTTCATCGGGTGTTTTGTAACGCCCGATAATTTCCATTGCAGCCTCGTTAGCACCGCCATGTTTTGAGCCGCGTAGTGCACCAATCGCTCCTGTAATGCAGCTGTACATATCAGACAGAGTGCCTGCAATAACCCGCGCAGTAAAAGTTGACGCATTAAATTCATGCTCGGCGTACAGCACCAGCGAGGTGTTCATGGCGCGGATATGCAATTCAGATGGTGCTTTTCCATGCAGTAGATGCAAGAAGTGTGCAGCAATAGAATCCTCATCAGTCTCAACTTCGATGCGCTTGTGATTATGGTTAAAGTGATACCAGTACAATAAAATTGAGCCAAAGCAGGCAATGAGCCTGTCGCCCAAGTCTTTTGCTACGTCAGCATTACGGTCGCTGGCCTCTGGCTCTAGCGTGCCCAGCATGGAGCACCCTGTGCGCATCACATCCATCGGATGTGCGTTGGCGGGGATGCGTTCTAGCACCTCTTTGAGTGCCTGTGGCAAGCCGCGCAGCTTTTTTAGTCTGGCATGATAAGCCGTCAGTTGCGTTTTGTTGGGCAACTCTCCGTGAATGAGCAAATAAGCGACTTCTTCAAATGTGGCATATTTCGCAAGCTCGATGATGTCGTAACCACGATAATGCAGGTCGTTGCCTGTGTGTCCAACTGTGCAGATTGCTGTGCTGCCCGCTGCCACGCCAGCAAGGGCAACACCTTTTTTCTTTTTGGGTTCATGCGTTGTGATAGCTTCTGACATGCTATTTTCCTTCCTTGAATAGCTGATCCAGCTTCTGCTCATAGGCGTGATAACCTAAGTGTTCGTAAAGCTCAGCGCGTGTCTGCATCAAATCCAGCACGTTTTTTTGAGTGCCTTCTTTTTTAACGGATTGATATACCTTAAGCGCGGCTTGGTTCATCGCCCTGAACGCCGAGAGAGGGTAGAGCACCATGCTGACATTCGCTGTTGCCAGTTCATTTACAGTGAATAACGGTGTGCTGCCAAACTCGGTGATATTGGCGAGCACCGGTACTTTTACAGCTTCGGCAAATTGTTTGTACATGCCGAGATCGGTAATTGCTTCGGGGAACACCATGTCTGCGCCTGCCTCGACACAGGCACAGGCGCGGTCAATAGCGGACTGCAGTCCCTCCACAGCCAGTGCATCGGTGCGCGCCATAATCACAAAATCCAGGTCGGTTTTCGCATCTACAGCGGCTTTGATGCGGTCGACCATTTCTACCTGGCTGACAATCGCTTTGTTCGGGCGATGCCCGCAGCGTTTAGCCTGTACCTGGTCTTCAATATGAACGGCAGCGGCACCTGCTTTAATCACGCTTTTAATAGCGCGCGCAATGTTAAAGGCACCGCCAAAACCGGTGTCGATATCCACCAGCAAAGGCGTGTCAACCGCATCAGTGATTCGGCGCACATCAATCAATACGTCTTCCAGTGTGGAAATGCCTAAATCGGGCAGGCCCAGTGAGCCCGCGGCCACACCACCGCCGGAAAGGTAAATGGCTTGAAAGCCGCTCTGGGTGGCAAGCATGGCGTGGTAGGCGTTAATCGCGCCGATGATTTGCAGCGGCTTCTCGGCTTTTAATGCGGCGCGAAAACGTGCGCCGGCAGACTGTGATGTTGTCATGAAAAAAACCTTTGCTGAGCTTCGCTGGAAATTGCCACGCCAGTGAGTTTGGCTTTTTGCAGAATCTCCCAAAAATAGCGATAGGTGGCTCTGTCGTGCAACTCGCCTGCATATTGAATTGGCCCCCAATCGGCCTGTTGCGCAGCAAGCAGGATATTTGCGGCATCCGCCACTTCGTCAAAATTGGGTTTCATGGCGTCGACAATCGCCTGAATCTGAGTAGGATAGATGCTCCACATGCGCATAAACCCAAATTCTTTACGGGCGCGGCTTGCATCGCTGAATGTGGTTTCCACGCTTTTTAAATCCAGTGTCACGTTATGCGCAGGCACAACACCATTGGCCAAAGCGGCCGCCACTACTTCAGCTTTGGCGCGCGCTAATAATCTGTGCTCAAACTGCCCTGGGCTGCGCATGGCCGAAGCCGGAATCGCGCCGTGATGCGCGCTGACAAAATCCATCAAGCCAAAATCTAGTACTTGCACCCACGGCAACGTGGCGATTTCATGCGCTTGTCTGAGCGCGCCATGCGTTTCAATCAAAATATGCACAGGGATTTCACGTGGTTTTCCATTTTGTGAAACTCCGAAAAAAGTTGTCATTTTCTGGATATAAGCGGTCATTTCTCTCGCTTGGGCTAGCGTCGTGCATTTAGGAATCGTGATGTAGCTTAGCACCTGCCCAGCGCCGCCTACCAGGATGTTGACATCCTGCTTCCAGGCGGGGTGTGTATAGTCATGAATGCGTACACCTGCCATTTTGTGTTTGTTGGCGTCGCTGTTTAATACGCGTACAATCATTTCCGCGTGCTCACGTTCTTGACCGCTTGCTGCGCCATCCTCGCAGTCGCAGGTAATATCAAAAACCGCGCCGATACTGTCCTGCAGGGCAAGTGCTTTTAAGATGAGCTTTTCGCTGCCGGCGAAATGTTCGCATGCCGGAATCAGCGGAAAAGGTTTTTCGCCGCCAAAAAGTGCGTCTTTTGGATGGACTGCCATTTAATTACTCCCTTTGCGTGGCATAAGCACTGTGTAGTCAAGGTCTAGCACTACATTGGGGTGATAGCCTTTTTCAGATTTTATTTGCGCCAGTTCACTTACTGGCATATTTTTGATGCCAGCCATGCGCAAACGCAATGCGCCTATATCGGTGCGGTCGGGTAATGCCCAAACGTCCAGCACTTCGGTCAGGGCATAGATCGTATCGCCAGCAAAGCTTGGATTGGCATGTGTTCCAGCATTAATGGCTAAGATGGAAATGGCGTTTTCCAGGCCGTCAAAACTCAAGGCGCGGCAAATTGAAATCGGCACGCCGCCATACACCAGGCGTTTACCAAAGCTTGAGGATTGCATTGCAAAGTCATCAAAATGCAAACGTGCGTTATTCTGGTAGAGTCGTGTCGCGAGTGAATGGTCGCCATGATTAATTGTCATGCCGGCGGCATGATGGATGCGCTCGCCTGCCTGGTAGTCTTCCCAAAAATACTGGCCGCCAGTGGCTTTATTATTAAAGTTTTTGGCAGAAAAATTGGCTGGAATATTCAAGTTTTTAGGCGCGACAAGGCCTGGTAATTCCGGAATGACTGTTTCAGGCGCAAGTCCACTCATGTTGTTTTTATGAACCATCACCCAACGCACCCAGCTTAAAACAGGTTCATTTCTTTGATTGACAGAGGTTGAACGTACATAGACCACGCCGCTTTTGCCATTGGAATTCTGTTTTAAGCCAATCACCTGGCTGGATGTGGAAAGCGTCTCGCCCGCAAAAACCGGCTGCACAAAACGTACATCCGCATAACCTAAATTTGCCACCGCATTGACTGAAATATCCGGCACGGTTTTGCCAAAGGCGATATGAAACGAGAGTAAATCATCTATGGGCGTGGTTTTGTAGCCTAAAGATTGCGCAAAAGGTTCGCTGCAATGTAGCGGGTTGCGCGAACCGGTAAGCGCAATATACAGCGCGCAATCGCCAGCGGTAACAGTGCGCGGCGCTGCGTGCTGAATCACTTCATTCAGCGTGAAGTCTTCAAAAAAGCGACCTGCGTTGATTTTTGTAGAAACGGTCATCTATATAAGCTCTTCTTCTAATTCTGCGATCATGTCATGCAGTTTTAACAAGCGCTGCGCGGCCTTTACATGGTGATGCTCGACCAGTCTGTCGTTCACCACCACGGTGCCGCGACCAGATTCATTGGCTTCTTTAAGCGCCTGAATAATTGCGCGCGCATCTGCAACCTCGCTCGCTTTTGGCGTGTAGGCGTCGTTACTATAGGCAATTTGGCCAGGATGCACTAAGGTTTTGCCATCAAAGCCCATATCTCGCCCCAAGCGGCAGGCGTATTCAAACGAATGCACATTCTTAAAGTCACTGGTGATACCATCTACCACGCAACGCCCATAAGCTCGCGCAGCCAATATCACCAATGACAATGCAGTTAATATCGCGCTTTGCTCGTGTGTCACTCTCGCATGCAACTGTGAGGTTAAATCAGATGTCGCTATCATCATGCAAACAATTCGGTCGGATGCTGCTGCGATTTCTTTGGCATTGAGCACCGCAATCGGGCTTTCTATCATCACCATAATCGGCATATGACTTCCGCCTGCATTATCCAGCAGTTTGAGCGCGGTATGCACATGCTCGGCCGATTCTATATTAGGAAAAAGTATCGCATGCGCACCAATATTGGCGACTGCTCTGATGTCGTCATGCCCCCAGATGGAATCGAGATTATTCACGCGCACGATCACCTCGCGTGAACCATAGCCACCTTGCTTTACTGCGGCGACAATGTTGTTGCGAGATTCAATTTTAGCGTCCACCAGAATCGGGTCACCCAGGTCGAGAATCACTGCGTCCGCAGGCAAGGTACGCGCGCGGTCCAGATAGCGCTGGTTGCAACCGGGTACATAAAGTACAGAGCGACGTGGTCGAAAACAAAGTTCCATAAAAATAAGTTTTAGTTGTGTATTGCAGCGATTATATAGATGGCTTTCTTGCGCTGTCAACAAATATCTTATGTCTTATATAAGATATAAAATACTAGACTATTTTTATTCAGTATGTTTTAATTTGTTTAACTTAGAATAGCTGCAGTAAACCATGAAAGATAAAACTTACACTTCGCCAAGTTACAAGCCGCTTTACGATCAGATCAAGGTGTTGTTAACTCAAAGCTTGATTGGCGGTGAATGGCGTCCTGGTGAAATGATCCCAAGCGAAATCGAGCTGGCAGCACGCTATAAAGTAAGCCAAGGTACAGTGCGTAAGGCTATTGATAGCCTCGCAGGTGAGAATATTCTGATTCGCCGCCAGGGCAAAGGGACTTTTGTCGCCACACACAACGAGGAAGGTATCAAGCTGCGTTTTTTACGTCTGACCGCAGTGAATGGCCAAAAGGAGTTGCTGCAGAATGAGTTGATATCGTGCGCTAAAACCAAAGCGGATAATCGCATTGCCAAGATTCTGGAGTTGAAGGCAGGTGCTGCCATGATTGAAGTAAAACGGCTACTTACGTTTTCTGGCAGGCCATTGATTTATGACCATATAATCGTCCCAGCCGCACAGTTTAAAGGCCTGAATGCGAATAGGGTGGAAGAGAATAACGGTTCGATGTACAGCATGTATGAGACGGAATACGGCATCCGCATGATTCGTGCAGAGGAGCGGCTTACCGCTGTGGCGGCAACGGATGAGGTTGCAAAAGCATTGCATTTAAGCGAAGGCGCGCCACTGTTGAGTATTGAGCGCGTTTCGTATACTTATGGCGATAAGCCTATGGAATGGCGGCTAGGCTTATGTTTAACAGACGATCATCACTACATGAGCGAATTAGAGTAAAAATTGGAAGCAATAAATGGATGACCTAAAAAAACGCGCACTCGATTATCATCAATTCCCCGTTCCTGGCAAGTTGAGCGTGGAGTCGTCCAAGCCTTGTGCGACGCAGGATGATTTGTCGCTGGCCTACACGCCCGGCGTAGCCGAGCCAGTACGTGAAATCAATGCTGACCCGGCCAATGCTTATAAGTATACTAACAAAGGCAATCTGGTCGCTGTGATTACCGATGGTACAGCGGTACTGGGCTTAGGTAATATGGGTGCGCTGGCTAGCAAACCGGTGATGGAGGGCAAGGCTGTCCTGTTCAAGCGCTTTGCGGGCATTGATGTGTTTGATATTGAAATCAATGCTAAAACGCCTGATGAATTTATTCAAACGGTCGTAAATATTGCGCCTACATTTGGCGGCATCAATCTGGAAGATATCGCGGCGCCGCATTGCTTTTACATTGAGAACGAGCTTAAAAAGCGCCTCGACATTCCTGTGTTCCATGATGATCAGCATGGCACGGCAGTCATAGTGGCGGCAGCCCTGTTGAACGCGCTTGAGCTGCAAGGCAAAACTTTGCCAACCGCAAAAATTGTGTTTCTGGGCGCGGGCGCGGCGGGTTGTTCATGTGCTAAGTTACTCAAGCTCATGGGCGCAACCAATGTGACGATGGTCGATAAAAAAGGGGTGCTTGATGCGGAAAGAGCCGATCTGCATGAGAATAATCGCGATCTTGCTGTGCAGCCAACCAGCTCAAAAACGCTGGCTGATGTCATGCCAAATTGCGATGTATTTATAGGTGTTTCGGCTAAAAATGCCCTGGATGCAGCACTGATTAGGAGTATGGCCAAAAATCCGATTATCTTTGCCTTAGCTAACCCTGATCCTGAAGTATTGCCGAGCGTGGCACATGCCATACGCGATGATATTTTGATGGCAACCGGCCGCAGCGACTTTCCAAACCAGGTGAATAATGCGCTGTGTTTCCCTTATCTGTTCCGTGGCGCGCTGGATGCCAAAGCCACAAAGATCACGGAGAAAATGAAAATTGCCGCTGCACATGCATTGAGCGAGTTGGCGCGGGAGCCAGTGCCAGCCGATGTCTTGAAGGCATACAACCTGCAGGCGCTTGAATTCGGAAAAAATTACATTATTCCAAAGCCCTTCGACAAGCGTTTATTGGCGCGGGTTTCAGGGGCGGTCGCAATCGCCGCAATAGAATAAGAAAAAATAGAATCATGCAGAAAAAAACAGCCAGAAGCCGTCCCAAGAACCTGAATCTGTTCACTATCCGCTTGCCGATTAACGCAGTGGTTTCCATTCTACATCGTGTGTCAGGTATGGTTTTGTTTTTAATGTTGCCGCTCATTTTGCTGGCGTTTCAGCGCTCTGTGAAATCGCAAGATAGTTATACAGCACTAGCTGAACTGTTGAATGTCTGGTTTATAAAGCTCATGCTTATTGGGTTGGCATGGTCATTCTCCCATCATTTTTTTGCAGGCATCAGGCATTTAATGCAAGACATACACTGGATGACCAGCTTGCAAAAAGCGCGATTTTCTGGCCGTGTAGTGCTGTGGTTAGTAGGATTTTCTGTAGCTATTTTTGCTTTTGTGGTTTGGTAGTTTTGTATGTTAATTCAACTGCTTACTGATAAATACCCTGGCATGCGTCTGTGGCTGTCTCAGCGCTTAACTGCAGTCATCATGGCTAGTTACGTGTTGTTTTTCGTAATTATGCTTATTGTTCAACGGCCTGTAGGGTATGAAGCTTGGTATACATTCGTGTCGCCAGCCTGGTTTAGATTTGCTACGTTATTATTTTTTGTATGCCTCTTTTCGCATGCATGGCTGGGAGTGCGCGATGTGCTGCGGGATTATATTTTTAACCTAAACTTGAGGAATTATCTGCAAATGCTGGTAGATATTTTGCTGGTGATTTATCTAGCTTGGGTGTCGGTTATTTTATGGAACATTTAACAAATGGTTTTAGACCAGAACAAGATTCAACACCATCAATTTGATGCAGTCATTGTCGGCGGCGGTGGCGCGGGTTTGCGTGCGTCGCTGCAACTGGCACAGGCTGGCGTTAAAGTGGCGGTATTGTCTAAAGTATTTCCTACCCGCTCACACACAGTGGCGGCTCAGGGTGGGATTGCTGCGGCGCTAGGCAATGTGGCCGAGGATAAATGGCTGTGGCACATGTATGACACCATTAAAGGCTCGGATTTTCTGGGTGACCAGGATGCGATTGAGTTTATGTGCAAAAACGCCGCAAAAGCCATTATCGAGTTGGAACACTTTGGCATGCCGTTTGACCGGCTGGAAAGCGGTAAAATTTTTCAGCGCCCGTTTGGCGGCATGACGCAGAATTTTGGCGAAACGCCTATTTCGCGCACTTGTGCGGTGGCCGATCGTACTGGCCACGCCATGCTGCACACGCTGTATCAGCGCAACATACAAGCTAATACGCAGTTTTTTGTCGAGTGGTTCGCGCTCGATTTGATTCGAGATGCAGACGGTGATGTACTCGGTGTCATCGCGCTGGAAATTGAAACGGGTGAGATTCACATCATGCAAGCCAAAACCACACTGCTGGCTACAGGTGGCGCAGGGCGCATCTTTCAGGCCAGTACCAATGCGTTTATCAACACGGGTGATGGCTTGGGCATGGCGGCGCGGGCCGGCTTGCCCTTGCAGGACATGGAATTCTGGCAATTCCATCCGACAGGGGTGCTGCATGCAGGAGTGCTGATTACCGAAGGCGTGCGAGGCGAGGGCGGTTATCTGGTGAATAGTGAGGGCGAGCGCTTTATGGAGCGTTACGCACCGCATGCCAAAGATCTGGCCAGCCGCGACGTGATTGCACGCGCTTCGGCGACCGAGATTAAGGAAGGTCGTGGCGTCGGAAAGAACAAGGATGCGGTGCATCTGAAACTGGATCATCTAGGCGAAGAGCTAATAAACAAGCGCCTACCAGGCATACGCGAAATTGCCAAAACCTTTGCCAATGTCGACCCGATTCACGACCCGATACCCGTGGTGCCGACTGCACACTATATGATGGGTGGTATTCCGACCAATCTGGATGGGCAAGTGGTTGTTAATAATGAGCGACCTGTGAAAGGCCTCTATGCAGTGGGTGAATGTGCTTGTGTTTCAGTGCATGGCGCCAACCGTTTAGGTTCAAATTCGCTGCTGGACTTGGTTGTGTTCGGTAAAGCGGCGGGCGATAAAATGGCGCTTGAAATCGCACAAAATAAAGCACACAAGCCGTTGCCGATTAATGTGGCAGAAGCTACATTGGTGCGCATTGCACGATTGGAAAACGCCAGCGGAGAGAGTGTCACTGAGGTCGGTGCGGCTATGCGCAAAACCATGCAGAGGCATTGCGGTGTGTTCCGCTTTCCCGATTTGTTGGCAAAAGGGGTGGGTGAAATTGACGCTGTTGCAAAGCGCGTGCAGCACATTGTTATCAAAGATAAAAGCCAGGTATTTAACACCGCGCGCGTGGAAGCGCTGGAGCTGGACAACCTGATGGAAGTGGCGATGGCCACCATGCACGCTGCCAATGCGCGCACGGAGAGTCGTGGCGCGCATGCGCGTGAGGATTTTGGTGGGCGTGATGATATCAATTGGCTTAAACATTCACTTTTTTACAAACAAAACAATACATTAGCTTATAAGCCAGTGCGCTTAAAACCACTGACTGTGGAATCTTTTGAACCGAAAAAGAGGGTTTACTAGAATGAAATTTAGCGTTTACAGATACAACCCGGACGCAGACAAAAAGCCCTATATGCAGGATTACGACATCGAACTGCATGAGGAAGACCACATGCTCTTGGATGCACTGATCCGTATCAAAGAACACGATGAAACGCTGAGTTTACGTAAATCCTGCCGAGAAGGCGTGTGCGGCAGCGATGCGATGAATATCAACGGTAAAAATGGCCTGGCTTGCATTACCAAACTTGTGGATTTAGAAGAGCCAGTGGTGCTGCGCCCTATGCCGGGCTTGCCGGTGATTCGCGATTTGGTGGTCGATATGACACAGTTTTTCGAGCATTACAACTCGGTCAAGCCCTACCTTGTAAATAATGACCCGCTGCCGGAAACCGAACGCCTGCAAAGCCCGGAAGACCGTGCCAAACTGGACGGTCTGTACGAGTGTATTTTATGCGGTGCCTGTACCACGTCATGTCCAAGTTTCTGGTGGAATCCGGATAAGTTTGTCGGCCCGGCCGGCCTGATGCAGGCCTATCGGTTTATTGCAGACTCACGTGACCAGGCTGAAGCCGAGCGACTGGAGAATCTCGAAGACCCTTATCGTTTATACCGCTGTCATAACATCATGAATTGTGTGGAAGTGTGCCCGAAAAAGCTCAACCCGAATGCGGCGATTGCCAAAATTAAAGACCTAAAAATCGAGCGGGCGCGTGAGCGCAAAATAACCAAAAAAGAAATACCAATCAAGGTGTTATAAATGCTGGATAGTGAACACATGAATGAAGCAGAACAACGGCGCTTAGCCTGGCGTTGTAGGCGTGGCCTGCTGGAGCTTGATATCGTGTTGCAGCGCTTTGTAAATGGGCAATTTAGCGAGCTGAGTTTGCGCGAGCAGCAGGCATTCGATGCGTTGCTCGACTTGCCGGACAATGATTTTTGGGCTTTGATCAGTGCAACGGAAACGGCACATGAGAACGGCAGCATGCATAGCGTCATTACAAAATTAAGAGTGGCTGGAATGAACCATAATCAGGAGGCGAAATAAGGTGATGATGCATATCGGTGGACAGGCGCTATCTATAGATGCTCGCGCGTTAGGTGACTACTGGCCGGGCATCCAGCTCTATTATCCGCCCGTAAAATACGCGCCCAGTCTCGGCATATATGAGGACATGGCGCAAGCCGCTGCGCGCATGAAAAAGCATGCACATTTTACCAATGCGCATACGTTGATTTTTGACCTGGAGGATGGTTGCCGGCAAAAAGAGATGAGTCGCGACTTGCTGCGACAAGAGTTGCCCGAGCTGCGACGAGTAAATCAAAACGTCACGATTGCGATTCGAGCCAACCCTTTCCGTACCGATGAATACGAGCTGGATATGCGGCTGGTGTGCGAGATGGCGGAATATATTGATGTTGTGATGCTGGCGAAAGCGGGCGAGGCCTATGGCGCGGCAGAGGTGCGGGATTTATCCAGTTTTCTGTTAAGTATTAATCCGAAAATCACTATTCAGCCGATTATTGAGCATCCAAAATCGCTCAAGATTGCGCCCGAGCTCATGCAGTACAACACAGTTAAACACGTGGTGTTCGGCATTCACGATTTTTCCAAAGCAATGGGCATTCATATTACGCCAGAAAACTGGATTGAAGAGCTGCAGTTTTACATGAACCAGCTTATGTTCGAGGCACGTATCGCGGGCAAGGGCGTGATAGGCGGCGTGGAGACTTTGCTCGGGGCTAATATCATGCCAGAGAAATATTTAGAGCCGCACGATGTGCGCCGTTGGCTGGATTTACATGGCGATAACGAATCGCGCATTGTATACAAACACGCCTGTCAGGAAGCCGCTATGGGGCTTACCGGCAAACAGGTCATTCATCCTGGGCATATTCATCTGTGTAAAACCGCTTATACACCATCACCCACCGATGTGGCGCAAAAAGTGGCAATTTTAAAAGCGGCGATTGAAGCCGATGCACTGCACGGCGGCGCGATTAAATTTGAAGGCGAGATGCTGGATCCGCCTATGTTCGGCAAGGCGCTGCAAACCCTGCTGCGCGCACATGCTTTACGTGCGCTTAAAACGGCAGATATGGAGTTTGCAGTGCATGTTCTGGAACTGCTACCAGCTCAGGTAGTGCGTCAAAATTGGCCATACGGAGTGCTACTTTAATGTTTACAGACTTTCCCAAATGGGAATGGAATATTCCTGAATATTTCAATATCGGGGCAGCCTGCACCGATAGGCATCTCGGCACGCCACAAGCCGACAATATCGCCATGATTGTCGAAGATGATACGCTTGGAACTGCGCAAATCACCTTTGCCGAGCTGGCGCGTAAAACCGACCAGTTTGCACAGGTGCTGCGAAATTTAAACGTTAAGGTGGGTGACCGGGTGCTGATTCGCCTGCCGAACAGCCTGGATTACCCGATCGCATTTCTAGGGGCGATGAAGATGGGTGCGATTTCTGTGCCGACATCAACGCTGCTCACGGCTGAAGAAGTGGCTTATCTGGCTAAGGACTCAGGCGCAACGGTGCTGGTGACGGATGCGACAGCCTGGAAAAATATGGAAGAGCAATTGGTGCAAGGGTTAAGGGATACGCCTAATCTATCGCACATCTTGCTCTCGCAAGCCACCCATACTGAGCCGCATGGCTGCCTGAATGTACTGAGTTTGGAAAACAGTCTGAGCGCCACCCATAGGTGTGATAAGGTGCATAAAAGTAAGGCTGACGATCCCGCTTATCTGGTGTATACCTCTGGCACAACAGGCTACCCAAAAGGTGTTCTGCATGCGCACCGCGCCCTGCTTGGCCGTCAGCCTGCCGCGCAATACTGGTTTAATTACAGTGACAGTGCACAAGATCGAATTATGCACTCGGGTAAATTTAACTGGACCTATGTGCTGGGCTCTGGCCTGATGGATCCGCTGTATTTGGGCAAAACCGTCATTGTGCACGAAGGGAAAAATGATGCGCAGAAATGGCTGGATTTGATTCAAAAACATCAAGCCACCATTTTTATTGGTGTGCCGACGATTTACCGCCAGATCTTGCAAAAAACAACAGCCACAAAAGAAGAATTGCCCAGTCTGCGCCACTACATGAGCGCGGGTGAGCACCTGTCTGACGAAGTGTTAAGCCAATGGCGCGAACGGTTTGGTTTGGATATTTATGAAGCCGTGGGCATGAGCGAGTTCTCGTACTATTTAAGCCAGAGTCAATTCCGTGCTATACGTGCGGGATCTGCAGGATTCGCGCAACCTGGCCATGCTATTAAATTGCTTAATCCTGAAACGCTGGAAGAAGTCGCTATGGGCGAAGAAGGCATGATTTGCGTGCCATTAGACGACCCCGGCTTGTTTTTACTTTATTGGAATCTGGACGAAGAAACCGCAAAATATAAGCATAATGGCCACTTTTTCACGGGAGATTTTGCCAAATATGATGCGGATGGCTACATCTGGTTTTTAGGCCGCAAAGACGACATTATCAAAAGCTTCGGTTATCGAGTATCGCCCTATGAGATCGAGCGCGTGTACAAAAATCATCCTGATGTCGCAGATTGCGCGGCAATTGGCGAAGAGTTGGAGAAAGACAAGGTGCTAGTGGTGTGCTACGTGATACTAAAACCGGATTCAAGCACCACCCCGGATGACTTGGCCAGCTTTGGCAAACAACATTTGGCCGCTTACAAAGCGCCAAAAACTGTTTATCTTGCGCATGATTTCCCACGCACTAAGAATGGTAAAATCTTGCGTAAAGATATTACACCCAGCATTGCGATAGCCAAAAGTTCGAGATGAGCATAATCAAACAAGAAGACTTTATTCAAAGCATCGCCGATGCTTTGCAGTACATTTCTTACTATCACCCGGCGGATTATATCCAAGCCTTGGGTGAGGCATATAAAGTTGAGCAATCGCCTGCGGCGAAAGATGCTATCGCGCAGATTCTTACCAATTCGCGCATGTGTGCAGAAGGCAAGCGCCCGATCTGTCAGGATACGGGCATTGTGGTGGCGTTTGTTAAAGTGGGCATGAGTGTGTGTTTTGAGGGCGAGCTATCATTGGAAGAAATGGTGAATGAGGGCGTGCGCCGCGCATATTTGCTGCCGGAGAATAAGCTGCGTGCCTCGATTGTGAACGACCCTACTGGTGCCCGCAAAAACACCAAAGACAATACACCAGCTGTAACGCATGTAGAACTGGTGCAAGGCAACATGGTGGAAGTGAGTATTGCAGCAAAAGGCGGCGGTAGCGAGAATAAAGCCAAGTTCGCGATGCTTAACCCGAATGATTCTATCGTGGATTGGATACTGGAAACCGTGCCGACCATGGGCGCGGGCTGGTGTCCGCCTGGCATGCTGGGTATTGGTATTGGTGGTGATGCTGAAAAAGCCATGATTCTGGCCAAAGAATCGCTGATGCAGCCGATTAACATGCATGAACTTATACAAAAGGGCGCACATAACAGACTGGAAGAGTTGCGGCTGGAGATTTACGAAAAAGTGAATAATCTCGGCATTGGTGCACAAGGTTTAGGTGGCCTGACAACAGTATTGGATGTGAAGATTTTGGATTATCCAACGCATGCGGCCAGTCTGCCGGTGGCGATTATTCCTAATTGTGCGGCGACGCGGCATATTCACTTTAACTTGGGCGGCACGGGCGTAGCAGAGCTCACGCCGCCTGACATTAGCATCTATCCTGATATACACTGGGCACCGAGCCCGCAAGCCAGGCGTGTGAATCTAGACATGCTCACAAAAGCCGATATAGCCCATTGGCAGGCAGGCGAAACATTATTATTAAGCGGGAAATTGCTGACAGGGCGCGATGCTGCGCATAAAAGAATATCCGCCATGCTGGCTAAAGGCGAGCAACTGCCCGTGGATTTTACCAACCGCTTTATTTATTACGTTGGCCCGGTGGATGCTGTCCGGGATGAAATAGTTGGCCCGGCAGGTCCAACCACGGCCACACGGATGGATGATTATACCGAGATGATGCTAGGGCAGCTCAACTTGTTGGGCAGTATTGGCAAGGCAGAGCGCGGTGACGAGGCTTTAGCAGTAATCGCTAAATACAAATCAGTGTACTTAATGGCCATTGGCGGCGCGGCGTATCTGGTGAGTAAAGCTATTAAAAAATCGCGTGTCGTTGCGTTTGCCGATTTGGGCATGGAAGCGATCTATGAGTTTGAAGTGGTGGATATGCCGGTGACGGTGGCTGTGAGCGCGACGGGTGAATCGGTGCACATAACCGGGCCTGCGGAATGGAAAGAAAGCATTGCGAAGCATAAAACAATAAAAATTCATTCTGTGCCGCAGTTTACATAGTAGACTGCACTTTTTGTACCAGTATCAGTCATAATGACTGGAGAATACACAATGAATATACATCGATTTCTAAGGCTGACAGCACAGGTTGTTGCGA
Organism: Pseudomonadota bacterium; assembly: GCA_029563075.1. Taxonomy (GTDB): domain Bacteria; phylum Pseudomonadota; class Gammaproteobacteria; order Burkholderiales; family Methylophilaceae; genus Methylotenera_A. The sequence goes on from JAKQTN010000069.1 coordinate 60,707, forward strand.
TGATTTTTTTGCTATTGGCAGCGAATGCGGCCAGTGCGGATGATATATTGGGTTATCTCACCGATAAGGATGGCCGATATACAGGCCCGACGGTGGAAGATAATATCGCCAGGATGGATGCCGATAAAAATGGCTTCGCAGACGTGTTTGAAGTGCGTGCATTTTTGGAGCTGGAACACGGCAAAGGCTACGAAAAAGCACTGATGGATAAGTGGGAAGCCTCTGCCAGAGGTACAAGTTGTACCACGCCATTTTCCAAAGAGTTGTATGTAGATAAAAGCAACTAATTTATTTCTCCGGTAATAGCGTTGACTAAGTCATACCGGCGCTGGCAGGAATGATGGAATTTTCAAGCTGGTTGTATAATCACATTTTTAATTATTTTATCCAAATCTCAAAGATGCAAAACACCATGTTAAAAGCCTACCAAACGCATGTGCAAGAACGCGCAGCGCAACAGCTTCCACCGTTACCAATGACTGCTGAGCAGGTTGCACAATTGGTTGAGTTGCTTAAAAACCCGCCGGCAGGCGAAGAGGCTTTACTGACAGATCTGCTTGAAAACCGCACCCCCGCTGGTGTAGACCAAGCGGCTTATGTAAAAGCGGCATTTTTGGCCGATATTGCCAAAGGCACTACCAAATCACCTCTGATTTCTCCGGAAAAGGCTGTGCAATTACTTGGCACCATGCTGGGTGGCTACAACGTGCAAGCGCTGGTTGAGTTATTAAGCACTCCAATGGCAGAGCATGCGGTTAAGGCGTTAAGCAGCACCATCTTGATGTTTGATGCGTTTCACGATGTGGATGTATTGATGAAGGCGGGGAACGCCCATGCTAAAAAACTCATGCAATCCTGGGCAAATGCCGAGTGGTTTACCAGCAAACCCGCCATGCCGGATGAAATCAAAATGGTGGTGTTTAAGGTCGATGGCGAAACCAACACGGATGACCTTAGTCCGGCGCAGGAGGCCTGGAGTCGCCCGGATATTCCGCTGCATGCCAAAGCCATGCTGGTGAATAAAATGCCTGATGGCCTGAAAACCATCGAAAGCCTGAAGCAAAAAGGCCTGCCACTGGCTTACGTGGGCGACATCGTGGGCACGGGCTCATCGCGCAAATCGGCGATTAACTCGGTGCAATGGTACATGGGCAACGATATTCCGAATATTCCCAATAAACGCACAGGCGGTGTGATTCTGGGCGGTAAAATCGCGCCGATTTTCTTTAATACAGCAGAAGATTCAGGCGCCTTGCCGATTCAATGTGATGTTTCGAAAATGCATACATGTGATGTAATTACGATTAAACCGTTCGAGGGCAAAGTGTTGAATGACTCGGGAGAAGTCGTTTCCAGCTTTGAGCTTAGCCCAGTCACCATGCCTGATGAAGTGCGTGCGGGCGGCCGTATTCCTTTGATTATCGGTCGCGGCCTGACTTCTAACGCACGCAAGGCTTTGGGCTTGGCTGAAACAGATGTGTTTATTAAAGCAACACCTGCGGCAGTTTCGAAAAGGGGTTACACTCTCGCGCAAAAAATGGTGGGCAGAGCATGTGGGTTGCCAGAAGGTGTTGGGGTGCGCCCTGGTACTTATTGCGAGCCAAAAGCAACAACTGTGGGCTCGCAGGACACCACTGGCGGCATGACGCGCGATGAGCTAAAAGAATTGGCATGTCTAGGGTTTAGCAGCGATCTGGTGATGCAGAGCTTCTGCCACACCGCCGCTTACCCGAAACCAGTCGATATCAAATTGCAGCACGAGTTGCCAGAGTTTATGTCTAGCCGCGGCGGGGTTTCTTTGCGTCCAGGCGATGGCGTGATCCACTCCTGGCTCAACCGCATGATTCTGCCGGATACCGTTGGTACAGGCGGCGATTCACACACACGCTTCCCGATTGGTATTTCATTCCCCGCTGGTTCGGGGTTGGTGGCGTTTGCCGCGGCTACCGGCGCGATGCCGCTGGATATGCCGGAATCTGTCCTGGTGCGCTTCAAGGGAACCATGCAGCCGGGTATTACCCTGCGAGATCTGGTGAATGCGATTCCTTATGCGGCGATTCAGGAAGGTACGCTTACTGTGGGTAAGCAAGGTAAAAAGAACGTATTTAACGGCAGGATTTTAGAAATAGAAGGCCTGCCTGATTTGAAAGTCGAACAGGCCTTTGAGTTCGCAGATGCTTCTGCCGAGCGCTCTGCCAATGGTTGCACGGTGTTGCTGAACAAAGAGCCGGTGATTGAGTTTCTGAACTCCAATATCGTGCTGATGCAGAACATGATAGACAATGGCTATCAGGATGCACGCACTTTGCAGCGTCGCATCGCCAATATGCAGGCATGGCTGGAAAAATCAGAACTGCTGCAACCAGATGCCGATGCTGAATACGCGCATGTGATCGAGATTGATTTGAACGAAATCAAAGAGCCATTGGTGGCGTGCCCGAACGACCCGGATGACATCAAGCCGTTATCTGCTGTCGTGGGTGATAAGGTGGATGAGGTGTTTATAGGCAGTTGCATGACCAATATCGGCCATTACCGCGCCGCAGCCAAAGTGCTGGAAGGCACGGGCAACATCCCGACAAGACTGTGGATCGCACCGCCAACCCGTATGGATGAAGCGCAATTGCGTGACGAAGGCGTGTATTCTGTGTTTGGCGTAGCTGGTGCGCGTACCGAAGTCCCAGGTTGCAGCCTTTGCATGGGCAACCAGGCGCGTGTGGCAGATAAAGCGACTGTATTCAGTACCAGTACACGCAACTTTGATAACCGCATGGGCAAGGATGCGCGTGTTTATCTAGGTTCAGCAGAATTGGCTGCTGTCTGCGCCAAACTGGGCCGCATGCCAACGCATGCAGAATATATGGAAACCGTGGGCAATAAACTCGCTAACAGTGCGGAGATTTACAAATATCTGAATTTTGACCAGATGACCGAATACAAGGGCGCCCTGGATAAGGTAAAGAAAGTCATTCCAATCGCAGAGCTTTCAGAATAAAGTGCTAACTTGGTCTCAGAACCTCTAGCTTAAAAAGGATGATACTGAATTACACTCTTGAGGTTTTTATTGCCATACCTTTAGTTTGTGCGATATGAACATAGAACAACAGCCTGATAACGCCCATATATTCTCCCAAGAAGAGATTGTTTCGCCAGCGAAGCGAGGTGCGTGGAAATGGATGTTGCCATTAAGCATTACGCTGGCGCTGGTCATGTTTGCAGCTTGGCATTTTGGCTGGCATGCCAAAGCCGTTACTGCTGGTGTGTTGTTATTAGCAGGGCTTTCCCATTTATTCGCATGGATACTCGGCATCATTGCATTAGTGCCGATTATTGGCCCAATATTGGTGAAAGTCCTTAGCTTGTCTATCATCTGGCTGCTGAATGCCATCGGATATCTGGTTTCTTTCGTTGCTATCAAACGTGGCTATTCTAAAGATGTACTTACCTACCGCGCTGTAACCATCGCGCTTATCTCGGGCATTATTATTGGCTATGTAATTGGCAGCCTGGTTTAAACTACTTAATGCGGAACTTCCGCGCGGGCCATTAGCTTGTCAATGTAGGCAATCGCCATGGCCGAGAATACAAATGTCATGTGAATGACGGTTTGCCACAATAGTACCTTATCGGTCAGGTTTTCTGCATTGATAAAGGTTTTAAGCAAATGAATGGATGAAATACCGATGATGGCAGTGGCCAGCTTCACTTTAAGCAGATTGGCATTCACATGGGAAAGCCAATCAGGCTCGTCAGGGTGACCTTCCAGATTCAGGCGTGAAACAAAGGTTTCGTAACCACCCACAATCACCATAATCAGCAGGTTTGAAATCATCACCACGTCAATCAAACCCAATACAATCAGCATGATGTCCGCTTCACCCAGATGGGGGATCTTATGTACCAGGTGGAATAACTCTACCGCAAAGAAATACACATAGACTGCCTGTGCGATGATGAGACCTAAATATAGCGGCAGTTGCAGCCAGCGGCTGCCGAACAATATATTGGTCATGATGTTGCTTTGCTTATATTCGCTACCTGAGATTTTTGTGTTTTCTTGCATGGGGCTACCTGAATAATTCATTAATTGCTGGAAGCGTATTTTACCTTAAGTAATCTGACTTGTAAGTTCGAAATGGGCTGTTTCATCCATTGCCAGTAACTTAGTTAGCACTGGCATACTTTCATTTAATGTGGTGGGTAAAGTCCACGGCGGGTTTACAATAAACATGCCGCTGCCGTGCATGCCAAAGCCTTCTGCACTAGGCGCTTGCACGCTTAAGCTTATATTCAGCCAGTTGCCTGTATCGAGTTGTTTTAATTTATCCAGCATCTGCTGCGGTTCTGGGCGTTGCAACAGTGGGTACCACACCAGGTAAGTCCCTGTAGCGAAACGGTTGAGACCGTCTTTGATGCAGTCAGCTACACGCCGGTACTCATCTTTAAGCTCATATGGGGGGTCGATCAGCACCACAGCGCGTTTGCATGGTGGCGGCAAACAGGCTTTTAAACCAATAAAACCATTTTGCATTTCAGTTTTGGTTTGTTTACCTTGATATCTAAAGGTTTCTGTTAGCAGCTTGTAATCATTCGGATGCAGCTCAAACAAGCGCATTTTGTCGTCCGTGCGCAAATAGTGTCGAGCAATTGCGGGTGAGCCAGGATAAAGCTGCAGTTGATTGTTTTGATTATATTTTCTGATTAAATCGACGTAGTTCTTCAGCATGGCAGGCAAGTTTTTTGTGCCTATAAGTCGAGCGATTCCTCTTTCAAATTCGGCATTTTTCTGCGCGAAATCGCTATCCAAGGCATACATGCCAGCGCCGGCGTGGGTGTCGATATACCAGTAAGGCTTGTCCTTTTGGTTCATGTAATCCAGTACCAGGCTCAGCACATAATGTTTCAGCACATCGGCATGGTTGCCTGCATGAAAGGCGTGGCGGTAACTTAACATAGCTTGCCATTATAGCTATCCGCGGTTAGTCTGAACATTTTTTTCGTAGCCTTCCATGCTTAATGTTGGGTTTTCGGTTAGCATTTCACCTATGAAAAGCTCTGGCCAAAATACCCCGGTGACGCACGAAGATCATGATGATCATGATCACTATCTTATCCCGTTTCTGCTGATTTTTACTTTTGCTGTTGTCGAGGCCGTAGGCAGCTGGTATACCGGCTCTTTGGCCTTGTTAAGCGATGCCGGGCACATGTTTTCAGATGTCGCGGCGCTAGGGCTGGCCTGGATGGCAGGTGTTATTGCTAAAAGGCCCAATGTAGCGAGGCATGCATGCGGTGTCAGTTATGCTGAGCTGAGCGTTTCGATCATTAATGCAATCACCATGCTGGCGGTAATTTTCTATGTGGTAGCTGAAGCCATTTCAAGATTCAAGCATCCGCCCTTCGTGCAAGGCGCAGGCCTGACCATTATTGCGACACTTGGGCTTATTGTAAATCTCATCGTCGCCAAGCAGCTGCATCATCAGGCGGTGCATCATGCTGAAACTCTGAATAACCGCGCTGCATTTTTGCATGTTGTTGGCGATTTATTAGGCTCTGTGGCGGCGGTGGCTGCCGGCGTGATTATTTATTTTACGGGCTGGATGCCAATCGACCCGATTCTATCGTTGCTCATTTCCATATTACTGCTCGTGTTTACCTTAAACCTAATCCGCGACATATGGAACACCCTGCGTAGCAAAGCCAGTTTAAGCGGTCGTAATCATGCTCACTAGGCCTGTGTTCGATATTGGCTGCCGTCAGTGTGCGCGGCTTGCTACGTTTTTAGATGACGTTAAGGTAAAAAATCCGACTTACTTCTGCAAACCGGTTCCGCCATTTGGCGACAGCAACGCCAGATTGATTATCATCGGCCTAGCACCTGGTATGCATGGTGCCAATAGAACCGGCAGGCCGTTTACGGGTGACCATGCAGGTATTCTGCTATATGAAACCTTGCATAAATATGGCTTTGCCACCAAACCACAGTCCATTTCAGCGGATGATGATTTGCAACTCAACAACTGCCGCATCACCAACGCGGTGAAATGCCTGCCGCCTGAGAATAAACCGCTTCCCGTGGAGATCGTCACATGCAATCAGTTTTTAGCAGCAGAGTTACAACAATTGGCTCCAAATAGTGTCATATTGGCATTGGGCAATGTGGCGCATCTGGCAGTGCTGAAAGCGTTTGGATTACAAATTAAAGACTGTAAGTTTGGTCACGCCGCACAGCACATACTTCCCAATGGGTTGATTTTGGTAGATAGTTACCATTGTAGCCGTTACAACACGCAAACCAAACGTCTTACGGAAGCGATGTTTCATGCAGTGTTTGAAATTATCAAAGCGGAGCTGTAAGAGCGACAACTCGTCGCGATAAAATGGTCAAATTGGTACGAGTTGTGAACCTACAAAAATTGAAAGGAAATTACTATGCCATACGTTAATATTAAACTTGCAGGCGAAGTCACTCGCGAGCAAAAAGCTAAAATCGCCAAAGAAATCACCGAGACTTTAGAGCGCGTTGCCAATAAACCTAAATCCTATACCTATATTACATTTGAAGAAGTCGCGTATGAGGATTGGGCGATAGGCGGACAGTTGTTGGATGAGTAAAGTTGCTTACAATAATTTTGCATTAAACCTAAGCAGGGTTAACTTGAAACTATTTTATAAAGTATTTTTATTACTAAGTTTGCAAATATTTTTTAGCGCGGCATTTGCAAAAAACGCATGTCTAGATAAGCAATTAAAAATCGTAGCAATTGGCGATAGCATTACCCAAGGCGGAGGCAAGCCCGATGAATATACTTATCGGTTGCCATTATCAAAATTACTTAAAGATGCAGGCTATAATGTAGATTTCATTGGGACGCAACGTTCTGGACTAGACAAGTCTTTTAAATGGCCGGCAGGTTTCGATAATGATCATGAAGGTTTTTACGGGCAATCGGCATCGTTAGTAGCGCAGAAACTTAAAACTGATTTAATTAAGCTGCCGGCTCCAGATTTCGCATTAATACATTTAGCTGGTTGTGGTTGTAATGCTTCCAATGTCATTCAGTCAGTGGTGATGCCGATGAGATCAATTATTTCCCAGTTGCGCAAGCGAAACCCTAAAGTGCATATTCTGATAAGTGAAATCCACGTCAACACATTTCGGGTTAAGTATATTAGGCTCTATTTAAAACTGCTGGCCAAATACGAAAGTACTGTAACATCGCCTGTGATTACAGTGCCTGATTATGTAGGATGGACAAGCAGTGATACTCTTGATGGCATGCACCCATCATTGTCTGGTCAAGAGAAAATGGCAAAAGCATGGTTTAAAAATATTAATTCATTGTGTAGTTCAGGCTAATCTAAACTTAAAATTATTTAACAAGTATTTGCATTTTTAAGATTGTTAGTTGGCTTGATTGGCAGGTTCTCGGAAATGATAGCAGAGTGGTAAAATATCCGCATGTTCGACTCCAAACCCCCCTTAAAAAATCTGCCGAATCTGCCGGGCGTGTATCGCATGATTAATGCCACAGACGAGGTGATTTATGTCGGCAAGGCGAAAGACCTCAAGAAGCGGGTTTCATCGTATTTCAACAAAAACTTGCCCAGTCCGCGCACACGGATGATGGTAAGCAATATCTTCAAAATCGAAACCACTGTCACACACAATGAGGCCGAGGCTTTGCTGCTGGAAAACAACCTGATTAAAGGCTTGATGCCGCGTTACAACGTGTTGTTTCGGGATGATAAATCGTATCCTTACATCGCGCTTACGGGCGATGAGTTCCCGCGTTTGGCATTTCATCGTGGCGCGCAGAAAAAGCAGAACCAGTATTTCGGGCCTTTCCCCAATTCGGTTGCGGTGCGCGAAAGCATTCAGCTTTTGCAGAAGGTATTCAAGTTGCGCACCTGCGAGAATACCGTATTTGCTAATCGCTCGCGCCCCTGTCTGCAGTACCAAATCGAGCGCTGCACGGCGCCTTGCGTGGGTTATATTACACCAGAGGATTATGCGCATGATGTGCATCATGCCGCGTTGTTTCTGGAAGGAAAAGCCAACGAAGTGCTGAATGCGTTGGGCGATAAAATGAATACGGCGGCAGCGAATCAGGAATATGAAATGGCGGTGGTGTTTCGCGACCGCATGCAGGCGCTGCGCCAGGTACAGGCAAAACAGTTTGTGAGTGATTTTAGTGTCTCGGACGCAGATGTAATCGCCTGTGCTGAGGTACAGGGGCAGCACTGCATTAATTTGGTGATGATACGTGGCGGACGGCATTTGGGCGATAAAAGCTTTTTCCCAAAAAATGCGCAAGATGCAACATTGTCCGAAACGGTGGAAGCGTTTTTAACCCAGCATTATGTGGCACAAAACACACCGCCGATGATCGTGTGCGGCGCCGAGGTTGATGCCAAGACCTTTGATCAGGCCTTTAGCGAACAATCCGGCCGCAAGATTAAAATTATTACTAACGCGATTGGCGACAAGCGTGTTTGGCTGAAAATGGCGCAAACCAATGCAGAACTTGCATTAACGCAAAAACAGGCCGAAGCCACCAATCAGGAGGCGCGATTGATCGCGCTACGCGAAGCGTTGAATTTGCCCGAGACTACTGAGCGTATTGAATGCTTTGACATCAGCCACACCATGGGTGAGGCGACGGTGGCGAGCTGTGTAGTGTTCGATAAAGGCAATCTGCAAAACAGTGAATACCGCCGTTATAACATTACGAGCATTACCCCAGGCGACGATTACGCAGCCATGCGCGATGTGCTGACGCGGCGTTACAAAAAAGTCGCAGCGGGTGAGGGGAAGCGCCCGGACCTGGTGTTTATTGATGGCGGCAAAGGCCAATTGGGCGTGGCAATCGAGGTGATGCAGGAAGTCGGCCTGGAAGATATTTTATTGATCGGAATAGCAAAAGGCGAAGAACGTAAACCCGGACTGGAAACCATGATTTTTTCTGACACGGGTGAAATGCTAAACCTGGAAAAAGATAACCGAGGGCTGCATTTGCTGCAACAAATCCGTGATGAAGCGCACCGGTTTGCCATCACAGGTCATCGCGCAAAGCGTGCTAAAGCAAGATTGCATTCAAGTCTGGAAGACATTGGTGGCATAGGCGCAAAAAGGCGTAAGGCCTTGCTGACACGCTTTGGTGGATTGGAAGGGGTGAAAGGTGCTAGCATAGATGAAATTGCCCAAGTCGAAGGCGTGAGCAAGGCTTTGGCCGAAAAAATTTACGGAGAGTTTCATTAGTGGAGTGCCGCGTTAAATGAAGTTGAACATCCCGACCATGCTCACATGGCTACGTATTTTGCTGATTCCCATATTTGTAGGCGCATTTTACTGGCCTGAAAACCTGCACAAATTAAGCGCTATGCCATCGCATTCGGTCAATATTTTTGTTACCGCTGTATTTGCGATTGCCTCGTTTACCGATTGGCTGGATGGTTATTTGGCCAGGCGTTGGCATCAAACCTCGGCATTTGGCGCATTTCTGGACCCGGTAGCCGATAAGCTCATGGTGGCAGCAGCGCTTATTGTGCTGGTGGAGTTTGGACGCGTGGGGGCGATAGTTTCTTTGATCATTATAGGCCGCGAAATTGCTGTGAGTGCCTTACGCGAATGGATGGCGGGTGATGGAGAGGGCGGTAGCATGGCGGTTGCGATGATAGGTAAAGTTAAAACCTCCGTGCAAATGCTGGCGATATTGTTTTTGTTATATTGGGATAATATTCATTTAGGTAGCATGGGTACTTTTCAAACCCAGATTGTCGGACATAGACTGATAGAGATTGCCGCATTTTTAACATTGCTATCAATGGCTTATTACTTGAAGGTGGCTTGGCCAAAGATTAAAGTCAAATAAATATGCGATAAAGTGAGCTAATTGGTCTTGACAGTATTCTGAAAATCGCTAAAATGCACGCTTCTTAACGCGGGAATAGCTCAGCTGGTAGAGCGCAACCTTGCCAAGGTTGAGGTCGCGAGTTCGAGCCTCGTTTCCCGCTCCAGTATTACCAAACGGCGAATGCAATTATGCTTTCGCCGTTTTAGTTTAAGCAGTTTGTTTAATTGGTCTCTTTAAATTAAACATGAATGGCGCGATAGCAAAGCGGTTATGCCGCGGCCTGCAAAGCCGTTTAGGCCGGTTCGACTCCGGCTCGCGCCTCCAATCCCTGGAATCTCCACTGAAATACTGCGCTATTTGGCATAAAGATTGCTAGAAACGTGTCGTAATGTACTGTAATACATTGTAGTTATTGCTAAATGTTGATACATTACATTAAATGACAATTTTAATAAGTTGCAGTGATGAGCTTAGGTAAAATAAGCCCAGAAAATATAACTTTGGAAAATAAAGCGCAGCTGAATATTGAACGGGGAAACCCTGAGTTGGCACAGTTAACCGAGAACCAGCCCAACGCGAGTGATTCGCTATTGGGTTGTTTGTTATTAGCCTGCCGCACCCACCAGGTGGCTACGACCAAAGATGCGCTCATTGCGGGTTTGCCGTTGCGTGATGGCAAAATGACCCCCGCATTGTTCAAACGGGCCGCTGAGCGCGCCAATCTTGCTGTTACCACCCTAAAAAAACCGCTTCATCAGATTCGTACAGAATTTTTGCCGGTCATCCTGCTGTTAAAAGATAACGAAGCCTGCATGCTGACCGGGATTGACGAAAACACTAAAACCGCAAGCGTCATTTATCCCGAACTGGGTGACGCCGAAGTGGCTGTGCCATTGGATGAGATTGTGGCACAGTATTCCGGCTACCTGATCGTGGCAAAACCCAAGTATGTGTTTGATAAGCGTGCTCCCGCAGTGGGCAAAGTGCGTTTGAAGCATTGGTTCTGGGGCACTTTGGCTGAGAATAAACGTATCTACCGCGATGTGATGGTGGCTGCATTTCTGGTTAATATATTCGCACTCGCCATGCCGATGTTTACCATGAACATTTATGACAGGGTCGTGCCAAACCGCGCGATAGAGACGCTATGGGTGATGGCGATTGGTGTTTCGATTATTGTGATCGGTGATTTGGTTTTGCGTACCATGCGTGGCTATTTTCTCGATTGGGCCAGCGCGCGCATCGATGTAAAGCTCAGCGCGCGGATTATGGAGCAGGTATTAGGCACGCGTCTGGAGCTGCGTTCAAATTCCGTGGGCTCGTTAGCTAGTAATTTGCGCTCATTTGAAAGTGTACGGGATTTCATCACTTCTGCCACGGTGACGACATTGATTGACGTGCCGTTCGGGCTGATCTTTATTATAGTGATCGCATGGATATCCTGGCCAATGGTAATTCCTGTCATTATTGGTGGCATTGTCATGTTGATGTACGCGTTCAGCGTACAAACCAAAATGCATGAGCTCTCAGAAACTATGTATCGTGCGGGCGCGCAACGCAATGCAACGCTAATCGAGAGCCTGGTGGGTCTGGAAACTGTCAAGGCACTGGGCGTTGAAGGAGCCATGCAGCGCAAATGGGAGCATACCGCGAGTTTTCTAACCGTGGTGGGTAGCAAGCTGCGCTTGCTTTCACAATCGATCAACAATGGCTCTAATGCCATTCAGCAGATCACCACTGTCGCGCTGGTGTTATTGGGCGTGTATCTGGTGACCAACGGTGACCTGACCATGGGCGGCCTGATTGCTTCTACCATGCTGGCCTCGCGCGCCTTGGCGCCCATTTCACAAACAGCTGGCTTGCTGACGCAATATCATACGGCATCAACATCGCTGCAATCGCTGGATGAGATTATGCATAAACCGGTAGAACGGCCGCTTGATTCCAGTTTTTTATCACGCCCCGCTTTCAAAGGCGATATCGAGTTCAGGGAAGTCAGTTTTAACTATCCTGGCGCTGAAGAAAGCGCGTTGACTAAGGTTTCGTTCAAGATTAAAGCAGGCGAGCATGTGGCCTTGCTGGGGCGCATGGGCTCTGGCAAGACGACGATACATAAACTGATCCTCGGGCTTTATCAGCCTACAGAGGGTGCGATTTTGATAGATGGCATAGATGCACGCCAGATTGACCCAGCCGAGCTACGCCGCTGTGTGGGCTATGTGCAACAAGATACTCATCTGTTTTATGGGACGATGCGTGAGAATTTGACGATTGCCACACCCCATGCAGACGATGCTGCTGTGCTGGCCGCGGCACACTCAGGCGGCATCGACGACTATATCAACAGCCATCCTAAAGGCTTTGATCTTTTGGTGGGCGAGCGCGGCGAAACTCTTTCCGGTGGGCAAAAGCAGGGTGTTGGTATTGCACGTGCGTTGATTGGCAAGCCAAGCATCATTTTGCTGGATGAACCGACCAGCGCGATGGATCACTCCGGTGAGGATGCAGTAAAAAGCAGATTGATGGAAGCTTCACATGGCAAAACGGTGGTGCTGATCTCGCACCGTTCAGGGCTGTTCGATCTGGTGAATCGCATTATTGTGGTGGATTCTGGCCGGGTGGTGGCTGATGGTGCAAAAGACCAGGTGATTGAAGCATTGCGTAGCGGCAAGATCGCCAAGGCGCTTTAAGCAGAGCATGATATGAGTGAAGGGTTATTCAAAAAAATTGGCGCCTTTAATGACTTCCTTAAAAGTCAAACTTGGCTCACCAAGCCGATCTATTACATGGTAGACCGTGCAGTCCCTTCTGAGAGTCGTGATGACCTGGCCTGGCAAGAAGAAGCAGATCTGGCGATTTTAGAGCAGGCGCCACTTAAAGCGAGAAAGCTTTTATATGGCATTCTGGCCATATTGGCGGTTGCATTGGTGTGGGCATGCTTTGCCAAAGTGGATGAAGTGACGCGCGGAGAGGGCAGGGTGATCCCTTCAAGCCAGGTACAGATCATTCAATCGCTGGACGGCGGCATCGTTTCCGAGATTTTAATTAAAGAAGGTGACGTGGTAAAAGTCGGCATGCCGTTGATCAAAATTGACGAAACGCGCGCAGTATCTTCTTTACGCGAAAACAAGGGCCAGTACCTGGCTTTGCTGGCCAAACAGGCACGTCTAAGCGCCTTGGCAATGGGTGGCGCGTTTAATCCGCCGGCAGAAGTTAAAACAGAAACGCCACAGGTATATGAGCAGGAATATGCGTTATACCAAGCCAGCCGCGAAGAGCTGGCCTCAGTTGTGAATATCGCGCGCGACCAGATGGAGCAACGTGAAAAAGAGTTGCTCGAACTCCAGTCTAAAAAAGAGTTTGCTGAGAAAACCTATGAATCAGCCAACAAAGAACTGGCAGCCAATAAGCCGTTATTAGCTAGCGGCGCGGTTTCCGAGATTGATATTCTAAAACTTGAACGCGAAGCCACGAGAGCCAGAGGCGAGATTGAGCAGGCCAAAGCGCAAATTAGCCGCGTGCAAACCAGCATTAGCGAGGCAAGGCGCAAAATCACCGAGTCGGAGCAGAGCTTTCGCAGCAAAGTGCGTACCGAGTTAAATGACACCACCGCGAAACTGAATAGCCTTACCGAAACCAGTGTGGCCTTATCTGACAAAGTAAAACAGGCGACGTTGAAATCCCCCGTCAACGGCAAAGTGAGCCGTCTTTTTTTCAATACGGTCGGTGGGGTGATCCAGCCAGGCAAAGAGGTGTTAGAACTTGTGCCGACCGATGACACGCTGGTGATTGAAACCAAGGTGCAAATTAAAGACATTGCATTTCTGCGCCCGCAGCAACCGGCCATTGTGAAACTGACTGCTTACGATTACACCATTTACGGCACGCTGGATGCAGTGGTGGAGAGCATTGCAGCCAACTCGACTGTGGACGACAAAGGCAATGCCTATTATCTGGTGCGTGTGCGTACTTTGCAGACCAGCATCGGGCAGGGCTTGCCGATTATTCCCGGTATGGTGGCGCAGGTGGATGTTCTGACCGGCAAAAAAACCATACTGTCATATTTGCTGAAACCCGTGCTTAAGGCCAAGTCTTACGCTTTTAGCGAAAGATAGCGGGTGAAAGAAGTTTGATGCAGGATATTTTCATTTCACCATTAACTACAAGCTTAATCAGCTGGTCTGAGGCTTTTCCCAAGGCTAAATTAACTACCGATATAAAACTGGCCAAGTCGAAAAAAGATGAAGCGATTCTGTTCTGGCTGCACATGAATGAAGACAGGCAGCAATGGCTGACCAACACGATTGGGCTTATCCAGAAGCATTATAAAAATGCAAAAATCATTGTGCTGGCGAATGCGCCAGTGCAGGCAGAAGCACTATATGCATTAAGCCTGGGAGCGGTCGGTTATTGCCATGCTTATTCTGCGCCGGAGATATTAAAAGAAATCAAGACAGTGATCAGTCATGGCGGTTTATGGCTGGGGAACGAACTATTGAAGCGCCTGATTGAAGTTTCTGCAAAGCTGGTAGGAAACCAGCCTAAACAGGTGGAAACTTTACTGGCCCAGTTAACCAAACGGCAGAGAGATGTGGCGATGGAGGCGGCGAAAGGCTTGAGTAACAAAGAAATAGCACGGATTCTGGACATCTCGGAACGAACGGTGAAAGCGCACCTGGCAGCCACTTTTGAGTGCCTGAAAGTGAAGGACAGACTGCAGCTGGCGTTGATGCTGAACAGTAACTACCGCCACTAAATCTTTCCCTAGTTTGCTTGCAGGAATTTAACGCCCGGACCTGTTAAACCATCAATGCCGATTTCTTTCAGCGATTTAATTTCATCGTCGTTGTTCACGCCCTCAGCAATCGCTCGCACGCCTATGGAATGCGCGACCATGCACAAGCCCCTCAGGAGGGTTTTGTTGGTTTCATTGCTATTGATGCTGCGAACAATGGAGGCATCAAATTTAATATAATCCAGGCCAATATCGTGCAGTTCACCCAGGCGCGAAATGCGTAAACCAACATGTTCAACACCTACATGGCAACCCACGGCTTTTAGTTTGCAGCAAAAGTACTTGAATTCATTCAGATGTTCAAACGCTGCGATTTCTGGCACTTCAAAGCTCAAAAAAGATGGATGCTGCAGATGTTGTTTGACCAGCTTGACGGCCTTTTGAATATATTTACGGTCGCACATCGCGTTTGCTGAAACATTCAGGCACATCGGGCTGGCCCCCTGCGCCAATAACAGTATAGCCGTTTCCAGAACCAACTCGTCGATGGTTTTAATCAGGTTGAGTTGCGTAGCCCAGTTGATGAATTCGCCTGCGCTATGCCATTTTCCGCCAGGTTCCAATTGAAGCCTTACCGGGCTTTCATGATGGATCAGCGTGCCTTCGGTAGTGATTACAGGATAGTGCTCTAGCTTGATGCGTTTGTTTGAAAGCGCATCATTGAGCCACGTTTCCCATTCCACCAGATAGTGGCTTTCCGTTACCGCGATGCTGCTGGCATTGATCACGCGCAGATAATTCTCTTCACTTAAACTTGAAAGATTCAGGATGAATTCAAGCACTTTGAATAGCGAGGCGGTCTCATCCATTTTTCTGGCTTTTGTGGTTACCACCAAAAAGCGCGCAGTTAATTCAACATCGTCAATTTCGGCTGCCTGGGTGACCGCATTTTTTAGCTGGTTGGCAAGCGCGAATTCATCTGTGGTTTTCTTGCAGAATATAGCAAACTCGGTTCCACTTAGTCTGCCGGAGAAAAGGGCGGTATTCTTTTTGCATTCAGATTCCAGCGCGCCACTGATTTTTCTAAGTAAGGCATTGGCTTGCGGATAACCCATGGCTTCATCCAGTTGTGCCAGATTCGATAGCCTGAATATTACCAAAGCGCCTTCATTGAATTCATCATGGCCGAGGTTAGCCTCCATGGTATTCACGAAGTAATCACGGTTCATCAGCCCCGTAACATCGTCATAATTGATTTTGTAGCGCAGTTCTTCCAGACGTGCAGATTCTTTGGTTACTGTTGCCTTGATTCGATTGGAAAGATTGTTCATCTCGCGCACCACGGCTTTAAACTCCAGCGTTTTAGGTTCATCAATGGTAATGAATCTGTCTTCGCCAATCGCTTTTGCCTGATTCACCACTTCTTCGAGCGGGCTGAGGATTTTACGCAGGATTTTTCCACCGGCATAGCAGGCCAGCAAGCCAATCAGAAACGTCCATAATGCAATCAGCAACGTGGCGTCCCAAAGTTTATCGTAGGCAAAATTGACATCGCTTTCTAACGCGAGCGAGCCGTACTGTGTCCAGCCATCCTGCACGTTGGCCACGCCCGCCTGCACTTTAATTGGAATAAGTTTGACAAACCATCTGGGCGCTTTGGTCTGGCTGTTGGCATTGACACGTTCGCTAATTAATTTGCCATTCGGGTCAAATAGACCGATATAGCGATAATGACCGGAATCGAATTGTGCCGATAACAGTAAATCCAGCGTAACAGGGTCTTTTTTCAATTGCGACATGGAAAGCGCTAGCGAAGTGACGTTGTCAATATTCTTTGTTTGCAGTTGTTCTTCCAGATAGTTTTTGCTCGATAGCGTGCTTAACACAAAGCTGCCGCTGGACGTTAAAGTAACTGTAAACAATATCGCCAGCCAAAGTTGCTTAATAAGAGACATATTGTTGAGTGACATATCAATTCCTTACTTTCAATTAATTTATTCCATCTATCTGAATACGCATTAAAACATCACGCCATCGGGACAGGTGTGATATCGAGTCGCCTTTGGATTGGCTGCTGGAGCCGACCCATAGACCTTTATCGTTAAAACTGAAAATGGGGGTTAAATCTCTTCTATTGGATGATGGCATAATTTCAGGAACTAAACTATCCAGGATCAGTGGTTCTGACTGCGGCGTAGCATAATAGCCAAGTACCATATGTGCCAGCACAACTCTCCGATCCTGCCGCATGATTTCTGCTCTAACGTAGGTAAGCCGAAGTTTTTCGTTAGGTACATTGAGAATTTTAAGGAAAGCATATTTGGCAATACTGTAATCTTCGCAATCACCGGCTTGGTGGCCTATGGATTCTAATGGCGTTGCCCAATAATCTGATTTTCCCCACAGATCAATATCTTCAGAAAAATTAATTTTACGGTTAAAAAAATCGTTTATTTGGCGGAGTTTTTCTGCTTCAGGTGCAGATTTTAGGGCGGTAATCAAATCTTGAAGTTCCAGGATGTTTTTATAGGCTTCCTCACCATACCGTAGTTTGGCTAGACTGCTTAATTTGTTTAAATCGTAGCCGGCTGCGTAAATGCCAGTAAAGCAGATCAACAGCACCACGAAAGAAATGATGCTGTTGATGCGCTTTAAAAAAGTTAACTGTTTTTTGAAACCTGAAATAATTCGTGCTCCAAGCTACCAAATCTATAAAGATTTAAGAAAATGATCCGTAAATAAACGAACGATCTCCGCGATTATCGGTTTTTAAGGAGCAATTACATCTATGAATAAAGATGGTTTTTGTAGTGCATTTCCAAAGACATGTGTTCTTAGGCATATTGGCCATCGGTACAATAGTTTTTTAGCCAAATACCGTATTTAATGCGATTGTAGAAAAAAGCATCTAACCAGCATTTAGTTTTTTGAATCAGGACACAAACATGGCATTAATCGGCAAAGTAGTCGCACTGACAGGTACCGCATACCTTATTACAGACAATGGCGTTAAGCGCGAGCTGCAACTTGGCGATACTGTACAGACGAGTGACACTATAGAAACCATGCCTGGCGCTGATGTGGAGCTGGAGTTGGCTAATGGTCGCCCTATGCATATCGGCCCGGAGCAGCTGGTTGCCTTTACCGAAGACCTGACCAATGCGTTGGGCTTTGACAGCCTTGACGGGTCGGTGAATCTTGCCACCATACAAACCGTGATTAAAGCGATTGAAAGTGGTAAAGATGTGAATGAGGTTTTGGAAGAAACCGCTGCCGGTGGCAATGGCTTGATGACGATACGCGGCTTCGATTTTGTTGCCTTGCTGAGAATCAATGATTTGCTTAATCAGTTTGGCTTCCAATACGACTTTAATTTTAGAGCCAACATACAAGATCAGCCCATTAATGGCCGTCTGCTAGACAATGATGATCTGGATGACAATAAGGGTGCTGGCGGTAGCGGCAGTGGTAGTGTTGCCCCCGTTGTTAGCAGTATTTCATCCGATACCCAGGTCGAAGGCGCCAGCCTGGTCCACACAGTTACCTTAAGCAGCGCCAGCAGTAGCGCTACTACCTATGCTTTTGTGCTCGGCGGCGGCACAGCCACTTCTGGCGTCGACTATACGGCAACACCGACCTTCAGTAATGGCGTGACCCTGAGTGCCGGTGTCCTTACAGTGCCGGCTGGCGTCACCAGCTTCACCGTGACAGTGCCGACCGCGCTCGATACCATTGACGAAGGCGCAGCCGAAACCTACAACATCTCGGTTGGCGGCATCAGCGCCATGGGCACCATCACTGATGATGATAACGTCCCGACCATCACCTCAGTAGAGCCAGGCGCAGCCGGCGCTGGCGATGACGCAGTGCCAGAAGGCACTAACCTGGTATACACCGTCACCTTAAGCAACCCGAGCAGCACACCTGTTACTTATCCATTTAGCTTAGGCGGCGGTACTGCTTCTGCTGGCGATATTGGTGCTCTAGTGTTTGGTCTGGGGGTTACAAATAATGGTGATGGCACTATTACTGTGGCGCCTGGAGTGACCAGCTTTACCGTTACGGTCCCGACCACACAAGACGCAACAGACGAGCCGGATGAAACTTTACCACTCACCATCGGTGGTGTCACAGGCACGGGCACTATCTTAGATGACGATGCAGCACCTAGCCTGAGTATTAACGATGTCACGGTTAACGAGGCGGCAGGCACCATCACTTTTACCGTGACGTTGTCAGCAGTATCTGCTCAGTCTATCAGCGTTGGCTACGGCACTACGGATGGCAGCGCAACCAATCCTGCTGATTATGTGGCGGGAATCAGCCCTTTAGCTGGCACACTCACTTTTGCACCAGGCGTTACAACACAAACCATCACACTCAACATCAACAATGACAACGTGTTTGAAGGTGCTGAGACCTTTAATGTCAATCTCTCAGGTGCAACCAATGCCAGCATTGCGGATGGCTTAGGCATAGGTACCATCAAAGATGACGGCACAGGTGCAGGAGGCTCGGATGACGATACGCCAAGCCTGTCAGTAGTAGCTTCTTCACCTCTTATCGAAGGCGGAAACGCTGTCTTTACTGTATCACTTTCTAACACAAGCACGAGCCCTGTTGTATTTACCCCTAGTTTGGCATCAGGCACGGCAACGATAGGCACCGACACCAGTTCGCCGGCCGCATTAGAGTACTTCAATGGCGCAGTATGGGCGCCAGTAGCAGGCAATGTCACGATCCCTGCAGGCGCCAATTCAATACAGCTACGTATCCCTACTACTGATGATGCGACTTCAGAAAGCAATGAAACTTTTAGCTTAACGGCCACCCCTGTCAGCGGAGCAACTCCTGTTGCAGCTACCGCAACAGCAACGATTATCGATAATGATGGCACACCTCAATTCGCAATCGATGACATTACCGTTAATGAAGCAGCAGGCACTATCACCTTCACGGTTAGTTTGTCTAATCCCGCAGCCGGTACCGTAACGGTTGACTACAATACGGTCGCCAATACTGCAGCCGCTGCGGATTATGCGGCAGGCATTAACGCATTGGCTGGGACCCTGAGTTTTGCTACTGGGGTGTTGTCACAAACAATTACGCTAAATATTATTGACGATGGGTTGGTCGAAGCGTTAGAAACTTTCAGTATTAATCTGTCTAATCCTTCCGTAGGTACCTCTATCGCAGATAACACGGGTATAGGTACTATTATCGACAATGATGTGCCACCGGTCCCGACCATCACCCTAACCGCCAACATCACCGCCGATGACGTGATCAACAGCGCTGAAGCCGGCGGCACGGTCAACGTCACTGGCACGGTCGGCGGCGACGCCAAAGTCGGCGACACCGTCACCCTCACCATCAACGGCACGGCTTACACCGGCCTGGTGGCGGCCGGCTTCACCTTCAGCATTCCAGTGCCGGGCGCGGCTTTAGTGGCCGATGCCGACAAAGTGATCGACGCCTCGATCACTACCCTGGACGCGGCTGGCAACCCCGGTACGGCGACGGACACCGAAGGCTACACGGTTGACGCGGCCGCACCGAGCCTGACGGTCGATATTGTAGACACGAGCCTGAATAATGCGGACACCAGCTCTGTGGTGACCTTCACCTTCAGTGAAGCGCCGGTTGGCTTTACGGCAGCGGACATCACCGCAGT
>JAKQTN010000079.1 GCA_029563075.1 Pseudomonadota bacterium
ACGCCTGATTACACTTAATATCGCCACGTCGATCACTCCTATTCTCCTGCTCAGGTTGTGAGCAGAATAGTATCGCTACGTGGGTCAAATTTAGATGCATATTTCTATGCTAGATGGGTCAATATTCGATGCAATTTAACAGGCTGGGTTCAAAGACAAATAAAAATAGAGTTGCTGTCAGGCGAAAAAACTAGGCACGTTTACTTAAGCATTCCACAAGTTATCAAGCTGGCCAAAGCGGCACCAAAATCTAAATGGCACATCATACTGGCTGCCTTTACTGGGTTGCGCGAAGGTGAACTGCTTAGCCTCAAACAGGAAAACATGGTAAGCGGATTGATCATTTTGAATCAAACCAAAAATGGGAAGCCGCGTGTGATACCCCTAAATAAACCCGCCCAATGCGCGCTTAATCGATTGGACTGGAGTGTTACCTACCCTATGCTAAGAAAAGAATTCGAGAAAGCCAGAGGAGATGCAGATATTAGATTCCATGACCTCAGACACACCGCCGCATCGTTCATGGTGAAGGGCGGCGCTTCATTAGTGGCGGTGCGCGACATACTTGGCCATAGTAACTTGGGTGTGACAGGCAGATATTCGCATTTAGCGATTGATGACTTAAAAATTGCTGTGGATAAAATGATGGGCGGTACAAAAATGGTACAAGCCAATAAGGCGAGAAAACCTGTTTGATTGATAAGTGGTTGTTTTATATGGTGCCCGGAGCCGGAATCGAACCGGCACGACCGTAAAGTCGAGAGATTTTAAGTCTCTTGTGTCTACCAATTTCACCACCCGGGCGGGATATTATTGCAGAACTTGGTGCGGTGCGTATTCTATCACTCTTGAGCCAATTTTGATTAGCCATTTGCAAAAAAACAGGCAAAAAAAAAACACATTACTTTTAAGATAATGTGTTTTTTAAAATCTTAAGAATTAAAAAGTTATTTATTGACCAGCTCTCGCACGATTTGCCACTGGCTGCCAATCTTCTCAAGCTGCAATTCCTTGTTCACCTTGTCGGCAAAGCCTTTGGTTGCGATTCGCTTGGCGGCGCAAACCTCACAACCTGCGGCATCTTTAGCTTTTTTAAGCAGTTTATAGGTGGTCACGCTGTAATCCTGACCAAACACCGCCTTGGCTTTGTCGCCGTCGCAGGTCACCTGCATATTGTTGAGCTCAAGATTGATTTTTCCGGTGGTAGATAAACGCTGTCTGCGTTGCTTTGCCCATTCTTCACGGCTAAGGGGTGGCTCTGGCGTGAATTTATCCGCATAAAATTTGCTATAAGTATCGTAATCCTTATGGCGCCATGCATCTGCCCAGTCATTTACACGCGCCGTCACAGTCTCAGTACTGCAAGCGGATGCTGGCTGTGCTGCTTTGGGTGCAGCTGCGGCCATTAACTGATTCGACACTGAGAGCGGTTTTGCATCCGCCAGTAATGCGGCTTTATCAATGGTCACTTGCACCGGCGCAACTGCCTCGCACACATTGGCGGCATCCATATAGGCTTCGCGAGTCACTTCAGGCAACCCTTGACGTGTGGAACCGATTTTACTCAGCAGTGCGCCCTGGCTCGCATACAAGCGAGCATAGGCAGTCTGAATATCATACTCCGCATTGGAATAGGCACGTTTTGCCTGAAAAAACTCATTCTCGGTATCCAGTAAATCCAGCAAAGTGCGCTGGCCGATATCAAACTGTTTGTAATAAGCATCACGCGCATTTCCAATCGACTTTCTGTGCCTGTCACGATAATCCAATTGCTCTTTAAGCTGAACAATATCGTTATAGGCGATAGTGACCAGCTGGCGCGTATCTACACAGGCTTTGTCTCTCTGGTCGTTGGCGGTATTCAGTTTCTCGATGGTCTGGCTGACCAGTGATTTATCTGTAAAACCATTAAATAAATTGAAATTCATGGTGAGTTCCAGCAAATCCGCAGCGCTGGTACTGTTGCGGCCATCGGAGCTCGTGCCCAGGTTTTTACGTGCCTGCAAATCCACACGAGGCAGATATTTGGCTTCTTTGGTTTTAACCTCATCCTTGGTTGCCTGAATATCTTCAATCGTAGATAGAATATCCGGGTTATGCAGATAAGCCACCCTCAATGCATCCGTCGCGGCCGGCTCGGCACCTTCCTTATAAAACTCAGCCTGTTCCAGTGTTTCCGATGGAATCTCGCCCAACAGGCGTTGCATGCGCGCCGTCACATCATGAAGATTCGTCGCTTCTGTCAATAAATTGGATTCCGCCAGTGCCAGACGACCTGAGGCCTGTTCTAAATCCACCTTGCGTGCCACGCCTGCATCTACACGCTCTTTAATTCGGTCATACAACTGCTTGTGCACGACATAGTTGGTTTTGGCATATTCTGATAACTGGCGATAACGCAAGGTATCAATGTAAGAACGCATGAATTCCAGCGTAGTGGTCTGCATGGCGCTTTGCAGCTCAAAATAGCGCACACGCTTGGCGTGCCCTAAACGCTTGACTTCATTTGGTGTTGCCAGTCCATCAAAAATCATCTGGCGCAGCACCAGCTCGTTATTCCATGTAGGAATTCCCGTTCCGTTACTATTGCTTAAACCTTTGATATCTTCTTGATTGCGGTAGGTTGATACGATATCTGCTTTTGGCAGGAATCCACCGAATACGGCATCCTGCTCGTAGCCGGCACCCAGATAGGCGTGATATTTAGCTTGAACTTCCGGATTGGATGAAATGACCTTCTCGACCATTTGTTTGAGAGTCGCCAATGGCTCAGCGCTTGCTATCTGACCAAACATCAATCCCATCAATGCCAGTATTACTTTTATTGCTGAAGTGCTTTTATCAAAATTCAAAATTGTCAAACCTTTACCTTCTTCTTTGCCCACATGTTAAACCTTAGCGTTGTTTTGTCAACCCGCGAGATATCACTGACAAACTATTACAGCAATCTTTATGCCAATTTGTTGTAAAGTTGCAGCACGCATGAAAGGCAAGCTGATTTTAAAGAAAATCAACCAAATAGATAACTAAACGGCTCTGGCTAGGAATGGAACTACAAATCTGGAGATAATTTAAAAATTAATTTCAAAAAAAAGCCAACTTATTAAAAGTTGGCCTTTAATATTTAGGAAAATTAATTAACTAATCAGTGATCAATTTATTATTTGTGAGTAAATTTTGAATAATTGCATTATCATCTGCAAAGCCGGTTACCAAATCAACATCTGTCAAGGTGATTTTTTGGACATCTTTCGTAGGACTAAATCCATTTGAGAATCCACCATTATTACTAATGTGAATAACCGTGTTAGCGCCTACCACTTCAAAATGTAAGTATGAGGCCAAGTTGCCAGAGTCCACTCCAGTATGACTTTCACCTGAGAGCAAATCTCGCAAGTCAAGCACATCGCCACCTGCTCCGACTGCTGCTGGGTCAAAGTCAGTGATTACATCCGTTGCCGGTGCACTTGTCGTACCTCTATCGGCAAGTTCCCATCTAAACGTATCAACAATACCCACGCTACCGCCGGTTAAAGTGTCGTTTCCAGCACCTCCGATAATAATATCTGCTCCAATACCACCATTGATGGTATCTGAACCATCACCTCCAGATATAAAGTCATTACCATCATTACCGTTTAGAGTGTCGTTGCCAGCATCACCATACATCAAATCATTACCTGTGCTGCCACTGATATTGTCGTTGCCAGCATTGCCATAAAGTTGATCATCGTTATCGCCGCCATCAATGGTATCGTTGCCATCACCGCCGCGCACAATGTCATAGCCTGCGCCCGCGTTAATCGTATCATCGCCAGCTAAGCCAGAAATGTTTTCATTTCTAGCGGTACCGTTGATCGTATTGTTGGCTGCTGTACCAGAAAAATCATCGATAATATTATTGAGCGTTAATGTTGCAGTAGATGTATCACCGTCAGTATCAAGTAGCGTATAGCTAATAACTTCTGGCGCTGGCGCTGGTGTGCCGCCAGTAGCCAAGATTGTTTGGTATGTTACAGAGAAAATACTGCCTGCACTGCCTGGGTATGAACTAGTGTCTATAGTCCCTGAATCAACAATTATCTTACCAATACCAGCAAATGGAATTGTCACATTACCTTCAGCGTTAGATGCAAATTGGCCTATTAGGTCACCATGCACATCATAGACATTATAGTTAAACGCGTTGGTGCCGCCTAAATTACTGTTGCTTGCGTCTACGTTAATCACCACGCCTTGAACCCCACGTGGATGCAGCGCTGTGTTAAAAGTGATTACCAAACTTTCAAGGTCATCAATCTGGTTGTTGTTATTTCCGCCACCTGTGACGCCTGTACCATCCCCACCAACAGGGTTTACAGTCGCACTGCCTTCTGTAGCACTTGCTCTGGCAATTGCTGTGAGCGTCATGCCTGCAGTTGCCGCAGTAGTAATGTTACCTGCAGTATCGAGATTGTAAGTGGTTGATGCACCCACTACATTATTAGAAATATCTGCTGTAGGTGGTGTGTATCTATAATAACCTGACGCATTAAACACTAATGAAGATCCACCGGCAGACGCTGTCCAAGTGAGTGTGTTTACGCCACCGATGTTAGTTACGGTATAGTTGCCTCCTAATGCCGCAGTTGAGCCAACTAAAGTTGTTAAGTCAAACGTTACCCCCTTAAATACAATGGATGAAACTCTTCCACCATCGCCAGGATTATCCTCGCCAGAACGGTTGGAACTAAATGACGTAAGCGCGACGCTATCGCCACCATCAGTTCCAATGGCTGACATGACATTGCCTTCAAAGAATGTCTGCCCGCCACGTAAGGTATCAATGTCATTGTTAGCATCAGGTTTACCATCGACAATTTGTACGGTTTGTTTACCGCTAGCGGTATCACCATCGCCATCAGTTGCTGTAAATTTAATATCAAACTGTTCACCTTCAGCTGCAAAACCAGCGGTTTGGTATACGTATTCACCAGTTCTAAAGTTGAATATCAGAATACCATCTTCAAATCCACGGGCGTCATTTAAAGTGATCGTATCGCTAGGTGATGGGATACCTGCTTGAGGTGCACCACCCCCTACCACAGTAATTGCACCAGTTGTAGGATTAAAGTTAAATGTCACATCGGCATCAGGCACATTATCGCCATTGGTATCTAAGCGCATGATGAGTTGGCTGATGTAACCGCCATCTGCACCAAAGTTAAGGCTGGAGTTAGCTGTACTACCTGCTACAGAACCGCCAAAAGTTGTAGGTACAGAAGCTAACAGTACTTCATCCAACGTAGCTACATTGGTCACAATAATTGCATTATCCTTAACACCACTGTTGTCACTATCTACATTGTGAATGTTATTCAACTCCGTTGGGTTACTAATATCTGACGCAATACCAATCGCATAAGTTGTTACATTATTTGCAGTAGCAAAAGCTCGGTAGCCATTTGCAGCAGGGTCCGTAATATCGCCAACTGTCGGCACACCATCCGAAATAAAGTATGTGGTATATCGCTCACCCACCACTGGTGGCGTCATTGCTGCTTGCGCCGTTTGTAAGGCCGCCTCATAGTTGGTACCTCCACCCACTACAAAATTGGCTGGGGTATTAAGTGCTGCAATTGCACTAGCTGCGGTGGTATATGTACCTCTATTAGCCGCAGTCGCATCAAAGTCAATTAAAGTAATGCTGACATTACCGCCTTGGCTAAAGTATTCGTTAATGACTGCAGTAACTGCCTGCAAGGTTGCTTGCAAGCGGTTTTGAATGGTCACTGTGCCATTGGCTGCCACATTTTTAACTTCGCCCGCCATACTGCCAGAACTATCAATTACAAATACTAAGTTTTGTTTTGGTAGCACGCCTTGCTGCACCTGCACAATAGCATCTTGCACAGTAGGCACATCATCGACGATATTAACCGTCAATGTGGCGTTATCCAACTCGCCAGTTAAGCTATTCTGCAACTGATAATTCAACGCAATTACGTCATCGACACCTTCTGTGGTATTGCCGGTAAGCGTGACAACATAATCACCTTTCACAAACGCACCCACAGTTTGTGTATAAATTTGTACCGTATAGTTTGGATTGTTAATGGTGATCACCCCACCAACCGGAGTGACACCGTTCACATCAGTAATGTTTGTGGTAGATGCAATACCCGTATCATTGGCAAGAATATTACCGGTAGCGATCTCACTATTCGCAGCCTCCTGCGTGCCGCCATCTTGAGTAGCTGTAGCGTTGATACCCGCCTCAAACACAAAAGCAGTATCATTATTAGCCGTTGTGTTGCTATCGTAATTCATGGTAAGCGTTGCCGTTGAGGTATCACCATCACTGTCCGTCAAGGTATAAGTAAATATATCTGGAACAGAGGAAGGTTCAGGCTGAATACTAATACCCGTTACCCTGAACTCATCGCTGCTGCCAGCGCCGGAACGAACCACTGTATAGCTGAATGGAGTGCCTGCAGTAATTGTAAAGCTTTGTGCACCACCACCCGGCCAAGAACCAGAAGAAATCAAGGCGCCACTGGCATCATAAGTCTCCCATAGGGCAACCTCATCTGCAGCCAAGTCTGTAACGGTAACGGTGGCAGATTTTGTTGTAGTTGGCAGAGCAAACACCAGTTCCTCGCCTTGTTCAATTCTGGACTGGTTGGCACTTGGAGTAAGGTCATCATCCGGCCCTATTCCACCGCTGCTATACGATACACGCGCAGCTGAGGTAGCATTCAAATCTGTCAGATCCAAACCACTGTTCGGAGTTCCAGTAGTTATATATCCATCTGTGGAATCAAAACCATAAACGCCAAATCCCGCATTGGTAAATGATGACACAGCAGTCGGACTAGCTACCGAGATAGCTGCCGGCGTCGCCAAGTTATAAGAATAGCTACCATCGTCTTGATCTATCATTAAAGTACCATTGGTGGTAACAATTGTGCGTACATTACCTGCCCCCAATGTATTTGAAACCAGTGTGCCTTGTGTTAACACTACATTGGTTAAATTGAATGGACTATCCACATTGAGTGTATCAGCTGTCACACCCCCTGCACCTGTAATCACATTACCCGCCACGGTGCTTCCAATACCTACGCTATCCACATCATTGTTCGCGATTGGGTTGGTATCCGTAATCGTAATATTCACTGTAGTCCATGGTGAGTCTAAACTACCATCGTTGGCCTTGTAAGCAAAGCTATCAATATCCGGAGTTGCATCACCATGGTTACGTGCAGGTGCTGTATACGTGTAAGTACCATCAGAATTCATCACAACTGTACCACCTAACGCGGTAGTAATCGTATTGGTACCATTTGCTACAAGCGCGCCCGAGCCGCTGGTAGTAGTAGCAAACTGTGTCACTGTAAGCGTATCACCGTCTGGATCCGTATCATTACCCAAAACCGTAGCTTTGAGAGTGGTTGTACCTTCAACTGAAGTATAAGCGTCTGCACTCGCAACCGGTGTCTCATTTACATTCGTCTCGTTGAGGGTGATGGTGGCGCTGCTGCTGTTGCCAGCCGCATCCAAAACCGTTACGCCGTAGTTACGACTGTTTGGCGCCGTTTCAAAGTTGTTTGCACCAGACGCAACCCCCGTCGCCGTGATCGTGATCACCCCAGCATTGCTGATCTGGTAGAAACCGTCCGCACTCGTATTTGTCCCCGTCGCCGCAAAACGGTAAATTGTCGCGTCTGTAGCAACTACAGTAGCAACAGTGGCGCCTGTCACTTGGTTTTCTGTGTAAGAGAATGTCTGCGCCGAAATCACTGGCGGTGCCGCGTCAACCGGCACCGTATCACTGCCACCGGTACCATTGTTGCCGGCTGCGTCTGTATAGGTGTTGTTGGCCACACTCACGCTGCCCGTACCGCTAAAGCCAGGCGTTGCCGTATAAGTCGCGGTGTACACCA
>JAKQTN010000026.1 GCA_029563075.1 Pseudomonadota bacterium
GGATGTGTGGTCAGCACTCGGTTCTCGCTCTTGTTACATAGCATAAGGAGTCACAAATGGTTGAACACTTTGAAACAATTGAAGAAGCGAAGCTCCGCAGAAACGAATTACTGGACGCCTCGGCCTATGCGCAACGGCCTAGTTTCGCGGAGCGATACACGCATAAAAGCGTAGAAGACTTTTTGCGCTATGACCGAAGACTCTACGAGATAGTGGATGAGGCAACATACCCAGCCGACATTGAGTGGCCAGAAGTGCCAGTGCCGCAAACAATAGCTGAATTTAACGCAAGTTTGCCGAAGCCGGAGGTGTAATCGTGGATACCGTCATCAACACTGCCATTGCGCTGGTAACAACTGCGATACTCACGGGCACGTGGGCAATAGCACGCAAGCTGTACAAATTGCTCAATCAACGTGATGAATTGCTTGCGGAGGTGCAGCAGACGCTGGTGGCGATGCGCGAGGATAACCGATGCCAGTATACCGCGCTGCTGACGATTATTGATGCCCAAGAGTTGCAGTTGCACGCGCTGAAAGGCAAAAAAATAAACGGCAATGTCGATGACGCGCTGGCAAAAATCCGTGTAGCGAAAGAGGAAATCCAGAGACACCTCGTCGAGGAGGGATGCAAATGAGCCGCAAAATCGAGGATTTAGACCCGCGATGCCAAGATGCCGCGCGCAAGACGCTCGATGCGCTGGCCGCAGATGATGAGCTGCGCAACTCCGGCGTGGCGGGCTGGCTTATTGTCGAGACGCGGCGCGAGCTGGCAACGCAGATGGCGTACTTTGCCCGCGGGCGCATGGCTCCGGAACACGTACGGATGATGTACGATGCCGCGGGGCTAAAACAAAAACTCACCGACAAGGAGACACAAACCGCTATCACGACGACTCTCAAAAGCAGGCATTTATCAGGGCTGGCGATGGATATCGTGCCTATCAAGGCTGACGGCAAGGCGTGGTGGGATGCCCCAACGCGAGTCTGGATGCGTATGGCCACAATCGCAGAGGGTTTTGGCTGGGAGTCTGGCGTGCGCTGGAAAGACTTCCCGGACTACCCGCACCTGCAATGGAGGGGCACATGAGCGCTGGATACACACAGGAGCAAGACGGCTCCAGATCGATGCGGCGCTTGCTGGCGCTCTACTACTCGCTCTTGTCTGGCGCGCTGCTTGTTATCGGCGCGCTATACGGTACGACGGCTGGCATCTATGGCGGGCTAGGCTGCGCGCTGGTGGTGCTGGTGCTGCTAGGCTTGACGACAATTAGCGATATCAAAGGGATCAACTATCCGGTAATACCGGATTGTTCGAGCGGCGTAAATTCTGTCAACGGACTACCAAAATTACGCCAAAATATGGATAGCGAGGAGATTGATGCAACGAATCCTTAAAAATAGACATTCGTTGCATGTTTTTGAGGTAAATCGTGAGAAATTGTGCAGATTATGAGAAATTTTCGCAATAATCTGCATGAATTATAGGAGGAATTATGAAAATAAAATTGGTTTTTGATGATGGGACTGAAATTGAAATTAGTGAGCGAGGACTAAAAGAATTAGCGAAAGCATTAAATGGGGAAATACAAGAAAAAAAAGTAACGCTTCATCCTTGGGGTAGATATCCATATTCGACCACAAATGGAGAGCCTGTTTTAGCCTCACCACCTTCACAACAGGGAGGGCCAAATGAATGACAAAATCAGCAAGGATATTGCTCTCATTATTGTTTGCATTTTGCTTATTGTCGCCGCTTACAGCGCAATCACAACCAGCCGCGAGCTGGGAGACCTTCGACGTGGACCCTTAAAAGTCGACACCTTGAGGGCAAAGCGGTTGATCTTGCGCCAAGTAAGGACGGTAAAACGATTTGGTGGAATGCACCACTCAAGGTTTGGGTTAGAATGGGGGAGATAGGCAAGAAGTATGGCCTTGTCTGGGGCGGTGATTGGAAAGAGAAAGACCTACCACATTTCGAGATGCAGGAGCGAATATGATTGAAGAAGCGTTATATATTGCATTTTGTGTTGTCGGGATTATCCAATATCTAAAAGGCATTTGCAAAGAATTATCCACGAAAACATGGGCAATATTACAGCCAGCGATAGCATTAGTGCTAGCATTGAGCTGGGCAGAATTACCATATTGGGTATCAGTTGGAGTATTAGCATTTGCGATGTCTCAGATAGGATATGAGACAATTATTCAGGCGATTAAAAAGAAGCTGGAGGATAAAACATGATTATCGAGTTATCAACAGGGAAAAAGATTAAACTTAATGGGAAAGAGTATCAGGAATTGGTAGAGCATATTTGCAAAAAATACTGCA
>JAKQTN010000036.1 GCA_029563075.1 Pseudomonadota bacterium
CCGCGCCGGCGTACTGCGTTCCGCTCGCGAGTGGCGTGACGCAGCGGGCGGCGTTGGCGAGGACCGTGTCGTTGACGTCGAGGGTCTGATCGGTCGAGAGGTAGAGGCGATCGAGCCAGCATCCGCCGTAGCTGTCGCCGGCGTCCAGTTTAATATTTTTATAACATACATAAATAATAATTATTAAAAAATAAATTTTAATTAAATTAAATGCGTGTAAGTTTTTTGTAAAATCACTCAGAAATTTTAGTTGGTAAAAACCCGTGTTAAGGGTTTAATAAGCGTGTTTTGCGAAGCTAAACGTGCTAGAATTTGGCGGTTAAAAACACATAAAAATCGCTTTGAAAAAGCGCTAATTTCACACAAAGTTAATACGGCAATAAATATAAACGGAAAGCCTAATGGATCAATTCGCTAAAGAAACCCTGCCAATCAGTTTAGAAGACGAGATGCGCCGATCATACCTTGATTACGCCATGAGCGTGATTGTAGGGCGTGCGCTACCCGATGTGCGAGATGGTTTAAAGCCAGTGCACAGGCGTGTTTTATTTGCAATGCACGAGTTATCAAACGACTATAACAAGCCCTACAAAAAATCTGCGCGTATCGTCGGCGACGTGATTGGTAAGTACCACCCACACGGTGATACGGCGGTGTACGACACCATCGTACGTATGGCGCAGGATTTCAGCTTACGTTACATGCTGGTCGATGGCCAAGGCAACTTCGGCTCAGTGGATGGCGACAACGCGGCCGCGATGCGTTATACCGAAATCCGTATGGCGAAAATCGCGCATGAGCTGTTGGCGGATATCGACAAAGAAACCGTGGATTTTGGCCCTAACTATGACGGCTCGGAAAATGAACCGCTCATCATGCCGGCGCGCATTCCAAACCTGCTCATCAACGGCAGTTCTGGTATCGCCGTGGGCATGGCGACCAACATCCCGCCACACAACTTAAATGAGGTGCTGGATGCCTGCTTTGCCTTGCTTAAGAACCCGGACACCGGCATTGAAGAATTGATTGAGATGGTGCCTGCGCCAGACTTTCCAACCGCTGGCATTATCTATGGAACCGCAGGCGTAAAAGAAGGTTACCGTACCGGCCGCGGCCGTGTGGTGATGCGCGGTCGCACGCATTTTGAAGACATGGACAAAGGCGGCCGTCAATCCATCATTATCGATGAGTTGCCGTATCAGGTGAACAAAAAATCCCTGATCGAGAAAATTGCCGAGCTGGTTAATGAGAAAAAAATAGAAGGCATTTCCGATTTGCGCGATGAATCAGATAAATCGGGCATGCGTGTGGTGATTGAGCTGAAACGCGGTGAAATCGCCGAAGTGATTCTGAACAATCTTTACAAGCAAACCCAGCTGCAGGACACGTTTGGCATGAATATGGTGGCTTTGCTGGATGGCCAACCGCGCCTGCTCAACCTGAAACAAATGCTTGAAGCCTTTTTACGGCACCGCCGCGAGGTGGTCACACGCCGCACCGTATTTGAGCTGAAAAAAGCGCGTGCTCGTGGACATGTGCTGGAAGGTTTGGCCGTTGCATTAGCTAACGTGGATGAGATGATTGCATTAATTAAGGCTGCGCCGACGCCACCAGAAGCCAAAGTGGATTTGATGGCGCGCACCTGGCAATCGCCGGTTGTGGAAGAAATGCTGAAGCGCGCCGCAATGGAAGCTTCGCGTCCGGAAGGCCTGAGTGTGGATTTTGGCTTGACGCCAAAAGGCTATAAACTCTCGGACGTGCAGGCACAGGAAATTCTGCAAATGCGCCTGCAGCGCCTGACCGGCCTGGAGCAGGATAAAATTGTCAGCGAATACAAAGAAGTGATGGATGAGATCGCAGATCTGCTGGATATTCTTGCCAATGCATCGCGCGTGACCACGATTATCACCGATGAATTGACCGAAATTAAAAAACAGTTTGGTGATAAACGCCGTAGCGAGATCGTTGCAAATGCGCAGGATCTGTCGCTGGAGGACTTAATCACACCACAGGACGTGGTAGTCACACTCTCACACACCGGTTATGTGAAATCACAGCCTCTGGATGAATACCGCGCACAGCGTAGAGGCGGGCGTGGCAAACAGGCAGCAGCCACCAAAGAAGATGATTTCATCGACAAGATGTTCGTGGCGAATACGCATGACTACATACTGTGTTTCAGCAGTCGTGGCCGTGTGTATTGGCTGAAAGTATACGAAGTGCCGCAAGGTAGCCGTATCGGACGCGGCAAGCCGATTGTGAACTTGTTCCCGCTGGAAGAGGGCGAGAAAATCAATGCGATTCTTTCCGTAAAAGAGTTCGACGAAAATCACTTTGTTTTCATGGCGACAGCGCAAGGTACCGTGAAGAAAACGGCGCTGAGTGAATTTGCCAACCCGCGTAAATCCGGCATTATCGCGATCAATCTGGATGATGATGATTATCTGATTGGGGCTGAAATCACCAATGGCCACAATGATATTGTACTGGTGTCGAACGGCGGCAAAGCAGTATGGTTTACAGAAGACGATGTCAGACCGATGGGGCGTGCCACACGTGGTGTGCGCGGCATGAAGCTGGCGCCTAAACAACGGGTGCTTTCACTACTGATTGCCGAAAGTGACCAGCAAACCGTATTGGTGGCGACTGAGAATGGCTACGGCAAGCGCACCGTGCTGGCGGATTTCCGTCATTCTGGTCGTGGCACGCAAGGCGTTAAAGCCATTGCCATTAGTGAGCGCAATGGTTTGGTGGTTGCGGCAAAATTAGTCAATGAGGAAGACGAAATCATGCTCATTACGACTGGCGGCATATTGATCCGCACACGCGTGAAAGAGATTCGTGAATTGGGCCGTGCCACACAAGGCGTGACATTGATTAACCTGGGTGAGGGTGAAAAACTTTCAGGCCTGGAAAAAATAGTTGAAACAGACGACGAATAAATAAATTAATTAAGTAAGGGGATTGGGGTAATGACACAGATTTATAACTTTGCCGCTGGGCCTGCAGTACTGCCGAAAGAAGTATTACAGCAAGTACAGGCCGAATTGCTGGATTGGCATGGCGCCGGCATGTCGGTGATGGAAATGAGCCATCGCGGCAAAGAGTTCATGAGTATCGCAGCCGAAGCTGAGGCCGATTTGCGCGAGTTGATGGGCATCCCGGCTAATTACAGAGTGCTATTCCTGCAAGGCGGTGCTTCGGCGCAATTCGGCATGATTCCAATGAACCTGCTGCGCGGCAAAAAAGCAGCCGATTACCTGAATACTGGCGAGTGGTCAAAAAAAGCTATCAGTGAAGCAAAAAAATACTGTGAAGTGAATGTAGTCGCAACTTCCGCAGATAAGAATTTCAGCTATGCGCCTGCACAAGATCAGTGGAAACTCAATCCTGATGCGGCTTATGTGCATTACACCTCAAACGAGACCATAGGCGGCGTGGAAATGTTCTGGACACCAGAAGTGGGCAAAGTGCCGCTGGTGGCGGATATGTCATCACACATCCTGTCGCGCCCGGTGGATGTTGCCAAACATGCGCTGATATATGCCGGCGCGCAGAAAAATATCGGCCCGGCAGGGTTGACGATAGTGATTGTGCGTGATGATTTGATTGGCGAAACCATTGCGGGCACGCCGAGTATGTATGATTACAAGATTCATGCTGAAAACGAATCCATGTACAACACGCCGCCAACATTTGCAATTTATGTGGCAGGGCTGGTATTCAAATGGCTGAAAGCCAATGGCGGACTGGCTGCAATGGAGAAGACCAATATCACTAAAGCCAGCATGCTTTATGATTATTTGGACAGCACGGATTTTTATCGCTGCCCTACCGCAAAAGAAAACCGTTCGCGTATGAATATTCCGTTTACGCTAAAAAATGAGGCATTGGATGATGAGTTCATCAAACAAGCCAAAGCGCGTGGACTGGTGCAGCTCAAAGGCCATCGTTCGGTTGGCGGCATGCGTGCTTCAATCTATAATGCGATGCCGGTGGAAGGCGTGAAGGTGTTGGTAGAATTTATGAAGGATTTTGAGAAAAACAATAGCTAGACGATAACTAAAATCAGTGTTTCAAGTTCATTTTAAATGCTTGAAAAAAGGGGAGCGGCTTGAGTAAACATCAGATACTTATTCTTAACAAGATC
The DNA here is from genome assembly GCA_029563075.1 of Pseudomonadota bacterium. Taxonomy (GTDB): domain Bacteria; phylum Pseudomonadota; class Gammaproteobacteria; order Burkholderiales; family Methylophilaceae; genus Methylotenera_A. The sequence continues at coordinate 4,151 of JAKQTN010000036.1, forward strand.
TCGACGCTTGGTATTAAACGCTTGCCAACGGATGAATATGAAGTTGGCAGCGAAGTCACAGCCCCTGACGCTGTTTTAGTGCGCTCAGCCAAAATGCATGATATGGTCATCCCGAGCAGTGTGCAGGCGATAGGCAGGGCAGGAGCTGGTACTAACAATATCCCGGTTGCCGATATGAGCAAGCGCGGCGTGGTGGTGTTCAATACGCCTGGCGCCAATGCCAATGCGGTTAAGGAACTGGTGCTGACGGGCATGCTGATGGCCGCGCGGAATATTGGCCCGGCGATGAAGTTTGTAGAAGGCCTGGAAGGGGATGATGCAACGCTATCCAGACTGGTTGAAGATGGCAAGAAGCATTTTGCAGGCGTTGAATTGCCTGGCAGAACGCTTGGCATTATCGGCCTTGGTGCTGTAGGCGGCATCGTGGCGGATACAGCGCTTAAACTGGGCATGAAAGTGCTCGGCTATGATCCAGAAATCACTGTGGATGCAGCCTGGCGCCTTTCCTCCGAGGTCAAGCGTGTGCATGGCGTGGACGACGTATTCAAACACAGTGATTTTATTACGCTGCACGTGCCGCTAATTGACGCGACGCGGCATCTGGTCAATGCAGAACGTGTCGGGATGATGAAACATGGCGCGGTGCTGATTAATTTTGCACGCGAAGGCGTGATTGATGAGCAGGCGGTGCTGGATGGCCTGGACAGCAAGAAGCTGCGTGCCTATGTGTGTGATTTTCCGACCGCGCGCATGAAGTCACACCCGGGCGTAGTGGCATTGCCGCACCTCGGCGCTTCCACTCAGGAGGCGGAAGATAATTGCGCAGTGATGGTGGTTGATCAGGTGCGCGAATTTCTGGAAAACGGTAATATCAGCAACTCGGTCAATTTTCCTGCAGTGATGATGCCGCGTGAGGCGGCGCATCGCGTGGCAGTAGCCAGTGCCAATATTCCCAATATGGTGGGGCAGATTTCCACGGCGATGGCCAAAGCGGAGATCAATATCCATAACATGGTCAATAAATCGCGCGGAGACATCGCTTATACCATGCTGGATCTGGATAGCCCCGCAGCAGAAACAGCGCTTGCCGAAATCCGCGCGATTGAAGGTGTGATGAATGTACGTGTATTGCCAAAAAGGCAGGAGTAGCAACCAGTAATGAGCGATATGCTGAAAAAATTTCGTAGCCAGATTGATGCGATTGACGAGCAGATACTCAGCCTCGTCAATGAGCGTGCCAAGCTCGCGCGCGAAATTGGCAGCCTGAAGGAAGACGGCGTGATTTTTCGCCCGGAGCGCGAGGCGCAAATATTGCGCCGTTTACAAGAGAATAACGCTGGACCACTGTCTAATGAGGCGATCAGCCATATTTTCCGTGCGGTCATGTCGAATTGCCGGGCGCTCGAAAAAGAGCTTGCCATCGCATTTTTAGGCCCGCTCGGTACCTATAGCGAAGAAGCTGCGCTCAAGCAGTTTGGACAAGGCCGCAATGCGATTGTATGTGGCTCTATCGAAGAGGTGTTCCGTACAGTAGAAGCGAATCAGGCCGATTATGGCGTGGTGCCGGTTGAAAACTCGACCGAAGGCGCTGTAGGTTTGACGCTGGATCTGTTGCTCTCCAGTTCGCTTAAAATCTGTGGCGAAATCACCTTGCCGATACACCATTGCCTGCTTTCTGCCCAACCGGATATCAATAAAATCAGCCATATCCTGTCACATACACAGTCGCTTGCACAGTGCCACGAGTGGCTGAATCGCGTCATGCCAAAGGCCACGCGCGAAGCGGTAACCAGTAATGCGCGCGCTGCCCAATTGGCGCATGAGGCGGTAACCGCGGAGAATACGTTTGTGGCGGCCATCGCGAGCAAACGTGCGGCCGAACTGTTTAGTCTGAATGTGCTGGCTGAAAATATCGAGGATGACCCTAAAAATACCACACGTTTTTTAGTGCTGGGAAATCACGATGTGGCCGCTTCCGGCGCTGACAAAACCTCGCTGGTCATGGTTACCCAGAACAAACCGGGCGCAATGGTGAATCTGCTTGAACCGCTTTCACGGCATGGCGTGAGCATGACCAAGCTGGAGTCGCGTCCTTCAAAACAGGGTTTATGGGATTATGTATTTTTTGTCGATATCGAAGGTCATCAAACTGATGCCAAAGTAAAAGCTGCGCTGCAAGAGTGTCAACAGCGCGCATCCCTGCTCAAAGTGCTGGGTTCCTACCCTGCAGCCAGTATTTAAGTTTTCTTTCGAGTTTTCTGCTTATGAATTTATCTAGTTTGGCTCCCGATTACATTCGCGCGATTGCACCATATCAAGGCGGCAAGCCAATCAGCGAGCTTGCACGTGAAATGGGTTTGAACGAGGCGGATATCGTGAAACTGGCTTCCAACGAGAATCCGCTGGGCATCAGCCCGAAAGCGCAGATGGCAATAGATGACGTCATTGCGGATATCGCGCGCTACCCGGATGGCAACAGCTTTGCATTACGCGAGGCGGTAAGTCAAAAATTTAATGTTGCGCCGAATCAAATAGTATTTGGCAATGGCTCCAACGATATTTTGGAGCTGGCGGCCAGAGCCTTTCTGCATGCGGGTTGCGAGGCGATATACTCGCAGCATGCGTTTGCGGTCTACCCATTGGTCACGCAAGCGGTGGGTGCAACCGGCGTAGTGGTGCCAGCCCAAAACTATGCACACGATCTGGATGGTTTTCTAACAGCGATTACGCCAAGAACACGTTTGATTTTTATTGCCAACCCGAACAATCCAACCGGCACGCTAATTGCAAAAGCTGAATTAAAAGCCTTTCTAAAACAGGTTCCCAAAAATGTTTTAGTGGTGCTGGATGAGGCATATGATGAATATTTGTCTGCAGAGCATAAATCTGAAGCTATCCGCTGGTTAAATGAATTTGAAAACATCATTATTTCGCGCACTTTTTCAAAGGCTTACGGTCTAGCAGGTTTGAGAATCGGATTTGGTTTAATGCATGCAGATGTGGCCGATATGCTGAATCGCGTACGGCAGCCTTTTAACGTGAACAGCATGGCGCAAGCCGCTGCTGTGGCCTCGCTGGCGGACGACGATTTTGTCGCGCGCAGTTATGCGGCCAATCAAGCCGGCATGGCGCAATTGACGCAGGGTTTTCACAAATTAGGGTTAGAATACATCCCCTCAAGTGCGAATTTTGTGAGTTTCAAGGTGCAAGATGCCGCCGCGGTGAACCAGCTGCTGCTGCAGAACGGCGTGATTGTGCGGCCCATCGCCAACTATGAAATGCCGGATTATTTGCGTGTGAGTGTAGGACTATTCAGCGAAAACGCGCGATTTTTACAAGTATTAGAACATATTATCAACAAGCAGTAACCGATGACCAATAAAGAAAAACAAACAAACGAAACAGCCACTTATGAAAAGCTGGCGACGGATGACGTTCGCATTCGCGAAATCAAAGAGTTAATCACGCCATCTGCTTTATTGAGTCGCCTTAAAGAGAGTGTTGATTCAACGCATAATATATTGGCGGCACGCGCAGCGATTCACCGTGTTCTGCACCAGACCGACGATCGCTTGCTGGTGATTGTGGGGCCCTGTTCCATTCATGACACCGAAGCTGGCATAGAGTATGCGCACAGATTGATGGAAGTGCGAAAAAGACTGGCAGCAGACCTGCTAATTGTGATGCGCGTTTATTTTGAAAAGCCGCGCACGACTGTGGGCTGGAAAGGCCTGATCAATGATCCGCACCTTGATGGCAGTTATCGCATCAATGAAGGATTAGAGACCGCACGTAAGTTTCTGTTGGACGTGAATGAGTTGGGTATGCCTGCAGGTGCAGAATTCTTAGATACGATTACCCCGCAATACACGGCTGATTTGGTGAGCTGGGGTGCCATTGGCGCACGCACGACCGAATCGCAGGTGCATCGTGAGCTTGCGTCGGGTCTGTCTTGCCCCGTTGGCTTCAAAAATGGCACGGATGGTAGCGTGCAGGTGGCGATAGATGCTATTAAAACGGCAGAAACCCCGCATCACTTTCTATCGGTTACCAAAGAAGGCCGCTCCGCGATCATCTCTACAGCAGGTAACGAGGATTGCCATGTGATTCTGCGCGGCGGTAAAAAACCAAACTACGATGCTGCCAGTGTGAGTGCGGCCTGTGCCAGCCTGGCTGCTGCAGGGCTGGCGCCCAGGTTGATGATCGATTGCAGCCATGCAAACAGCAGCAAGGATTACCAGCGGCAAATGGAGGTCGGGCGGGATGTTGCTGCCCAGTTAGCCAATGGTGACACGCGTATTATTGGCGTAATGGTGGAATCGCATCTTAAAGCTGGCCGCCAGGAGCACACGCCGGGTTGCAAACTGGAATATGGGAAATCCATCACAGATGCCTGTCTGGGCTGGCAAGACACGGTTGATCTTTTAGAAGAGCTGGCAGCTTCAGTGCGCGCGCGCCGTGAGAAGCGCCTCAAGGATGCGATATAAGCGCAGGAAATTCCGGCGTTATGGTCGTGAATCCATGGGCAATCAAGACTTCTACATCATGAAAATCACTAGCTGTTTATCATGCAAGCTCGCAGGTGTTATGCGGAACGAGTGCGTATAGTGTCAATCATACAAGCACAGCACCACACGTAACATTGAGTGCTTGATTCACAACCTAATAGGAGATTTGATCATGTGGACAAAACCAGCAGCTACTGAAATGCGTTTCGGCTTTGAAGTAACCATGTATGTTTGCAATAAATAATTGCAGATGACACAAAGGCTGCCTGATGGCAGCCTTTTTTACTTCTACACAATCCAACACAAAGAAAATTCGTTATGCATATACATGTTTTAGGCGCAGGAGCAGGCGGCGGCTTTCCGCAGTGGAACTGCAATTGCTTTAACTGCGACGGTCTGCGCAAGGGCACGATCAAGGCGACCAAGCGTACACAGTCTTCCATCTGCGTGAGCAGCGATGGCGTGAATTGGGTATTGTTCAACGCCTCGCCAGACGTGCTGCAACAGATTCAGGACTTTCCAGCACTGCAGCCGGGTCGTGCGATACGTGACACGGGGATTCAGGCAATTATTTTGATTGATGCACAAATCGATCACACTACTGGTTTATTCATGCTGCGCGAGGGTACAGTCAAACGCGAAATTTATTGCACAGACATGGTGTATGGCGACTTGACTTCCGGCAATCAGATTTTGAACATCCTGGGACATTACTGCGGCATCAACCATCATCAAGTACCTATTGATGGCAAAACCAGCTTTGAGATACCTAATGTGCCGAATTTGCGCTTTACTACAGTGGCATTAAAAAGCGCTGCGCCACCTTATTCCCCACATCGTAACAATCCGCAGCCGGGCGATACGATAGGTGTGCTGATCGAGGAAATTTCGACTGGCAAGAAGTGCTGGTATTCGCCCGGTTTGGAGTTAATCGAACCGCATTTACCAGCATTGATGAACCAGGCCGATTGCATCATGGTGGATGGCACGTTCTGGACTGATACAGAGATGATTGACTTGGGCTTGATGACCAAAACTGCACGCAGTATCGGCCATAACCCGCAATCTGGCAAAGGCGGCATGATTGAAGATCTGGATAAATTTGGCCTTAATAATGGTAAACAGGTGCGCAAGGTATTGATTCACATTAACAACACCAACCCGATTTTAAGAGAAGATTCTGCCGAGCGCGCAGAACTTGATCGTCATGGCATTGAAGTGGCTTATGATGGTATGGATATTATTTTATAAGGATTTAGAGAATGACAAATGAAAAAGCACCATGGAGCAGAGAAGAATTTGAAGCCAAATTGCGCGAGAAAGGCAAAGGCTACCACATCAATCACCCAATCCATGTGTTGATGTATGAAGGCAAGCTAACGCAGCAGCAAATGCAGGCTTGGGTGGCGAATCGCTATTACTATCAGATTGCGATTCCAGTGAAAGATGCTGCGATACTCTCAAACTGCCCAGACCGTGAAATTCGCCGCGGCTGGATTCAACGTATTATAGATCATGATGGCGGCGGCCAAATCGCCGAAGGTGGTGAGGGCGGCATTGAAGCATGGATCCATCTCGGAGCAGCAGTCGGCTTGAGCCGTGAAGAGATTATGTCGCTCAAGATGGTGGCGCCTGGAACTATATTTGCAGTAGACGCTTATATCAACTTCGCGAAACAGCGTCCTTGGCAGGAATCTGTATGTTCAAGCTTAACTGAACTTTTTGCGCCACATATTCATCAGCAGCGTATTGATTCATGGCCTGATATGTATCCTTGGATCAACCCTGAAGGCATGCAGTATTTCAAAAACCGCCTCACGCAAGCGCGGCGCGATGTGGAACAAGGATTGCACGTGACCTTGGATTATTTTGGCAAAAGCCGTGAATTGCAAGAGCGCGCGCTTGAAATCTTGCAATTTAAGCTGGATGTGCTGTGGGTGATGGCAGATTCCATCATGTTGCAATGTACGGACATCAAGGTTGAAGGACGCGATTATCTGCGTCAACCTGTCATAAACATCAGTTAAGAGCATTTATGGAACATCATATTCAACACACCGACATTTACGCACTTGCGCCGCACCATCGCTTTCAATGGGAAGAAGCGCAGCAGAGTTACGTGATACTTTTCCCTGAAGGCATGGTCAAACTGCACGGCGGTGCCGGAGAAGTTATCAAGCGTGTGGATGGTAAGGCAACCGTGGGTGATGTCGTCAGAGAACTAAAGGCAGCTTTCCCCGATGCAGAAGGCATCGAAGATGACATTATTGGAATGTTTGAGATGGCTGTTGGCAAGGCATGGCTTAGAAAGGTTTAAGCCGTACAAGGATTAAGGAGCAACAAAATGACACAAAACTCACTAGGCGATTCAGTTGTACAGAAAACCGTGCAGGCGCAACAGATCAATAATGGCGTAACGGCTGCTGCAACACAAACACAGCCTCTGTGGTTATTGGCTGAAATCACCTACCGTTGCCCTTTGCATTGTGCTTTCTGTTACAACCCGACCGATTACGATAAACATACGCAGAATGAGCTGAGCACCGAGCAATGGATTCAGGTATTGCGTGATGCGCGTAAGCTGGGCGCAATTCAGCTGGGGATTTCTGGAGGAGAACCGCTATTGCGTGATGACATTGAAGACATTGTGGTTGAAGCGCATAAATTGGGCTATTACAGCAATCTCATTACTTCAGGCGTCGGCCTTACTGAGAAGCGCATCCAGGCGTTTAAAGATGGTGGCCTGGATCATATCCAGCTTTCCATGCACGACATTACCGAAGAGATTAACAACTTCATCACCAATACCAAAACCTTCGAACTGAAGAAAAAAGTTGCGGCCATGATTAAAAATCATGGCTACCCGATGGTGTTGAATGTGGTGATACACCGCTACAACATTGGGCACATGAAACAGATTCTGGAAATGGCCGAGGCGCTGGGGGCGGATTATATTGAGCTAGCCAATACGCAGTATTACGGCTGGTCGCTAATCAATCGTAGCCAGCTGATGCCAACTAAAGAGCAAGTGGATGCCGCCGAAGCGGCGACCAATGAATTCCGCGCAAGCTCTGGCAGCAAAATGAAGATCTTTTTCGTGGTGCCGGATTATTTTGCCGACAGGCCTAAAAAATGCATGAATGGCTGGGGCGAAGTGTTCATGATTGTCACCGCAAATGGTGATGTGCTGCCGTGCCATTCGGCACGTTCGCTGCCTAATATGCGTTTTCCCAATGTGGGTGACGATGATTTAGGCTGGAGCTGGAAAGATTCCCCCGCTTTTAATCAATACCGTGGCACTAACTGGATGAAAGAGCCATGTCGAAGCTGCGATGAAAAAGAAAAAGATCTGGGCGGTTGCCGTTGCCAAACCTTCTTGCTCACCGGTGATGCCGAAGCCGCCGACCCCGTGTGCAGTAAATCGCCGCATCGCCATTTAATAGACAAGGCGATTGCAGATGCACAAAACCCGCAATTGCAAGCGCAGCCGATCGTGTTCAGGAATGATAAAAATTCTAAAAGGGTGATCGCGGGTGAGCTGCAGGAGCGGTTAGAAGAGTTTCATGCCTTGCCGTAACGATTAGTCGCTATAATGAAGGGCGCATTAATACTGCGCCTTTTTTATTTATGAAATCACACTCTAACATTTTGGTCTACGTACTGGCCGCGCTGGCAGCATTGGCGCCGTTTGCCATTGATACCTATTTGCCCGCTTTTCACGCCATGGCGGCGGATTTAGGCGCTTCCGATTTGCACATTCAGCAAAGTTTGGCCGTGTATTTGCTGCCTTACGCCATCATGACGCTATGGCACGGCGCGATTTCAGATTCTATCGGCCGCATCGCGACCATTAAATGGGGCTTGGGCATTTTCGTGTTGGCGAGCATCGGCTGCGCGTTTGCGCCGAATGTGGAAGCCTTGTGGTTCTTCCGCGCGCTGCAAGGCGCATCGGGCGGGGCAGGCAACACAGTGGCGCGCGCCATGGTGCGCGATCTGTTCGAAGGCGCGCAAGCGCAGCGTGTGATGGCCACGGTGCAGATGCTGTTCGGCATCGCGCCTGCGGTAGCACCTATCATTGGAGGTTTTTTGCTTGGCTTGGGGTGGCAAAGTATTTTCATCTTTCTGGCGGCTTATGCGGCTTTGAGTTTGTGGGCGGCGATGAAATACCTGCCAGAAACCATGCCAGTAGAAAAGCGCATTCCACTTTCTACGAAAAGTGTGCTGCACAGTTATAAAACGATATTCTCCGACACTGAATACACCAAGCTGTGCGTGGCGCTGGGCGCGGTGTTCGCGGGTTTTTTTGTCTATGTACTGGCAAGCCCCGTGTTTCTTGGCAAGCACCTGCATCTCACGCCGCAGCAATATGGCTATCTGTTCGTGCCCACGGTCACGGGCATGATCATCGGTACCTTTATCGCGCGCCGCAGCGCGGGCAAAACCCCGCCGCAACAGCTCGTTAAATGGGCGTATTTGTGGATGTTCTGTATCGTGCTGATTAACCTTGCCGTGAGCTATTTCCTTGCGGCAAAGCCATTGTTCAATATCCTGCCGGTGGCGCTGTATAACATCGGCATGGGCGCGACCATGCCCATTCTCTCGCTCGCCGCGCTGGATAGACACCCCAAAATCCGCGGCACAGCGGCTTCCGGTCAGGCGTTTATCCAAATGCTGTTTTCTACCGTTTCTGCCGGTATTATCGTCCCGCTGGCATGGGATGCGCCGCTGGGCTTGGCTTTGGCGATGGCGGGGTTTTGGGTCATCAGCTGGTTAGCGATAAAGCAAGCGAAGTTTTGGCAGGGTTAAAATGCCCAAAGGACAAAAACCAATACAACCAATATTGTCTTACAGCCTACACAAAGCTGGCGGATGGCAATCAAAGCTAGAAGAACTCAACCGTTGGTATCAGAGAGTATTGGATACCAACGATAAGGATGATCTCACAGATTTTTTATTCACATTTTTCCAAAACTGTTATCACTTCCGAGAGTGGCTTGAATACGGAGGCATTCCAAAAGCCGACCTTGAAGCGCTTTTTCGTGCTAATCCAGAGTTGGGGATATGCAGAGACATATGTAATGTCACGAAACACTTTTCTTTGTTGACGCCACCAAACCAAGAATTCGAAGTGTCTTTTCTTCAAGAGTACTGTCCACCTAACAACCCATACTTTAGGGACGGCTGGTATGGAGGAGATGCCAAACTCATTGTTGTGACGGATGAAAAAAATTATGATCTCAGAGAATTAGCATATCAATGCTTGGAAATTTGGAAAGCTTTCTTAAAAGAACGAGGTTTACAAGCATAGGCATGCCCTGCAACCCAATATCCATGCGCCTTCTAGGGCATCTATTTTCAACTAAGAACTAAACCCGCGTGATTTTACCGATATGCGTGAACACGCTTTTGATGCCGCGCCACAGCTTGGGGATGAGCCAAATCATCACTAAAATAAACGCAGCCAAAACACCTAGAAACACCATGGGGTGGGCGAGGGCGAGCCAGCCGCCGCCCAGCAGCAGGCCTTCTTCGCCAAACGAGGTGGCGATGTTGCTGACGGGTTCTGGCGAGGTGTTGATGAGCGCGCGGCTACCGGCTTTGGTGGCGTGTGTCATGCCGGTGAGCGAGCCGCCCAATAATGCAGCTAAAGTCGCAATCATCGGGTCGGCGCTGTTCATGGCGCCCATTGCCAGCAGCGCGCCAGCGGGGATGCGAATAAAGGTTTGAATCGAATCCCACGCGCTATCTACATAAGGGATTTTATCCGCGAAAAACTCGATGACAGTGAGTATGCCAGCGACACTAAGCACAATCGGATTGCTAAGTATATCCAGGGTTGCAGGCAAGTGAATATAGTTAAATTTAGCCAGCATACCTACCACAAACACTGTGGCGTAGAGCCGTAATCCGCTTGCCCAGCTCAATCCGCTGGCAAGCGCAAAGCTTGAAATTGCATCCATAACTGGCTTTTAATCCTTCATATGAAATATATATCGCTTAATTATAATGAGTTATATTATGCAAATATCTCAAGTTTAATAAAAACTATCCGATAGCTCCAATGTCAGTAGTATTATTACCGGGATTAATTGCGTACTTTAATTAACATGAATTAGCATGTGATAAGGAGCAATATATGAAAATTAATCGTGAACACGTCGCACTCAATGCATACCTGAATCTACTGGAGCGCAAAGGATTATCCAAGGCATTGCTTCGACAGCGTGAAGTTTTTATTTTAAGGCTTGTGCCTTATATAGAGAAAATCAATAGTGATGGTTTTGCTTTTAGAGAGGCGGTCGACGAGCTTTTCAAGAAACTGGATAAATCATTATGGCCTGCTTACTTGCCGGTCATCAGAGAGTATTTTTCTTTCTGGATCAACGATATTAAAGCAATTGTTGCAATGAATCAGGATAATGCCTTTGAAGCAAATCCGCCAGAATGGAAGCCTGCGGAAACAGATTTGAAGCAGATGTGGGATTCACTGGATGAGCTTAGTTTGACCACATCTGAAATTAAGCCGTTAGAGACGTATGAAAGCGTATTGCGGAGCCACGGTGCAGATGACTTTTTCGTCGCTGCCTGCAAAAAACTTGTGAAGTTACTATTACTGATGCTGCGCAGTGCGCCGCATAAACAGCCTGTTGCTTATCGTAAGGCGGTAGATGCTAATTTGGCTTTGTTTACATCAGAAGAAGCCTACAATAACTTTTTGAAAGTGGGCAGAGAGTTTTATTATTTCTGGAAAGGTGATTCCAACGCACCAGAACAGGTGAAGCTAAATCAGGCACAACCAGAGCTTGCATACGCAATGTAGCTATTTCGTCTGGGTAATAAAAAAGGAGACTGATGTCTCCTTTTTTATTTATATTCTCATTGGTTACAAACTACTCGATCAATAAATCAAGTTTGCCAGGTACACCATTCATGGCGTCAGCATCTTCCAGCGCGGGTTTGCGTGAGGTAATGACAGGCCAGATCTTGGCCAGGCGCGCGTTTAATGCGATAAACTGCTGCTGGTCTGCCGGCACATCATCCTCAGCAAAAATCGCCTCAGCAGGGCATTCTGCAACGCACAGCGTACAATCGATGCACTCGTCCGGGTTGATTGCCAGGAAGTTAGGCCCTTCGACAAAGCAATCCACAGGGCAGACATCCACGCAGTCGGTATATTTGCATTGAATACAATTTTCGGTGACGACATAAGTCATTTTTATAGTCCTTTACAGCTTGAATAGCTAAAACGCTATTTTATTAGAAATCTTGTTAACTTGCATGGCTTAATTATTGCGCTAAATCAAACAATCATGCCAGCTCCAACAGTGTTGTTTGTGCTTTCATCAATCACAATGAACGCGCCAGTTGCACGATTTTTTGAGTAACTGTCCACCATCAGCGGCTGCGCGAGTTTAAAGCTCATGCGCGCAATATCATTCATTTTTAAGTCAGTTGTTGCTTGTTGCTCCAGTGTGTTCACGTCTACTTTATAACTAATCGCACCGACTTTGGCTTTGGATTCACGCGTCGTGTGGCGAACAATGTAGGTGCGTGCAGGTGACAGCGGTGTTTCTGACAGCCAGCAAACAAAGGCTTCAATCTGTTTCACAGGCTCAATTTTGCTGCCCGTTTTTATGATCATGTCACCACGTGAGGTGTCGATTTCATCTTCCAGTAGCAATGTGATGCTTTGTTCAGTTTGCGCACTTTGCAGCTGCGCTTCGCCCAGTTGAATGGCTTTTACTTTTGAAGTGTAGCCATTAGGAAGTACGGTGACTGCATCCCCTACAGCTATATCACCACTTTCCACGCGCCCCATGAAGCCCCTGAAGTCGTGTAAATCGGCATCGGCACTGGCGTGCGGACGGCATACAAATTGCACTGGAAAGCGGAATTCTTCAGATTGTTCGGTATGTGCAGCCGGTGCCTTTTCGAGCATCTCGAGCAGCGTTTCGCCTGTGTACCAGGGCATGTTGTCGAGTCTGTCCACCAGCATGTCGCCGTTCAGAGCAGACATCGGGATAAAGCGAATGTCGTGCCCGGCTTCATTGTTGCTGTTGCGCTGCAGGCCGATTTCTTTGGCAAAAGCCAGATAATCCGCGCAGATTTTGTTGTAGACGTTCTGGTCGTAATCCACCAAATCCATTTTATTCACCGCGACGACAATATGTGGAATGCCCACCAGATGTGCCAGATAGCTGTGCCTTCTGGTCTGTGTGAGCACGCCTTTGCGTGCGTCAATCAGGATAATCGCCAGGTTGGCGGTAGAAGCTGCCGTCACCATGTTACGCGTGTATTGCTCGTGGCCAGGCGCATCAGCGATAATGTATTTGCGCGTGCCCGTGCTGAAATAGCGGTAAGCCACATCAATGGTAATGCCTTGCTCGCGCTCGGCTTGCAGGCCATCGGTAAGCAGCGATAGATCTACGGCTTCCATGCCGCGTTTTTTAGAGGTATTTGAAATCTGTGTAAGCGTATCGGCCAGAATGGTTTTGGTGTCAAACAGCAAACGTCCAATGAGTGTGCTTTTGCCGTCATCCACGCTGCCGCAGGTCATGAAACGGAGTAGGGAATCGTTGTGTTCTGTTTTCATATTCATTCTCAAAAATCAAAAAATGCTTGATAAATCAATTTATTGGGTTGCAGTGCAAGGCGCACGGTATGCAAAAACCGGAATGTACACGTAGTAAATGAGGATTTTGAGCACCGCGCAACGCTGCAATGGATTCAATAAATTGATTTAGTGGCATTTTTTAGAAATAGCCTTCTTTCTTGCGCTGTTCCATGCTGGCATCAGAAGTTTGGTCGTCCAAACGTGTTGCACCGCGCTCGGTAATTGTTGTTGTTGCTGTTTCCAGTACAATTTTGCTCACGGTATCAGCATCGCTGATGACAGGAGCTGTACAGGTAATATCGCCGACGGTTCTGAAGCGCACCTGCATGTTAATGATTTCTTCTCCCGCTCTAGGCGGATTGATGACTTCACCGCTGGCTAGCGGAACATTGATTGGAACGATAGCGCCGCTACGCATCACCACATCGCGTTGATGTGCAAAGTAAATACTGGGCAAGCCTAAGTTTTCGCGCTCGATATATTGCCACACATCCATCTCCGTCCAGTTTGAGATAGGAAAAGCGCGGATATTCTCGCCTTTGTGCGAGCGGGCATTGTAGAGATTCCATAACTCGGGACGCTGGTTTTTAGGATCCCACTGGCCGAATTCGTCGCGGAAACTCATGATGCGCTCTTTGGCACGCGCTTTTTCTTCATCGCGGCGTGCGCCGCCAATGCAGCAATCAAAGCCGAATTCTTCAATGGCTTCCAGCAGGGTGACAGACTGGTGCTTGTTGCGCGGTTCATCCGGTGATTTGAGTACCACGGTGCCGCGTTTCATCGAATCTTCCACCGAGCGCACAATCAAGCGCTCTCCAAGCTCTGCTGCGCGCTGGTCGCGGAAATCAATCACTTCCTGATAGTTGTGACCGGTGTCGATGTGCATCAAAGGGAAAGGGAAGCGGCCCGGACGAAAAGCTTTTTCCGCCAGGCGCAGAATACATAACGAATCTTTGCCGCCGGAAAATAACAGTACAGGATTGCTGCATTGTCCTGCGACTTCACGCAGGATATGGATGGCTTCGGCTTCTAGCCAGTCCAAATGCGAGAGTGGATTATGGTATGGTTGCTTTTTAATTGACATTTCAATAACTTATAAAATTATATTAATATTTAACTTTAAATCTATTTCTTTACGTGAAGGCCGCATTCTTTATTATTCGGATCTTCCCACCACCATCTGCCGGCGCGTACATCTTCACCCACAGCAACCGCACGGGTGCAGGGCGCACAGCCAATGCTCGGGTAGAACTGGTCGTGTAGTGCATTGTAAGGCACGTTAAACATGCGGATATATGCCCAAATTTCTTGTTCTGTCCAATCGCTTAATGGATTGAATTTCTCAAGCTTATTCGCATCGTCAAACTCACGTACAGGCAAGCTGGCGCGCGTAGTTGCCTGTGCAGTACGCATGCCGGTAATCCAGGCGTGCTTGCCTTTCAGCGCGCGTTGCAGCGGCTCCACCTTTCGCATGTGGCAGCAACTTTTTCTTAATTCAACACTTTCATAAAACGCATTGATACCATGATTTTTTACGTAAAACTCAACCGTTTGCGCTTGTGGAAAAAATATATCCAACTTGGTGTTGTAATGCTTTTCTACTTCGGCCATTAAGTCGTAGGTTTCTGTTGGCAGGCGGCCTGTGTCGAGTGAGAATATTCCAATGCCCAGGTCATTGTTAAGAATGATGTCCGTTAACACCATGTCTTCCGCACCAAAACTGTTGGCGAAGGTAATGTCTTCTGCGCCAAATTCTTTGGCCGCTTGATGCAGCACATCAAGCACTTCTCCTTTTTTAGCGTGAACAGTAGCTTCAAGCGTATCAGTCAATGTTGGATTGGTCGCAGGGTTGCTGGCCACCGGTTTGAGCATAGAGACGGTATCGCTCATTAGGCAGTCCTGTTATAGCGTTGAAATACAGGTCGCGGCTCATCTACTGCGCCTTGATAGGGCACCGAGAAGTCATTCAGACTGGCAATCGCATCTTGTGCGGAGCGATCGGCGCGGATTTGAAAGCTGGTGAAGCCGCTGCGTTTTAAAAAGTACAGTTGATCCCTGAGCACGTCGCCAAAAGCGCGCAGTTCATTTTTGTAGCCATAGCGTGTTCGCAATAGCGTCCCAAGCGAGAAAATGCGTCCGTCTGCAAATCGTTCTACGTGTATTGCGATAATGGGCAAGGTGTTTAAATCAGGCTGGTCTTTAACCAGATGCTCCAGAACCTCATGCGTGGCCAGCCAAACGCCTACCTCGCCTTGCTGGATACGGCTTGCAAGCTCATTTTTGCGTGTAATGAACACGCTCAATGGCACGATGATTTTGCCAGTGGCGGGGATAGCGGTAGTTGCAATTTGCTCATTTGTGACGGTATTTTCGCCCGTAAGCTTGAACAGCACCACTTTGCCCGCCTGTTTGCGCTCTTCCACCTGAGAAGCGGGAAGCTGTACTAGCGTCCATGCGTCAGTAGCTATATTTGCAATGCCTTGATTTAACTGGATTAAATTACTCATGCTGCAATCTCTTCTTTTGCATACACGTTCGCTTTGAAGGGTGCTACGCCTAAACGGCGCACAGTATCGATAAAGCGTTCCTCTGGTGTACGTTCCTTGATGTATACGTCAATCAGTTTTTGAATCACTTCAGGCATTTCATCGGCTGAGAACGATGGCCCAATCACCGTGCCCAAGCTGGCGTCATTGCCTTGCTTGCCGCCAATTGAAACTTGATACCATTCCGAACCGTCTTTATCCACGCCCAGAATGCCGATATGGCCAACGCTGTGGTGCCCGCAACCGTTCATGCAGCCGGAAACATTCAGTTCGATGTCGCCGATGTCATGCAGGTAATCGAGGTTGTCAAACTGCATCTGAATGGCTTCTGCAATCGGGATGCTTTTAGCGTTTGCAAGGCTGCAGAAATCGCCGCCGGGGCAGCAGACGATGTCGGTGAGCAGCCCAATGTTTGGTGTGGCTAAGCCTGCAGCGCGAGCCTTCTCCCAAACAGCATGCAAGTCACTAAGTTTAACATCAGCCAAAATCAGGTTTTGCTCATGTGAAACACGCAATTCGCCAAAGCTGTATTGTTCAGCTAACTCAGCCACTGTCCACATTTGCTCGCTGGTAGCATCTCCGGGCGCCTTGCCATGTGGCTTAAGCGAGAGCGTCACTGCGCGGTAACCCGCTTGTTTGTGTGGATGCACGCAGCGCTTCACCCAGGCTGCAAAAGCCGGGTTGCTGGCGACAGCCATATCAAAACTTGCATCGTGCGATGGCAATGTTTCATAAGGCATTGTTTCAAAATGCTGGCCAACACGCTTCAGTTCAGTTTCGGTAATAGTGTTTAGTGATCCTTGCAGGTGCGCCCATTCAGTTTCTACCTGGTTGCGGAATTCGTCGATGCCTAGCGCTTTCACCAGAATTTTGATGCGCGCTTTGTACATATTGTCTCGGCGGCCGTGCAGGTTATATACCCGGATAATGGCTTCGCAGTAGGTAAGGGCATGCTGCCACTCTAAATGCTCGCGAATGACTGAGCCCAGTATCGGCGTGCGTCCCAAACCGCCACCCACCCAGACCTTAATCGCCATCTTACCTTGTGCGTCGGTATAGAACTCCAGGCCGATGTCGTGTGCCTGCACTACGGCGCGGTCGTGTTTGGTACCGCTCACGGCAATTTTGAATTTGCGTGGCAGCAATGCGAATTCCGGATGGAACGTACTCCATTGGCGCATGATTTCCGCCATCGCGCGCGGGTCAATCACTTCATCGGGCGCAATGCCAGCGAACTGGTCGGTGGTGATGTTGCGGATGCAGTTGCCGGAAGTTTGAATGGCGTGCATTTCAACGCTGGCAAGCTCGGCCAGAATCTCCGGCGTGTCTTCCAGTTTTGGCCAGTTCAATTGCAGATTTTGGCGTGTGCTGAAGTGGCCGTAGCCTTTGTCGTGTTTTTTGGCAATATCGCCCAGTTTGCGCAACTGGCGGCTGGATAGCATGCCATAAGGCACAGCAATGCGCAGCATGGGCGCGTGCCGTTGAATGTAAAGACCATTTTGCAGGCGTAAAGGGCGGAACTCATCCTCGGACAATTCCCCTGCCAGAAAACGGCGCGTCTGGTCGCGATACTGCGCCACACGCTCATCGACTATTCGCTGGTCTATTGCATCGTATTTATACATAATTTCCCTGCTTGAAACTTAACCCGTCATTTTAATCTAAAAAGTGCCAATTCAAAAATAAGCGCACGCTCAGGTTTTTTTCAATCCCAGTTGCTTGTAGGCTACTAAAAATAATAATACTGAAATACCAAGCAATTGATTGAATTGCGGGAAAGCCAGTTTTTGGCCTACATATACTAAAATTAGCGCTAGTACGGTGCGCACCCAGTGTTCTGCGACCTTGGAGCTTAAATGACTGCCAATCCAGATGCCGGGAATTGACCCAATGAGCAAAGTTCCAAGCAATTGATAATCAACGGTGCCAATGCTGGCATGGCCTAAACCTGCTACCAGGGTCAATGGTACGGCATGTGCTACATCGGTGCCCACAATTCGCGTAATCGACACCTTAGGATAGAGGATGAGCAAGGCGGTGACGCCCAACGCGCCGGCGCCAACCGAGGTCAGCGTCACCATAAACCCGAGTATTAAGCCTAAAATAACTGTTAATATCGGTGCGTATTGCGGGCTAACCCAGTGTTCTTTTTTGGATAGTTTCGTGAGCTGATTGCGAAACAGCACGGACAGCGAGGTGAGCAGCAAAGCAATGCCGAGCCAGAATTTGATGCTGGCTACCGTGGCGTCTGAGGCAACGCCCGCATTTCTTAAATACAGCGTGGTAATGATAGCGGCAGGAACGCTGCCATAAGCGAGCAAGCGCACGATTTTCCAATCGATATTGCCCAGTTTCCCATGTGCAAAAATGCCTACTGATTTGGTGATGGAGGCATAGAGCAGATCCGTACCAACCGCTACGGCGGCTTTGACGTTAAAAAATATCAGCAGAATGGGCGTCATGAGTGAACCGCCGCCGACGCCGGTGAGTCCTACCAGTAAACCGACCACAAAACCGGCAATAATGTAATAAGCAAAATCCATGTGTTAACTAATCTAGGTAAGTCATTAAGGCGCGTAATATATCAGTAATTGATATAATTATTTAATACTAATTTGTTATTTTGGTATATTATTTGGTTATAACGATTGCTTTAGCGAAAAGAGATTTTGTATGAAGCTTCATCAATTGAAATATATCCATGAGGTGGCCCGCCAGGGCTTGAGTATCTCTGCGGCTGCCGAGGCACTTCATACTTCGCAGCCGGGCGTGAGCAAGCAGATTCAGATGCTGGAAGATGAGCTGAAGCTGCAGATTTTTCAGCGCCATGGCAAACGTCTAACCGGCATTACCGAGCCTGGCAGGCATATTGTTAAGCTGGCGGCGACGGTGATGCTTGAAATGCAAAATATCAAGCGGGTAGGCGACGAATTCAGCAAGGTGGAAACCGGCACGCTTACGATTGCGACTACCCACACTCAGGCGCGCTATAAACTGCCTTCAGCCATCAAGCAATTTATCGAAATGTATCCGCATGTCAAACTCAGTATCCATCAGGGCAATCCTAGCCAGGTCACCGCGCAGGTGGCGAGCGGCGAAGCGGATATTGGCATCGCGACTGAAATGATCAGCTCTGATGACCGGCTGCTATGCCTGCCATGCTATGAGTGGAACCGTTGCGTGGTGGTGCCGAAAGGACATCGCCTGATTGATGCAGTGCCGCTCACCTTGGCCAAAATCGCTAGTTTTCCGCTGATTACCTATGATTTTGCGTTTACCGGCAGCACTATTGTCTCTAAGGTGTTCCATGATGCCGGCGTAATGCCGAATGTCGTGCTGACCGCGATTGATGCCGACGTGATTAAAACCTATGTCAGCCTGGGGTTGGGGGTAGGCTTGATAGCAAATATGGCTTATGATGAAGAGCGCGACAAAGATTTGGTGCGTCTGGATTGCAGTCACTTGTTCCCACCGAGTACGACCTACTTGGGAATACGCAAAGATGCCTTTTTACGCGGCTATCTTTACGGCTTTATTGAACTGCTTGCGCCTAAATACGACCGCCGGGCGGTGGATGAAGCAATGAAGGTGTATCGTACATACTGATTTGAGTCTGGAATTAACATGAAGCAGCTTAAAGCTATCGCTGGCATTGCATTGGTAGTGGTTCTGGGCGCGTGCGCCAGCCAAAGGACTACGCAGCCTGCCATGCTGCAGGCGATGCCAAACGGCTTGCCTGGCATTGATTTGAACAGCGCTATTTATGAAGTGCCTGTGAAAGAAGGTGTCAGTTATCAGGACGTGCTGGATAGCCTGAAATTCATTTCAGAAGGCATGAATTTTGTGAATCCGGCCAACTTTCCGATTGGCGAACATTTGAAGCTGCGTGGTATTGATCCGCAAGGTGTCAAAGAGGTGCACTCGTTCTGCAATCTCAGCATGGGCACCGAGATCATGCTTGATCACCCCGAGTTTCTGGTATTCGCGCCATGCCGCATTGCGCTGTATGAAAAACCAGATGCCAATAAAAAAATGAAATTATATTTAGCGCTGGATCGCCCAACGTATGATCTCAAAAGCATTAAAAACCCGACCGAGCGTGCCAAAAAATCAGCACAGGAACTTGAGGATGCCTTGATCAAGCTGATGGATAAGGCGCGTAAAGGCGAAATCTAACCTATCATTTATCGCCACATAAATTAAATCCTAACATAAAATGACCAGTCCAATCCGAATCGCAAAAGCAGAAAACTTTCTTCATATATTGCCTAAAATGGCCAACCGGCATGGCCTGATCGCAGGCGCGACCGGCACAGGTAAAACCGTGACATTACAAAGCTTGGCCGAGGGTTTTTCCGCACTCGGCGTGCCGGTGTTCATGGCAGACGTAAAAGGGGATCTGTCCGGCATGAGTCAGGCGGGTGGTGGCAATCCAAAGGTGGACGCCAGGGTTGCACAGCTTGGCTTAAGCGATTTTAAACCGCAAGCGAGCCCTGTGACCTTCTGGGATGTGTTCGGCCAAAAAGGGCATCCGGTGCGCACCACTATCGCTGAAATGGGTCCATTGTTATTGGCGCGCATGCTCAATCTAAATGATGTGCAGGGCGGCGTGATTAATTCCATCTTCAAGATTGCCGATGATAAGGGCTGGCTGCTGCTGGATTTAAAGGATCTGCGTGCCATGTCGCAGCATGCGGCAGAAAACGCGGCGGAATATCAAACCGAATATGGCAACATCTCCGCGGCCAGCGTCGGCGCACTGCAGCGCGCCTTGCTGCAGATTGAGACTGAAGGCGGCGACCTGTTATTTGGTGAGCCGGCGCTGAATCTGGATGACCTGATGCAAACTGACAGCCAGGGTCGTGGCGTGATTAATATTCTGGCTTCCGACAGGCTATTCAATTCACCGCGGGTTTATGCAACGCTACTGCTGTGGCTGCTTTCAGAGCTGTTTGAAAAGTTGCCAGAAGTAGGTGATTTGGAAAAACCCAAGCTGGTATTTTTCTTTGACGAAGCACATTTGCTATTCACGGATGCGCCACTAGCATTGATGCAGAAAATCGAGCAAGTCATCCGATTGATTCGTTCCAAAGGCGTTGGCGTGTATTTTGTGAGTCAGAATCCACTGGATATTCCGGATATTGTGCTTGGGCAGCTCGGCAACCGCGTCCAGCATGCGTTGCGGGCGTTTACACCGCGCGATCAAAAGGCAGTGAAATCGGCGGCAGAAACTTTCAGAGCCAATCCAAAAATAGATGTAACGACGGTGATTACCGAGCTAGGTGTGGGCGAGGCCTTGGTGTCATTCCTGGATGAGAAAGGCATTCCAACGCCAGTTGAGCGTGCGTTCATTTGTCCGCCGCAAAGCCGCATTGGACCAGCGACAGATTCTGAACGTAGCGCAGTAATAAATAACTCGGTTGTGCGCGGCTTTTATGAAAAGCAAGTCGACAGGGAATCTGCCTACGAAGTGCTCAAAGCACGTGCAGCGCAATCAGCAGAAACTGTAGAAGAGGGAAAAGGCTTCGACTGGGGCGGAGTTCTGGGCGAAGAGAAAAAGTCCGGCCGCTCAGATACGATTCTGGAGAGCGCAGCCAAATCGGCTGCACGTGCAATCGGCTCCCAGCTTGGCCGCAGTATCATTCGTGGCGTATTGGGCAGCATTCTGGGACGCCGTTAATATGCTTTCAGATATCGAAATTGCCCAAGCCGCCAAGCTTAAGCCGATTGTCGAT